>SXKJ01000262.1 GCA_005778115.1 Planctomyces sp. | reverse complement strand
CGGTGAGTTCAACAACGCACCGGGGGGCTGACGCCGCCCCGCTCGCCAAAGCGTTTTGTGGTGGATCGTGGTTTGTCGAACTGGCGGCGGAGATTCCTCAAAAAAAACTTGCAGGTCGGAGCGTCCTGACTATCCTGAGGACGCACTCGGACCTCTGGCGTGAAAGGAAGTCGCATGGCTCTGGCTCGCTCAATGACGCCTCGTGATGCGTATGCCCGCTCTTCCGTTCTGGAGTATTTGCTGATCGGCGACCTCCGGGATTTGCTGGAGGAAACGCCCGACAATGAAACCCGCCGCTGGTTGCTCGCGGTCCTTGAAGAATTGATCAACCTGCTACCGAACGAATTTGAATACGAGGATCAGGGCGGCTATCTCGCCGAGGTCTGCGAGCAAAACCCGAACTTGTCGAATACGGTCGAGCGATTGCATCGTGAGCACGAAGGACTGTATTTCTCGCTGCTCGATTTACGGAACCGTATTGCCGAGGAGCAATCGTTTGAGTTCATCGCCGATGAGGTGAAGCCAAAGCTCAGCCGCTGGATCGAGGCCGCGCAAAGGCATCGGGCAAGTGAGCAACAGTTGGTTGTCGCGTCCTACGACACGGCGTTCGGCGGAGAAGGCTGACATCAGATGATGTTGACGGGTACGCCAAGTTGTCCGTCGCTCTGACGGACTCGATTTCGGCCGGCATGTTTGGCGGCGTAGAGCGCTTCGTCCGTGCGCTGCAATAGTCCGTCGGCGATTTCCGAACCGCCGACTTCCGCAACTCCGACGCTCAGAGTGAGCGAATTGCTGCCGTCCCCGAGTTGCACGGGAGTCCTCTCCACGGCTTGTCGAATGCGTTCGGCTGCCGTCGCGGCTTCACGAAGCCGTGAACCGGGACAGATCACGGCAAACTCGTCTCCGCCGTAGCGGTAGACCAGGTCCATCTCACGCAGCGTTTTCGTCAGAAGATCGGCTACGGTTTGCAACACCAAGTCTCCCGCCGGGTGGCCGTGAGTGTCGTTGACCTGCTTGAATTGATCGAGATCGATCAGCAGCAGCGAGAAGACAATCCCCTGTCGTTGCCGTTGAGCGAACTGGCGGTTTAGCTCTTCGTTGAACGCGCGCCGGTTTTTCAAGCCGGTAAGCGCATCGGTGCGAGCTTCGGCCAGCAGAGCGTCTGCATCGAGTATTTGTCGCGCCGTACCCAGTCGGAGGGTGAAGATCAGCCAGGCCAGTGCAAAGCCGGCAGCCACGCTCAACCCGGAGATCATCCATGTGGTCATCATGCGAGCCGATCATTGAGGGGCTCGCACAATTCGTCAACGCCGAGCGCACGCCGCGTGACCGTTACAAGCGGACCCGCAAGTTCCCGAATCTTCCGAGTCGCCGCTGGCCGCATTCGCCGGCTGACCTAGCTTTCCCGCGTTCCGCAGTGGGCGGACATTTTGACGGGCAACACCCTCGGACCAAGGAGTGGATCATGCTGGTTCTCAGCCGGAAGAAAGACGAGAAAATCATCATCGGCGACAACATCACCATCATGGTGGTGGATATCCAAGGGGACAAAGTCCGCCTGGGCATCGACGCTCCCCGCGAAGTCACCGTGCATCGCGAAGAGGTCTATCAAGCCATTCAGAAGAAACAGCACGAACCGGAGCACGCGAACTCGTAGCGTCCGGTTCGATCGACGCCAACTCTCTCCCAACAGCCGCGGTCTTTTTGACGCGGCTGTTTTTGTTATTGTTGGACTCGCCCAGCGCAAAAGCCATTTGGCGAGCGGGGCTGACGCCGCCCCGCTCGCCTGCCTGATGAACATGGAGGCAATCATGTCCGACGAATTTCTCGATCAAGCGATTGCCGAAGCCGAACTGGGCTGGGCCGAAGGTGGTATCCCGATTGGCTCGGTGCTGGTCCATCGCGGACGAATCATCGGACGCGGCCACAATCGCCGAGTGCAACGCGGCAGCGCGATCCTGCATGGCGAGATGGACGCACTTGAAAACGCCGGACGACTGCCAGCAGCGGTCTATCGCGAGTGCGTGCTCTACACGACGCTGTCTCCCTGCCCGATGTGTTCCGGCACGATCCTGCTCTACAAGATTCCCCGCATCGTCATCGGCGAGAACCAGACATTCCTCAGCGAAGAAGATTTGCTGCGCAGCCGAGGCGTTCAAGTCGAAGTCGTGCAAGACCCGCGCTGTCTAGAACTGATGCGGCGAATGATTCGCGAGAAGCCACAACTCTGGAACGAGGACATCAGCGTCTAACGAAGTCACGTCAGAATTCCTTCGCGCTCTTTGCGGCATTTCTGTTCAAAGAACTGATCGGTCTTGATCCCATACCTCAGGAATCATTCTTGAACAGAAGCTCGCAAAGAGCGCGAAGGAGAACTCGGTCGCTCATGGGATTGCTGTTTCGTGTCTCGCCGTCGATTCGGCTCCGAGAGGCTTGTAGGCCAAGATCATCTTGCCGCCGCCGAGCGTCACGTTCGTGTAGCCGATTCGCAAATCGTCCACGACGAATCCCTTGAGCATCGGATGATTCACCAGCTTGCGGTCCTGGTTGTAACAGCACGACGGGAAGCAGCATTCGATGAACGGCCGATGGTCGTCCCAGCCACGGATGCCGTTGTGGAAATGTCCGTGGAACAAACCAAGCACCCGGTTCTTGTGCTGTTCGAGCAGCGCATAGAGTTCGGTCTGGCCATCGGCCGGTTTCACGTACCAACCGCGATCGGGATGCAAGTTGGTATGCACGGGCACATGACAGCAGAGCACGGCGAATTGATCCGCTTTGGCCGCTTCCGCCAGTTCGCTCTTGAGCCATTCTAACTGCGGCGGCTTGATGAAGCCCAGATGGGATTCGCGGTCGCTGTTGTTGAAGAGCACGAAGCGGACTCCGCCATGCCCGAAGGACATGTCGATCCGCGGCCGGATGTATTTGGCGAACAAGTCCAATGGATCGTGATTGCCAGGGATCTCATGCACGGGCTTGTTGATCGTCTTGCGAACGTCCATGTAGACCGGGTACTGCGCCTCGCGTCCGGAATCGACCACATCCCCCAAGTGCAGCACGAACGCTCCGGATGCGGCATTGAGTTCGTCGGCGACTCGCTTCCACTGTTTGAGCGCGGCCTCGTTGTCCTGCCGGCCGATGTGCGTGTCGGTCACGATGTGAAACGTGAATTCTGGCAACGTTCGCGTCGCGGCCAACGCGCTCGACGACAGAATCGAACTGCCGCCCAAGCCGACGAGAAAGTCACGACGTTGCAACGGCATGGTCTTCATCCTTCTTCACTCAAGTTGGAGGCACGCACGGCCAGTTCTTCCGGAGCCGCCGTCGCCAGCCGGCTGCGAGCGTAGCCGAAGAAGTAAATCAGCCCGATCGCGTACATCGCCAGAGTCAGCCAGAGCACGATGGAATCCTTCAGCCAGCCGTAAACCAGAGCGGCGAACAGGCTCATCACGATGACGAGCGCCGGCAGGATCGGATAGAGCGGCACTTTGTAGGGCCGAGGCATGTGCGGCTCTTTCACTCGCAAGACGAACAAGCAGATCATGGCCAGAACGTACCAGATCAATGCGGTCAAGTTGCAGGTGAGCACGGCGACCATCACGGCCGATTCGTTGAAATAGCCCCAGATGACGAACCCGGCGATGACCAGGCTCCAGACCGCGATCGAAACGTCCGGCGTGCGCCGCACGGGATGAACGTGACCGAGGATCCTAGGCAAATAACCGGCTCGGCCCATCGCGAATGATTGTCGGCTGACCGCGTAGATCATTCCGTTGTAGCTGGCGATCATGCCGCAAATCGCCAGCACCGAAAATGCGATCAAGTGCGGTGAGTGAGCTTTGTCAGGCCAAACTTCGCGATAGACCATCGGCAGCGGAAAGAGCACCGATTCCTTTCCTGTCTCGCGATAATCGTTTCCTGACGCCGATGCGAAGAACCATGTCAGCACGACCAAGACGATCAACGTGATCTGTGCGTAAGTCAGCCCGCGTGGGATCGAGTGGTGTGGTTCGTGCGCCTCTTCCGCCGCGAGCGCCACCGATTCGATGATGACCAGCCACCAGATCGCAAACGGGATCGCCTTGATGACGCCTTCCCAGCCGTGAGTTAGCAGCGGTTCGGTCAGAATGCGTTCGATCTTCACGCCTGGAATGCAGGCGATCCAAAACCAGACGAGCGCAACGATCGCTCCGTAGGTCATCCATTCCATGATCTTGGCCTGCTCCTTCGCACCGATCCATTGCAGCAGCGCGAACAACGCGACCGTGACCAAGGCCGCTGCCGTTGTGGTGATCCCCGGATGCAATCCCTCCACCAGCAGATTGAGAATGAAATAGACGTAGCCTCCGGTCGCGATCGCGGTCCCGATCGTCGCGAAGAGGCTTTCGAGAAACATTGACCAGCCCATCACGAAACCAAGCCACGGCCCGACCGCTCGGCGACCGTAAGCGAGCGGCCCGCCAGCGAACGGCATCGCCACCGATAACTCCGACAGCGCCAGCACCCACGCCATGTAGAGCACGCAGACAAACAACGACGCAATCAACATCCCCGTTGGCCCGGCCACTCCCAGTCCGCCGTTCCAACCGAAGTATTCACCGGTGATGACTGCTCCGACGCCGAGCGCCCAAATTTGCGCCGTTCGCATCGGCTTCTTCAGAGAATGCTCGTCGAGATATTTCTTTTCTTCCGGTCGCAATGCCGCCGCGCCGATGGCCACGTCGGGTTCCGGCAGTGGTTCGCTCATGAATGCCTCACGTCGCCCGTAATGACCTGATTCATCGGGTCCATCGTTCGACCGCATCAATGCGGTCACTACGAGCGCGGGCATCACACACGGCACAGGCTCACGTTTCAAGTGCATGGAATCCCGGCCGAAGTGGTTTTAGACTGCGACCCAACGTAGCCATCACCGCTCCGCGTGATGAGCCGAGTTGTCAATCGGCGTCAAGGAAGCGTTCGGCTCGTCACGCGGAGCGATGACGGCTACGTTCGTATCAGGCATTGCCCAACCCGGAGCCATTCATGTGCGGCATCGTCGGATTTCTCGCCAAAAAGCCGGAGTTCATCCAATCGCTCGGCGAGCATGTCGTGCCGATGCTCACCTGCATGGGAGACCGCGGCCCCGACTCGGCCGGCTTGGCGGTCTTCGGTGAGCCGGTCGAATCGTCGCTGCGACGTTTCAGTCTCTACGCCCCCGACCGCCGCTTCGACTGGAGCACGTTCGAGCAACAACTCGCTGCTCGAATCGGCGGACAGATTGAGCTGAGTGCTCTCGAGAATCACGCGGTCTTGGTCGGCTCGGTCGAACCAGTCCGGCTTAAAGCGTGGCTGACCGAAGCACACCCTTCGCTGCACCTGCTTTCCACCGGCCGAGCCATCGACATCTACAAAGATGAGGGGCATCCGTCGGAGATCGCTCAGCGATATCACTTCACACAATTCAGTGGGACTCATGCCGTCGGGCACACACGCATGGCGACGGAATCGGCGGTTTCGCCGGCGCACGCTCACCCCTTCACAGCAGGCGAGGATTTTTGTCTGGTCCACAACGGTTCGCTGTCGAACCCCTACAGCGTCCGTCGTAAGTTGGAGAAGAAGGGCATCCGGTTTGAAACAGACAACGACACCGAGGCCGCTTGCCGGTTCCTCGAATGGCGGATGAGCGAAGGGGATCAACTCGAGGCTGCGATCCAAAAAGGCTTCGAGGAACTCGACGGCTTCTTCACGCTGCTGATGGCGACCGCCGACAAACTGATCCTGGTCCGCGACCCGTTCGCTTGCAAACCGGCCGTCGCGGTCGAAACCGATGAGTACGTCGCCATCTCGTCCGAGTACCGCGCACTCGCTCACCTGCCGGGTGTGAAGAACGCTCGCATCTTTGAACCTGTTCCGGAACAGATCTACTCATGGACCGTGTCATCCCGCTCGACCTAGCCCGCCTGACCGTGCGTGAACTGAATGACTTCCTGCACCACCGACTGCCGACCGGCGACGCGGTGCGAGTGGAGATTCTGAATCCCAACGGCATGCACAATCTCGCCGTCGGTCTGGATGCGCCCGCTGACATCGACATCCTCGGCCACGCTGGCTACTTCATTGCTGGCATGAACAAGCGAGCGAACGTGACGGTCCACGGCAACGTCGGCTGGAGCGTCGCCGAAAACTTCATGTCCGGCACCGTCCGCGTGAAAGGTTGCGCGTCCGAATGCGCCGGAGCCTCCGGACACGGCGGCCTGCTGGTCATCGAAGAGGACGCCTCGTCTCGCTGCGGCATCTCGATGAAAGGCAGCGACATCGTCGTCGGCGGTAGCGTCGGCCACATGTCCGCCTTTATGGCTCAAGCCGGAACGCTCGTCGTCTGCGGCGACGCCGGTGGCAGTCTCGGCGATTCGCTCTATGAAGCCATGATCTACGTCGGCGGCAAGATTCACAGTCTCGGAGCCGACGCGCAAGAAGAACCCATGACCGCAACCGATGTCGCTCGCGTGACCGACTTGCTGACCAGAGCCGGCATCACACGCGATCCGAAATCCTTCAAGCGTGTCGCCTCCAAGCGATCCCTCTACCACTGGCACGCGGACGCCGGGCAAGAATATTGAGATTGAAGTGAGTCACTGCAAAACACAGTGCAAAGTGCAGAGTGGCGAGTGCAAAGTGCAAAGTGTCAGACAGACCGAAATGTCTTCCCCTTTTGCACTTTGCACTCTGCACTCGTCACTTTGCACTGCTCTTTGAGGTTCAGATGTCAGACCAAATTCATCGCGAAGAAAGCTTCACCTTCGACCGGCACGTCTTGGATTACATCCAGAAAGCCGCCGAGCACGGGCTGTATGACATCCGTGGCCTCGGAGCCAAACGCAGGCTGCCGACGTTTGATGATCTCGTTTTCCTGACGGCCTCAGCGTCGCGGTATCCGCTGGAAGGCTATCGTGAGAAATGCGTGTCGAAGACGGTGCTCGGCACTCGGTTCGCCAAGAAGCCGGTTGAACTCGAAACTCCCGTCACGATTGCCGGCATGAGCTTCGGAGCACTCTCGGCCAACGTGAAAGAAGCGCTCGGCCGAGCCGCCACCGAGATCGGCACATCGACGACAACGGGTGACGGTGGCATGACTCCCGAAGAGCGACAGTCGTCGAAGACGCTCGTCTATCAATGCTTGCCGTCCCGATACGGCTTTAACCCGGACGATCTTCGCAAAGCCAACGCGATTGAACTGGTCATCGGCCAAGGGGCGAAGCCGGGTGGCGGCGGAATGTTGCTCGGCCAGAAGGTCAGCGAGCGTGTCGCCGGCATGAGAACGCTTCCGGTGGGCATCGACCAACGCTCCGCCTGCCGGCATCCCGACTGGACCGGCCCCGACGATCTCACGATCAAGATCAACGAACTGCGCGAGATCACCGACTGGCAAGTCCCGATCTACGTGAAGATGGGAGCGACTCGCGTCCGCGAAGACGTGAAGCTGGCGGTCAAGGCCGGAGCCGATGTCGTTGTTATTGATGGGATGCAGGGAGGTACCGCCGCAACTCAGCAATGCTTCATCGAACACGCCGGCATTCCGACGCTCGCCGCGCTGCCGCTCGCCGTGCAGGCGCTCGAAGAGATGGACGTCTTCGGCACCGTGCAACTCATCATCTCCGGCGGCATTCGCTCTGGAGCCGACGTCGCGAAAGCTCTCGCACTAGGAGCCGATGCGGTCGCGATCGGTCAAGCGGTCCTCATGGCCCTTGGCTGCAACAGCTCGACCTACTCTCAAGCTGGCGAACGGATCGACGCGACCGACGACTACAAGAAACTCGGCACGGCTCCCGGCTATTGCCATCACTGCCACACCGGCCGCTGCCCGGTCGGCATCACCACGCAAGCTCCCGATCTCGAAACCCGCATGACTCCCGAATGGGGAGCCAAGCGGCTGAAGAATTACCTGCAAGTGCTGACGATGGAGTTGACCACGCTCGCGCGAGCTTGTGGAAAATCCAATGTGCATCACCTAGAACGCGAAGACCTCGTCGCGCTGACGATCGAAGCTGCCGCAATGGCGAAAGTCCCGCTCGCTGGGACCAACTGGATTCCGGGGCAGACATGAAAGCATTTTTCAACGCAAAGACGCGAAGGCGCAAAGACCTGCAGCGGAATTCGTGCTTGTGAACAAGCCATGAAAAACTCTTCATCTGTTTTACCTTTGCGACTTCGCGTCTTTGCGTTGAATCAATCCTTCGCTGATTTCCTTGAATCGCGTTTGATCGCAGCAATACGCTCTCCAATGATCAACCCTCAACAAGAGGCTCACCATGAACGACCGCAATGCTCTGCGAAAACGTCTCGAACAGGACAAGATCGAATTCATCCTGGTCCAATTCGTGGACATTCACGGAGCAGCCAAAGGAAAGATGGTTCCGGTTTCATGCGTTGATGACGCGCTGGATGTCGGAGCGGGATTCGCTGGCGCAGCGATGTGGGGGATCGGACAGGGGCCGCATGGGCATGATGTGATGGCTCGGATTGATCCGGCTACATGCACTCCGCTGGCGTGGATGCCGAACACCGCTCGGTTCGCGTCGAACCTGTTTGTGGACAATCAGCCGCATCCGTTTTGTTCGCGGACCAACTTGCAACGAGTGCTCGCCGAGGCCAAGGCGAAGGGATTCGTCTTCAACGTCGGCATGGAACCGGAGCACTTTCTGGTGACCCGCAACTGCGACGGTTCGATCCGCCCGTGGGATCCGGTGGGAGTCGATACGCTGGCGAAGCCGTGCTACGACTATCGCTCGATGTCCGCCGCGATGGGCTATCTGCAAGACGTGACGACTGCGCTCAATCAGCTCGGCTGGGGCGCGTACCAGGTCGATCACGAGGACGCGAACGGGCAGTACGAAGTCAATTTCAACTACGCCGACGCGCTCGTCACCGCCGATCGAGTCACCTTCTTCCGCATGTTGAGCACCGAGATCGCGAAGAAGTACGGAGCGATCGTCACGCACATGCCCAAGCCGTTCTCCGACCGCACCGGCAGCGGCCTGCACGTCCATTTTCATCTAGCCGATGCGGAGTCAGGCAAAAACGTGTGCCTCGATCACGCCGACCCGCGAGGGCTCGGTCTGTCGAAGCTGGCGTATCACTTCCTCGGCGGAGTCATCCAACACGCGCGAGCCATCTGCGCCGTCACCAGCCCGACGGTCAACTGCTACAAGCGACTGCAAGTCGGAGCGGGTTTGACCTCAAGCCGCTCCGGCTTCAACTGGACTCCGGCCTTTGCCAGCTACGGCGACAACAACCGCACGCAAATGATCCGAGTCGCCGGCCCCGGCCACTGCGAAGACCGCACCGTCTCCGCCGGCTGCAATCCGTACTTGGCACTGGCCGCGTTCCTGGCCGCAGGGTTGGACGGCATCGAAAACAAACTCGATCCGGGCGAACCGAACCTCGGCAACCTGTATCAACGGACGCTCGCCGACATCCGCGACTCCGGCATTAAGCTGCTCCCGCAATCGCTCCACGAAGCGGTCGAAGAGCTCCGCAACGACGCCGTAGTGAAGTCAGCGTTGGGAGTGATCGCCGACGACTTCATCGACCTGAAATCCCGCGAATGGCAGAGCTACCACAAGCAAGTGTCGGCGTGGGAAGTCGAGCAGTATCTGACCTCGTTGTGAGATGACGCAGTGCAAAGTGCAGAGTGACGAGTGCAAAGTGAAAAGTGTTTGAGGCAGTGGGATGGCGACGACGCGGGTTGAGAACGACGCATTGGAAGATCGCTTGCTGGAATTCGCATCGCGATGCGGCAAGGTCGTCGATGCTTTGCCAGATACTCGCATGGGGCGTCATGTGGCCGGTCAGTTGGTTCGTTGCGGGACTTCCGCCGCCCCCAACTACGCGGAAGCGTGTGCCGCTGAGAGTCGTGCTGACTTCATTCACAAACTGCGAATCGAGCTCAAGGAATTGCACGAGTCGCGAGTTTGGCTCAAGCTCTGCGTGAAAAGCCAACTCCTGCCGTCATCGCGATTGGTGCCGCTAAAAGACGAATGCACCCAACTCGTCAACATCCTCGGCAAGTCAATCGTCACCGCAAAATCAAACGGCACGAAACGAACCCGCACTCCCCAACAAGAATGACTCCGCTTCCCAACACTTTGCACTTTGCACTCGTCACTCTGCACTGCATTCCCAAACCTTCCAAAAGACCAACCAAATGTCCTTCCAAATCGACTGTCCGAACTGCGGATGCCGACCCGTGTGGGAGTATCACTACGGCGGGACGCCGCGCCTGCGGCCGGATGGCTCGGCGACTGAGCGGCAATGGGCGGAGTATCTCTACAACCGGCCGAACATCGCCGGAGAGCAGACTGAGTGGTGGTATCACCGCTCCGCCTGCAAACTGTGGTTCCTCGTTCGCCGAGACACGCGGACGAACAACGTGCTGGAGACCGCGCGGTTTGGGGAGCTGAAAGTGAGCGAAGGGACAGTGCAAAGTGCAGAGTGAAGAGTGCAAAGTGAAGAGTGTCGGACAGCAGGCCGCTTGTTCCGCTTTTCATTTTGCACTTTGCACTCTTCACTCTGCACTTTGCACTGTGTGATGAAAATCGGGAAAGTTTGCCAACAATGAGTCCACAACAATTCGATCCTACAAAACCTCCACTAGCCACGATCGAGTTTGAATTCGACGGACACCGCGTGCGTGCCGAGTCTGGCCAATCGGTCGCCGGCGCGCTACACGCCGCTGGCGAGCACATCGTTTCGCGGAGCTTCAAGTATCACCGGCCGCGCGGGCTGCTGTGCATGTCGGGGCGCTGCCCGAATTGCATTTGCACGGTCGATGGGACTCCGAACGTCCGCATCTGCACGCAGGCTGCGAAGCCGGGTATGGTGGTGAAGTCGCAGAATGCGTGGCCGTCGGTGAAGTTCGATCTGCTGCGGATCTTCGACAAGCTGCACCGCTTCATGCCGGTCGGATTTTATTACAAGAGCATGTACAAGCCGCGCTGGATGTGGCCGGTCTGGGAAAAATTCATCCGCCGCATCGCCGGCCTCGGCACGATCAACCGCGAGCATGGCGCGGAGGGTGTGTACGACAAACAAAACCTCTTCACCGACGTCGCCGTAATCGGCGGCGGCCTCGCCGGATTGAACGCCGCTCTCGCGGCAGCCGAAGGGGGAGTGACCGTCACCCTTATTGATGAGCAGCCGGAACTTGGCGGGCACCTGCGGCATGATCCGGAGTTGGCTGCCGAACTAACCCGAAGCGTGAGCGAGGGCGAACGCTCGACGACCCCCACGAATCCGAGTCAACTGGAGCGCTCGCCCTCGCTTACGCTTCGGGTTAGTGAGAGCGTCGGCGACCTCATCCGCCGCGTCACCGAGCATCCCGCCATCACCGTTATCACCTCGGCCGGAGTCTTCGGCTGCTACGAGGGGAACTATCTCGGCATCCAACAAGGCCAACGGATGATTCGGCTGCGAGCGGCTCAAGTCATCGTCGCGACCGGCTGCTGGGAACGTCCGCTCGTCTTTGAGAACAACGACCTGCCGGGCGTGATGCTGGCAAGCGGCGTGCAGCGGTTGCTGCACCTCGATCATTGCCAATTTCCCGGCGAGGCTGTTGTCGTCACGGACAACGCTCAAGGTTATCGAGTCGCGAAACAGCTCAAAGCGGCGGGGACGCGCATCACGGCCATTGTTGACGTGCGAGACAACCCACCGGATTCCGCCGACGGCATCCCCACGTTTCGCGGCCACACAATCATCTCGGCAAACGGTTCACGGCATGTCAGCGGAGCGGTCATCGCGCCGCTGGCGGGGCATCCGCGACAATCGTTGTCGTGCCGCTGGATCGTGCAGGCGGTGGGATTCACTCCGGCGAATTCGTTGCT
The DNA here is from genome assembly GCA_005778115.1 of Planctomyces sp. Taxonomy (GTDB): domain Bacteria; phylum Planctomycetota; class Planctomycetia; order Planctomycetales; family Planctomycetaceae; genus SXKJ01. The sequence continues at coordinate 5,318 of SXKJ01000262.1, read as the reverse complement.
GTATCAGAACGGCTGCAAGCTGCGGTACGACGAGTCAGTCGATCAAGCGGTCGTGACTCAATACGCCCCTGCGATGTATTCGGCAGGCGCGGTAAATGGTGTGCGAGATCCCCACGCTGCAGCATTGGACGGCCAACGCGCTGGGGCGACTGCCGCGTCTGAAGTGAGCGGCACGGCGCTAGCCGCCGGTCGAGACGCGAGCCAATCACACATTTCACCGGCGGCTAGCGCCGTGCCGCTCAGTCAATCAGCACCGTCGTGTCACTACGTCTCGCCATCCGGCGCGAAGAAGAAGTTCGTCTGCCTCTGCGAGGACGTCACCGAGAAAGACATCTGCGACGCGATCGACGAGGGTTACTCGAACATCGAGACGCTGAAGCGGTACTCGACGGTCAGTATGGGGCCGTGTCAGGGGAAGATGTGCCAGTCGGCGTCGATTGCAATTTGTGCTCGGCACAACGGACAGTCGATTGTTGAGACGGGAGTCACGACCGCTCGACCTCCCGAGCAGCCGTTGCCGATGGGAGTGCTCGCGGGGCGGACGGTGCATTTCTCGCTGGTCCGCCGCACGCCGATGCACGCTTGGCACGAAAAGGCCGGAGCCAAGATGGGCGACGCCGGCAACTGGAAACGCCCGCAGGTGTATTCGTCGGTCACTCAGGAATACGAAGCCGTGCGGCAACGAGCCGGCGTGATTGATGTCACGACGCACGGCAAGATCGAGCTGCGCGGAGCGGACGTCGTCAAGTTCTTGGAGTTCATCTATCCGAATCGTTTCGCGAACCTGAAGGTCGGCCGCGTGCGCTACGGAGTGATCTGCGACGACGCGGGTATTTTGTTGGACGACGGCACGATCGCGCGGTTGAGAGAAGACCGGTTCTTTCTGACGACCACGACTGGCAATGCGGACGCGATTGACAGTTGGTTCCGCTGGTGGCTGGCTGGTCGCCCTGACTGGGACGTGCGAATGACGAACGTGTCGGGCAGCTACGCCGCGATGAATCTCGCCGGCCCGCGCAGCCGCGAAGTGTTGAAGAAGTTGACTGACGCCGATCTCTCGTCCGACGCGATGCCGTATCTCGCCGCCAGCGAATGCACGATCGTCGGCGTGTCGGCCATCGTGCTGCGAATCGGCTTTGTCGGCGAACTCGGTTATGAGATTCACGTCCCCAGCCAGTTCGGTCTGCATGTGTGGGAGTCGATCCTCGAAGCGGGCCGCGAGTTTTCGATCGCGCCTTTCGGCCTCGAAGCTCAGCGAGTATTGCGGTTGGAGAAGAAACACTTGCTGCCGGGGATCGACACCGACGCGCTCTCAAACCCACTGGAAGCGGACATGCCGTGGATCGTGAAACTCGACAAGGAGGATTTTATTGGCAAGGAATCGCTGGCTCGTGCTCAGGCTCGTGGTGATCGCAACAAGCTGGTTGGGTTCCGGTTGTCGGAGTCGGTGATCCCGGACCTCGCATCGCTAGTGCTCTGCGATGGGAAGCTCGGCGGACGGATCACGTCATGTGGTTATTCACCGGCAGCAGGCGGGACGGTCGGACTCGCTTGGGTTCCGGCCAACCTCTCTCGCAACGGGCAGACGATTCAGATTCAGGTCAACGGCCGCTTGATCCCGGCGGTCGTGCAGGACGAACCGTTCTACGATCCGGCGGGAATGAAGTTGAAGAGTTGATGATTTGCAGGATGGGCACTCTTGCCCGTCCTTCGCATTACGGACGGGCAAGAGTGCCCATCCTACGAAGGTGACCACTGACTGTGACGACAATTGCTCGTGGACCGCTGTTGGATCGACATCTCCAGTTGGGCGCCACCGTCGAAGCGCTCGATGGTTGGCAAGTCGCCCTGCGATATCCGCAGCACCCGGATCGAACTGGCAACGCGCTGATCGATCTGTCGCATGTGCCAACATTCGAGATCAACGGGCCAGGGACCGGCGCGTTACTGACTTCACTCTGCGGGGCTGATGTGCCGTTGCGGAAGATTCAGAGTGCCGATGGGCGGCATGTTTATCGGCTGACTCCCAGCCGCGCGATCGTGTTCGGCAACGTGGCATCCAACACCGGAGCAATTGATGTCACCGGAGGCTGGGCGTCGCTGGCCTTGATCGGCCCAGATGCGGAGCGGATTCTGAACAAGGTCACGGCGGTCGATCTGCGCGAGCGGACTCTGCCGGTGCAAGCGTGCTGCCAAGGGCCGATCTTCGGAGTCAACACGCTCTTCGGTCGGCTCGCAGATCGGTTTGAACTGCATGTGTGCAGCGACTCGGCGGAATTCTTTTGGGATGTGTTGATGGATGCGGGGGCGGAGTTTGGTCTGCGCCCAGCGGGGATTGAATGGATCAGTGCAAAGTGAAGAGTGACGAGCGCAAAGTGCAAAGTGAATCGGTCAAGCCAGTTTGCACTTTGCAGTTTTCACTCGTCACTCTGCACTTCGTTACTTACCCCTTGGCATAAGGGAACACGATGGCTTCGCAGCGAATGTGGCAAGAGCACGAACTCAAGGACCAGTACGACGTCGTCATCATCGGCGGGGGCGTGCATGGGCTGGCGACGGCGTACTACCTGACTCAGTTGGGAGTGCGGAACATCGCGGTGCTCGAAGCGAAGTACATCGGCTTCGGTGGGTCGGGACGGAATACGGCGATTGTCCGCTCGAACTATCGCACGCCGGAGGGGATCGCGTTTTACGATCTGTCAGTGAAGTTGTACGAACAGTTGGCAGCGGACCTCGACTTCAACGTGATGTTCTCGCAACACGGGCATCTCACGCTGGCCCATAACGAGAAGGGGGTGACCGGTCTCACGGAGCGGGCCAACACGAACCAACTGATGGGCGTGAACTCACGGATCATCTTTCCCGAAGAGATTCAGCAGATCGTCCCCGATTTGAATGTCTTCGGGCACAGCCGCTTCCCGATTCAGGCGGCGCTGTATCACCCGCCGGGCGGGATCATCCGGCACGACGCGGTTGTGTGGGCGTTTGCTCGCGGAGTCGATCGCGGTGGCGGGCATGTGCATCAGAAGACCGAAGTGACCGGGATTGAAGTGCAGAACGGACAGGTCGAGGCGGTCGTCACCAATCGCGGTCGGATCAAGACAAAGACAGTGCTCAACGCAACTGCCGGTTACGCGGGGATCATCAGCCGGATGGTCGGATTGGAAATCCCAATCGAAACGCATCCACTGCAAGCGGCCGTGACGGAGCCGCTCAAGCCGTTTCTGAATTCGGTGATCGTCTCTTCGACTCTGCACGTTTACGTTTCGCAAACTGATCGAGGCGAGTTAGTCCTTGGAGCCGAGGTCGATGATCACTCCAGTTACTCGCTACGCGGCACGCTGTCGTTTCTTGAAGGAGCGGCAACGCATTTGTTGGAACTCTTCCCGCATCTGGCCAGCGTGAAGATCCTGCGACAGTGGGCGGGGCTGTGCGACATGACTCCCGATTACTCACCGATCATGGGCGGAACGCCGGACGTCAAAGGCTTCTTGATGACGGTCGGCTGGGGAACATACGGCTTCAAAGCTGGCCCGGCGTCGGGCTACTTGATGGCCGAGTTGATTGCATCTGGCAAGACACCGCCAAAGCTGGAACCGTTTGCGTTGACGCGGTTCTATGAAGACCGGCTCGTGGGCGAGAAAGCGGCCGCATCGGTTTCGCACTGAGATGCGATCAAGGAACGAACGCTTTGTCTTCATTCCTTTGACCAGATTCCTTTGAGTTTCAACGGAGTGATCAGAGGAATCTGGCTTTGGTCAGAACTGGTGCTCCCAACCGCCGCGCGCGAGTTGTTCGATGTCGCCGCTGGGGCGTTGAATACGGCAGCCGGGTGCGGCATCAATCGTGCCGATATGAGTCGCGATGCCAGCCATCGAAATCAAACGGCGACCGTCTTCCGGTGAGACGGTGAAGAGCAACTCGAAATCCTCGCCGTCCGAGAGGGCATGTTCGAGCGGACTGCGACCATCGGTCATCCTGCGCGCGTCGTTGGAAATGGGGATCGAATCGCTCACGAGCGTTGCTCCGACATGGCTCTCGTCGAGCAGATGAAAGAGGTCCGCCGCCAGTCCGTCGCTGAGGTCGATCATCGCGTGCAGATCAACCAGGCGATGGAGTTCGATGGCCTCGCGAATGCGGGGTGTGAAACTCAAGTGATGGCCGAGAATGCTGCCACCCAGCGGGCCGGTGACGAACAACCAGTCGCCCGGTTTGGCTCCCGAACGACGCACGGGACCGCGTTCAGTGGCTTCGCCGATCAGGGTGACGCTGATGACCAGTGGACCGTCCCAAGTATTCGTGTCGCCGCCGATGATCGAGGCTCGGAATTCATCGGCGAGCGACTGTAGGCCCTCGGAGATGTCACGGGCGAAGTCGAAGCCGCGTGACTTTGGCAAGACGAGTCCCACGAGCGCGGCGAGCGGTCGGCCAGCCATGGCGGCGATGTCGCTGAGATTCACGGCCAGCGACTTGCGACCGATCATTTGCGGAGTCGTTTCGGCGACCCGGAAGTCAACGTCTTCCATCAACACGTCGGTCGTGAAGAGGAGTTGGGCGCCACTGGGTTGCCAGACCGCGCAGTCATCGCCGATGCCGACTCGCAGGTCGGGTGAGGAAGTGGATCGCTGGCGAAAACAGTCAATCAGAGCGAGTTCGTTGAAATCGGACACGGCCGGGGCTCTCGAAAGGCAAGCGGGGATACCAACTCACGAGTTAGAAGACACGTGCGACATATCCAGAATAGTAGAACGACGAAAAGCCTTGTTTTCACGGTAACTGCCGAAAATAACCTTGGAAAACCCTACGAGTTTTTCAAACTTGAATAGGCTTCACGAATACTTAAGGTTGTCACTGTAAAGATGCCGTTAGTGTGGTTTCGACTCAAGAGTTTTGGAGGAGATTTCTCTTTAGATTTGCTTGTGCCGTCTGTATGTTTTTGTGTTCCTATGAGTGCTCTGGGCCGTGCTTTGTTTCCTCCAAAATCTTCGCAGAGGTTTCTTCCGTCTGAAAAATATGAAACGCTTGACGCACCAAAAAAACATTGGAAATTGATTGCGAATCAAGTTGCTGAGATTACGATGCGCCCCGCAACCTTTCTCGTCTTCCTGTCTATCTGCATCACTTTCGTTTTCCCAGTCAGATCCTTTTAGGAGGCCAGTCATGTCAAGGTCTGAAGTTTGGACCTGCCCAAGGATTGCGTGCGCTGGGTTAAGAGTGGGACTGATGGATTGACACGGAACAGGTTCCTGAGAATCAGGCCGCAGGCCTGGGGATTGGCGGCGGGGGGCATTTTCCGCCGCGCGCAGTCGACTCAATTT
>SXKJ01000261.1 GCA_005778115.1 Planctomyces sp. | reverse complement strand
GTCAGCCCCCCGGTTCTGCGATCAATACACCGTGGGGCTGACGCCGCCCCGCTCGCCAGAACGATTCACGAATGACCGTATGAGACTCGACGGTCGCGAAAGGAAATCAGCCGACCAAGAGAGTTCGGCCGGCTGATGTGGTTAGTTACTACTGACTCGGAAGGGGCACTACACCGAGAAGCTGCTGCCGCAACCGCAGGACTTCTTGGCATTCGGATTCTCAAACGTAAAGCCACGGCGTTCGATTCCGTCGTAGAAGTCGATCACGGTCCCTTCGAGGAACATCGCGCTCTTGCGATCGACGGCGACTCGCAGGCCGTGCTGGCTGGTGACGACGTCGTTCATCTCATCGCACTTGTCGTCGAAGCCCAGGCTGTACGAGAACCCGCTGCATCCGCCGCCGGCGACGCCGATACGCAAGACGGTGGATTCGGGCAGCTTCTTCTCGGTCAGCACGCGGTTCATCTCACCGACGGCTTTTTCCGTGATGATGACGACGGAAGCGGTCGAGCAAGAGGAACTGGAGGAACCTGAAGAACAGGCTGACGGAGCATTCATCGTGCAGGAGGACATGTTGGAGAATTCCTTGTGAAAAGGGTTGAGAGTGAGTCATTCGAGCCGAACATCCCTGCGGCTCAAGTGGCGGCAAAGTATAGCGGGCGATCGTCCGGCGAAAACCGAGTTTTCGCAAGTTCGTTTGTGAAAACTCTTCCCCGCCCGCTTCGGTGCCAGTTCGGTGATTGATACAGTGGCTCGCAATTCGTGGGGCAGGTTTTCAGCCTGCCCGATCTCCTGCCCGATTTACGTAACCCAAAGCGTCAGCGAGCGCGAACGCTTCACAAATCTGTAGATTTCGAGTTTTTCGGAGCGCTCGCCCTCGCTGACGCTTCGGGTTTCTAAAGAACCTGCCACCCATGCAATCGCAACTCCCGTTTGATTCTCGCGACCCGCAGATTGCTCGGCTGAGCGACCTGCAACCGAAGCAGTCGGCCGATTGCTTTGTCCTGCTGTCCAACAAGGAGAAGGCCAAGACTCGCGACGGCAAGCCGTATTACCGAGTCACGCTCCGCGACGCGAAACGGTCCACCACCAGCATGATCTGGAGCGACTCCGCATTCTTTCTGGACTGCGACACGAAATGGGAGACGGGGCAGTTCTACAAGGTCCGTGGCCGCTACCAGGAAACCGACTTCGGCCCACAGTTCGACCTCGAAAAGATTCGCCCCGTCGAAGCGAGTGATGAAGCCCAAGGTTTTCGTGCCGGCGACCTCGTCCCGGCCACACGATTCAACGTCGAGGAGATGTTCACGGAACTCATCTCAATCGCCTCGCAGCAAATCACCGAAGTCCCGCTGCGAGCACTGGTGATTGGACTGCTCATGGAGCATCAGCACGACATCCGCCAGATCGCCGCCGCGTCGAAGAATCACCACGCCTTCACCGGCGGGTTCTTAGAGCATGTCCTCTCGGTAACTCGTCTGGCGATGCAGTTTGCCGACAAGTACGCCGACTACTACCCCGACATGCACCCGCCATTGAGCAAGTCGCTGGTCGCCGCTGGAGCGATCCTGCACGACATCGGCAAAATCCACGAGCTGAAGTATTCGCCCAGCGGTTCGACCTACACCGCTGCAGGCCGGCTGGTCGGCCACATTTTCATCGGCCGCGACATGATCCGCGACAAGGCTCGTTCAATTCCCGATCTCAATCCGGAGACGTTGCTGCGACTCGAACACATCATCATCTCGCACCAGTCGCTGCCGGAATGGGGCTCGCCGATTCCGCCGAGTACTCCCGAAGCATTGCTCGTCGCCGAAGCGGACAACCTCGACGCGAAATTCCACGAACTCGCCGCTGCCCTGATGATCCCGCCAACCACCGGCGAGGAATTCACCACTCGCGACAATCCGCTTCGCCGCGCGATCTTTCGTGGGTTGGCCCCAGACGAAAAGGCTGGCGAAAAATGAAGGGCGAAAGATAAAAAGCCGGCTGAGTTATCTTCCGCCCTCCATTTTCCGCCAGCCGTTCCCCATTTGATCCTCGCCGAACAAAGCGTCCCTCCCATGTCGACTCCGCCCATCAACATCACCACGATTGATTGCACACGAGACAACGCCGAGCGTCTCTTTGATTCCCTGCGCCAAAAGTTGTCGCCGCGAGGAGACGTCGTCTCTGAAGCTGGTCGTCAGCGCACGATCGCACTCTTCGGCGAGCCGCTGACGCCGCAGCAAGTTGTCGAACGCATCTGTGGCGAAGTCCGACTAGGCGGATTGCCCGTCGTGTTGGACTACACGAAGAAGCTCGATCGCAAAGAGCTGACTCGCGAAACACTCCAAGTCTCTCCCGCCGAATTCGATGCCGCCTTCGTATCTGCCGATCCAGAGTTTCTGAAAACGCTCGCCCGCATCCGCGACAACGTCGTCGAGTTTCAATCGAAGCTGCTGAATCAGACGGTGTCATTGGCGAAAGAGTTTGTAGTCCCGCCTTCAGGCGGAATGCGGCCGCCTGAAGGGGGAACTACAAACGCGTTCATCGAACTGCGACAGCGCTACTTGCCCCTCAAGCGAGTCGGCATCTGCATCCCCGGCGGAGCCGCCGCGTATCCGTCAACGCTGTTGATGACCGCCGTGCCGGCTCAGGTCGCCGGTGTGAAAGAGATCGCCGTCGTCGCGCCGCCGACCGAGTTCGGAAGTTACAACCGCGACTTACTCGCCGCGTGTAAGCTGTTGGGCATCACCGAGGTCTATCGCATTGGTGGAGCTCAAGCGGTCGCCGCTCTGGCTTTCGGAGTCGAGGGTTTACCGCGAGTCGACAAGATCGTCGGCCCCGGCAATCTATTCGTCGCGCTCGCCAAGAAGTTCGTCTACGGCGAAGTAGACATCGACAGTATCGCCGGCCCCAGCGAAGTCGTCGTGCTGGCCGACTCGACCGCGCGAGCCGATTTCGTCGCCAGCGATCTGATCTCGCAAGCCGAACACAGTCCCGGCTCAGGAGTGCTTATCACTTGGCACGCTCCGTTGATCGCCGCCGTTCAAGAAGAACTGACGAAGCAACTCGCCCGCCTGCCGCGCGGCGACCTCGCGCGACAAAGCCTCGAAGACTACGGTGCCTTGATCCTCGCCAATGACGCTGACGACGCTTGCCGATTGTCCGACCTGCTGGCGACCGAGCACTTGCACATCTCGACGGTCGATCCCGAAGCGATCCTCGCGAAGGTGCAAAACGCCGGAGCGATCTTTCTCGGCCATCACACGCCGGTCGCGGTCGGCGATTACGTCGCCGGTCCATCACACGTCTTGCCGACGGGTGGGACAGCTCGGTTCGCGAATGGTCTTTGCGCAAACGATTTTCTGAAGCGATCGTCCGTCATCTCATACAACGCCGCCGCTCTCGCGAACGCCGCGAACGACATCCGTCGAATGGCGTCTGTTGAGGGGCTGACCGCGCACAGCGCGAGCGTCGACATTCGATTGACGAAGTAATCCGTGGAATCAATGTCGGGAGCGGCTTGCTCAGCCTCTTGAGCCTTGAAGACCTGATCCTGGTTGACGCTGGGCGGGCATATTGCGCGGATTGGACGAGCGTCAGCGATCACTCGGATGCTTCCGGCGCGTGGTCATTCGGGTTCACATGGGGCGATTCGACAACAAGTCGAGCGACTTAACAAACCGTTTCGTCTCTGAAGCATGGCGATCGACGCCGACACGCTGTATCGGTCCCGCAGATTATCCAGCCGAACAAGCACTACGACCGTTACGCCCGCTCGCATTTCGAAGGTCATTTTGAACATGCCCGCGGAATGCCACTGCTACGAATGCGTTTTGAAAAAACCTGACGGAAAGTTAGTGGCCCGTCGAGCAACGCACGGAGAGTGCGCCCGCAGTGCCGCCAGCCCATTCCATTCACTTACCAGGAAACAGGGGAGTCAGCATGTTCGGAACGAAGACGGCCAAGAAGGCAACTTACGGCAGCAATGGTGATAGCTCGACGACGATGGCGACGGTCAGCCAGAACATCGACACTTGCAGACGACGCTTGAAGAGGAACAAAAGGCAAATGACGCCGCATCCAACGAGTCGCACGGCGCACTTCAAAATCTGATTGGCAAAGGGACGGTCATCGAAGGCAACGTTCATGCCGAGGGTGACTTGATGGTCGAAGGGATCGTCAAAGGAGACGTCACGACCAAGACCAAACTCGTTTGTGGCCCGTCCGCACTCATCGAGGGAAACATTCTCGCACAGCACGCCGAGATCGCCGGCCGAGTGCATGGCACCGTGAAAGCGTTGGGGCTGCTGGTCATCAACTCCAGCGGCACAATCCTGGGGGATGTGATCACGAAAGACCTCAACGTTGAGTCGGGGTCGACATTCAATGGACGACTGCAAGTCGGCGGCAACGTCACCGCGCTGCCAATCGAGATTCCGAAATACACCGTCGCGCCGGTGGCGTCAGCCTCTGCCACGATCACGGATTCTGTCTTCGATTCGCCCGCTAAGAAGCCAAGCCTTCCGACGGTTTCGCTCGCGAAGAGTGACACCGACATGACAGCCGACCAACTCGCAGCGAATCTCTCGAAGAGCGCGTTGCTGCACTAGCAGCGGTTTCAGAATCGTAGCCACGTTCGCCAGAACGTGGGCCAACCAGTGATACCCCCACGTTCTGGTGAACGTGGCGACAATCGAATTGGAGAGCGACGATCCATCGTCGCTCTCCAAGTTTGACCTCCCTTTTTCGGAGTCCCACCGATGAGTGCATCACGTTGGAGAGTCTTGACCGCGTATCTGCCCGGCATTGCTTCAGTCGTGAATTCGTTTCAGTCGCCGGAGGTGCAGCTCGCGGTGTACCAGTAACTGATGCAGGCGTTGGACGACAAAACCGACGCCGAAGAGGCTCACGCCGCCGCGAAGTTACGCTCATCGTCGCGCGGCAAGCTGGCGACCGAGCACGAGTCCACGGCGAGTGGGCACGGCAGTGATCTGGCCTACGACATCGTCGATGGCGAAAGCATCCATGCGATGATCGGGAAGAACTAAGCGTAGGTCAGCCTTTCCAGGCAGACCCAGAGGTATTCAGCGTTGATTGAAGCGAACAGGTCAGGCTGAAATTCCTGGCCTGCAATCTTGAGAGTTGGTTATGGCGGAACACGACATCCAAGAGAGCGAGATGCTTCAGAAACTGGCGCAACTTCGCGGCCAGGTTCCGACTCGTGATCCGCAGTTGTTTCCGGCGCTGCAGTGGCTTGCGAAACTCTATTTCGACCAGCATCGCTATGCGGAAGTCCGGCCGCTGCTGGATGAGTCTCTCGAAATTCGCATCGCCGCGTTGGGCGAGGGGCATTACCAGGTCGCCGACATTATAGCGCAACTCGCCACCTTGGAGATGGAGTTGCAACGCCCCGTGGCCGCGATCATGTCGCTGCGGCGAGCGCAACGGATCGTCGAAGCCTACGGCAACGAACGCCGCGTGCATCTGGCGATCCTGCTGAACCAATTGGCGGAAACGCTTTACGCCGACGCGCGCTATTCCGAGGCGATGGATCACTGCAAACGGGCACTCGAACTGCTTGGCGGCAAGATCCACACCACGACGCCGGAAATGATGCGCACGCGGAACAATCTCGCCGCACTGCATGTCGCGCGCGGTGAGTATTATCTCGCGGCGCGACTGTTGAAGCTCAACACGCAGATCATGAAGTGCGACGACACGGTGAATGACCTCGCGGTTTCGACCACTCTCAACAATTTGGCCGAAGTCTTCCGGCTGCAAGGACAACATCGCGAAGCCTGGAACCAGGCGGTCAAAGCCTTGTGGGCGCGACGCCGAGCCGTCGGACGCAAACATTCGCTGGTTGCTCAAAGCTGGGCGAACCTGGCCACGATTCGCTTTGACGATGGTCGCTACAGAGCTGCGGAGTCTCTCTTCAAACGGGCACTCGCGATTCGGGAAGCCCGATCGCAGACGCAGCCGGCCCTGCATGCCGAGACGTTGCGGCGATTGGCCGAGGTCGTGCTGGCAGCCGGTCGCTCTTACGAGGCCGAGTCGATCTATCGTCAGACGGCTGGCATCTACGAGAAAGCGTTCGGACCGAACGATCCCCATCTCGCGTTGACGCTGACATCGCTCGGAAAACTGCACATCGAGTGCGGACAGCACGGCAGCGCGCAGCAGGTCTTGTCGCGAGCCGTCGAAATCCAAGACAGCCGCCGCAACGCGCGCGATGCGGCGATCGCGTTGACCTACAGCACCTACGGCAACCTGCACGCGGCACGCAACAACTTAGAGCAAGCTGAGATCTTTTATCGCCGCGCGTTGGACGTGCAACGTGACGTTCTGGGGGGAGATCATCCGGACGTCGCCACAACGCTTGTATTGGTCGGCGACGCAACGGTCGCCCGCGGCGATCATCTGACCGCCGAGAAGTCCTACCGCAAAGCGCTGGAAATCCGTCGCAAGCAATTGGGGGAAGGTCACAAGTCGGTCGCCGAGGGAATGCACCGGCTGGCCAAACTGATGGTCGCCGACAAGGCACCGGAACGAGCCACCGAACTCTGCGCTGCGATTCGCAAAAAGCACGTCCGCACACTCGGACTATTGCCGACGTTGCACGCGGATGTCCTCGGAACGCTCGCGGATGCGCAGTTGGCGCTCAACCGCCTCGATGACGTGGAATCATTATCGCGTGACGAGCTGACTCTGCGCGAACCACATCAACAAGCTCGGCCCGGTGAATCATTGTCGGCTTTCAGTCGTCTCACGAAGTTGTATCTGCGACAGCAGCAGTTCGATCAGGCGCTGGAGTCATCGCAAAAGCTTGTCACGTTGGCCGAAAAGCTACATGGGGCCAATCATCCGAACATGATCTCGACCGTTGAGCAATTCGCCGAAGTCCGAATCGCTCACGGCGACGACGAAGCTGCGGTAGCGGTCGAACGAGCGATGAAACTCCGCGAACGAAAGTTTGGAGCAGAGTCGGACGAACTGACCGCCGCCCTCGAACGATTCGCTAATCTCTTCCATGATGCGGGACGCGAGCAACTGGCCGACGAATACTTCACCCGTGCCTCGAACATTCGAGACCGCCACGCACATGCCCTGTTTGTGTGAGACCGAACCATGACCCTTAAACTCACTGCCGCCTCGTTCGTCAACGGCGTTCGCAATAGCGGACTGGTCGCTGCTGAACCGCTGGAGAACGTCGTGCGAGAAATCTGCGCGGCTGGCGGCGACTTCAACGATTCGCGTGTGATCGCCGAAGAACTCATCAAACGCGATCTCGTCACCAGTTGGCAGGCGGACAAACTACTGCAAGGCCGGCACAAAGGTTTCTTCCTCGGCCGATATCGCCTGATGCGATTGCTCGGTACCGGCCAGATGAGCGCGGTGTATCTCGGCCGGCACATTTACATGGACCATCTCGTCGCGATCAAAGTGCTCCCGGCCGACAAGGTTGGCGACACGTCGTATCTCGGCCGCTTCTACCGCGAGGCGAAGGCGGTCGCGGCACTCAGTCACCCGAACATTATCCGCGCGTTCGACGTCGATAAGCAGGTCGAGGCGGGCACCGACATCCATTTCCTCGTCATGGAATTCGTCGAAGGAAAGCTGCTGACGAACCTTATCAACGAGAAAGAAGACCATCGACTCGACTTAGTGACGGTCGCCAACGTCATTCGCCAAGCGGCCGAAGGTCTGGCTCACGCGCACGCCAAGAACATGGTCCATCGCGACATTAAGCCGGACAACCTGTTGCTCACCACCGAGGGGCAAATCAAGATCCTTGACCTTGGGCTGGCCCGCTTCTTCAAAATGACCGACGAAGAATCGCTGACGCTCAAGCACGACGAACGCGTCATCGGCACTGCGGACTATCTCGCCCCCGAACAGGCGATCGACAGCCACAGCGTCGATTCGCGAGCCGATATCTACGGCCTCGGCTGCACCTTCTACTGCGCGCTGACCGGCCATCCCCCGTTCACCGAAGGAACGCTGGTCCAACGCCTGATGGCTCACCAATCGCAACCCGCGCCGCTCGTCACGAACGAACGACCTGACGTCCCCGAATCGCTGACGAAGATTCTCGACAAGACGCTCGCGAAGAAACGCGAGGACCGCTACCAGACCGGCCGTGAACTCGCCGATGATCTCACCGCCTGGCTGTTCGAGAACGCTCCCCACGAATGGAAAGAGCAACACCTGCCGATGTACGCCGCGCTGCGGTTGAAAGACCTGCTCGACAATTCGCGTCAAACAACTGCGACCGAGGTACCCAGCAGCGAGGAAGAAGTCACGAGCCTGAATTCTCAGTCAAAGGCCACAACCAAGCCGCCCGCCGACAGCGAAGCTGACGCGGAATTGCCGGCGATCGGTAAAACGAAATCGGAAGTCACTCCCAAACCGCCAACGTCGAAACCGAGCACGACCAAAGCACCCAAGGGGCAGACGACCCGGGCTGGAAAACCCGTGCCCGCCACTGAGCCCGTTCCAAAGAAGATCGTGCTCAAATCCAAGCCAGCCGAATCGCCAGGTTTGGTCGAAATCGCTCGCCGACACCCGGCCACGACATTCGTCGTCAGCATCCTCGCAACCGCCATGCTGATCGCGGCCGGAGTCTATTTCCTCCGCCCACCACAACCTGTCTCCGCGAAAGACCAAGGCCGAGCCACCACGGAAGCTCCGCAAACCGCTCAATCCGAATTCGCGAATGCGAAGTAACAATTAGCACGACGCACAAGCGAGTGGTTTATACCGCGATCACTCGCTGGCGCGTCGTGCTGACTTCATGTGAACTGACGCCGCCCCGCTTGCCTATCTGATTGCGCTATTTCGGCACTCCGCCATCCGTAGTGATTTCTGGGCCAGTGAGCTGCAAGGCACTAGCCGCGGGTTCTTTTCATCGACCCGCGGCTAGCGCCTTGCGGCTCACGAATTCGTTTTCAACACGGATGGCGGAGAGCCGCTATTTCTCAATCGAATCCAACGGCCACATCTTCCGGCGTCGGCGATACGGCAGTGACGCGAAGTCGTGCGAGTGAATCGCGCTAGCGTTGATGTTGAAGATCTGTCCGCCGAGTTGCTCGAAGCCAGAGCGGAAATGCACCGCCGACTTCACCGAGATGTATTTCATCTTCGAGCAGTCGATTCCGAACGACCTCGCGAACGCTTGATCGAGCGGCTGCATTCTTACGCTGACCACGACGACATTGATCCCCCGATATCGAAGCCACGCCGACAGTCCAAGCTCGCCAGTGACGCCGGCATACATCGGTCCGTCGTAGCGAAAGCGACCGCCGGACAACGCGATCACTTCCACGTCGAGCGGCACCGGAGGGCCTTGAATCGGATCGGACTTGCCGCCAAGTTCGACGTGCAGCTTCGATCCGACACCGGCCGCGTGGACTTGTTTCGCGACATCGGGATCGACCATGTACAGGACCAGCGCGTCCGACAAGTCTTGCTCGACGAAAGTCCGTAGCACTTCGGTTGAGTCCCCCGGAGCGCCACCGCCGGTGTTGTCGGCCATGTCGGCCAACATGATCGGGAAGCGGCCGATCTTTTGCCCTTCCGCAATCGCGGCCTGCACCTTCGGCGGCTGCTTGTACCACCGCTCGCGGCGAGCCCACACCCAATCACCGATCTCATTGGCCGCAGCCTGCGCAGCCTCGCGATTTCCATCCGCCACAACAATGACCGACGCTCCCATGTCCGGCACATCGGCCCACGGAAAGCCGGTGGAGATTGTCGCGGACAGCATGCCAGGCCGCCGCTCGACCTCGTGAACCAACCGTATGAGTTCATCCATCGGCGGATGAGCCGTGACTTGGCAAGCAGCGCTCCAGAACAACGGCAATTGGCGGATCGCGCTGACCGGTCGCACCTCACCCCGAATCGCTCGCACAATCAAGTCAGCCGCCTCGCGGCCACGCTCGGCCATGTCGATGTGCGGGTAGGTGTCGTACCCGATGATTGCGTCCGCCGCCGCGACTCGCAGCGGAGCGTGATTCCCATGTAGGTCGGTCGTCACGATGATCGGAATATTCGGCCCGGCGACTTCACGCACGGAAGCCATGAAGTCGCCGTCCCCGTCGTCGATCCCGTCAACGACCATCGCCCCGTGCAGATCGAGTAATACGCCATCGATGCCCCTCGCCATTTCACGCCGCACACCGTCGAGGAACTCGTTCTTCAACGTGTCGTAGCTGGCCCGCTCGATGACCGCGCTCGGAAACGCGAACGCCCATAACAGCGGGATCAATTCAAAGCCGTGTTTCTCTGCACCGTCGATGAACCCGCCGACGCAGAAATTCGCGCCGCGATACTTGTCGACAATCTCTCGCCCGCGAGCACAGCCGATGCCGGTCTCGAAATCGCGCACGACCGTGACGCCGCTCGCAAAAGTGCTGGTCTCGTGAAGCACACCGCCCGTGACGATTCGCATGAGTGGATTCCCTAAGAGGTCGCTGATGTTGGAAACGATTCGCGGAGTAATCGATTTGGCGAGCCGGACGGCGTCAGCCCCCCGGTGCATTTGCCGCGTCACCGGGGGGGCTGACGCCGCTCCGCTCGCCTGTTTCATTTGAGCCTGCGAGGACTCCGTCAGGCTAACTCTCCGGACGTGAATTTCCCAATCCGCCCGCTACGATCCCGCGCGTCGATCTCTCCGCCTTCCTTTCCCTCCGGAGCCCGCCATGTTCGTTCGATGCTTGCAGACTTTCGCGTTGATGGCCGTTCTTTCGAGCACCGCGTTCGGCGCCGATTGGACTCAGTTCCGAGGCCCCGGCGGCTTGGGGGTCAGCGACGAGAAAGGGACGCCCACGAAATGGTCTTCCACCGACAACATCGCTTGGAAAGCGGAGCTTCCAGGACCAGGCTCTTCCAGTCCCATCGTTGTCGGCAATCGAGTCTATTTGACGTGCTACACCGGCTACGGCTTGGAACCGAGCAAAGGAGATCAGAAAGAACTCAAGCGGCATCTACTTTGTTTTGAGCGTGGCACCGGCAAGATGCTCTGGAACAAATCGTTCGAACCCAGGCTGCCAGAGCATCAATACCAAGGCGAAGGCTCGTATCACGGTTATGCGGCCAGCACGCCGATCAGCGATGGCGAGCGGCTGTATGTCTTCTTCGGTAAGTCGGGCGTGTTTGGTTTGGACTTGGACGGCAATCAACTCTGGCAAGCCAGCGTCGGCGATGGAACTCACGGCTGGGGATCGGGGTGCTCGCCGGTGCTGTTCGACAAACTGCTGCTGGTCAACGCGAGCGTTGAGAGCAGCTCGCTGGTCGCCTTGGACAAGTTGACCGGCAAAGAAGTCTGGCGGGCCGGCGGAGTTCGCTCGGCCTGGAATACACCGCTGCTGGTCACGGCGGCCTCACGCCGCGAATTGGTCGTCAGCACGGAAAGCCGCCTGCTGAGCTTCGATCCCAACGATGGCAAACCGTTCTGGAACGCAGACGGAGTGCATCGCTATGTCTGCCCCAGCGTGGTGTCACACAACGATGTCATCTTCGCGATCGGTGGCGGCCACACGTCATTGGCTGTACGAGCCGGCGGGAGCGGCGACGTCACCCAATCGCACAGCGAGTGGCGACAGAAGAAAGGCTCCAACGTCGGCTCGCCAATCTATCTCGACGGCCATCTGTACTGGGCCAACGACGGCGGCGGTGTCGTCTGCTGCCAGAACGCTGCAACCGGCGAGTTCGTTTACGAAAAGCGTCTGGAACCGAATGCCGGCACCATCTGGTCTTCCGGCGTGTTGGCCGATGGCAAGCTGTACTATGTGTCGCAGCGCAACGGCACCTATGTCGTCGCCGCCAAACCCGAATACGAACTGCTTTCTCACAACACCTTCGCCGACGACGACAGCCGCACAAACGCCTCACCCGCCGTCCACAACCGCCAGTTACTGCTGCGCACCGACCGAGCTTTGTATTGCATCGGCAAGAACTGACCGTCATTCGACGTCTACACGGTCACCACAAGATTGTCCCGATGGATAACCTCGGCATACGGGGCATCGCCGAGCACCTTGGCGATGTCGGCCGTTTTCTTACCCGCAACAAGTCGTGTTTCACGAGAATCAAAATTCGTCAGCCCACGAGCGAACTCTTCGCCGTGTTCGTCTTCCAATGCGACGACTTCTCCGCGAGCAAATTCTCCGTCAACCGATTTGATGCCGGCGGCGAGCAGTGATTTGCCTTGATGCTCGACCGCGCGGCGGGCGCCGGCGTCGAGTCGGAAGCGGCCTTTCGGTTTGACCGTGAAGCCGATCCAACGTTTCCAGGCGGGGACCGCTTTGTGCTTGCCAAGGAACAGCGTGCCGATGTCATTACTAGAGAGAATCTCGTCGAGAACCTTCGGCTGCGTGCCGTCGGCGATGATGACGTCTTCTCCGACGGCGGTCGCGATGCGAACCGCTTCGAGCTTCGATTGCATCCCGCCTGTGCCACGCGCGCTCTTCGATTCGACAGCCAGCGTGCGCAGCGCGTCGTCCCAGGACGCGACCAACGGAATCAATTTGCTGCCGGACTTGGCGGGATCGCCGTCGAACAGGCCGGCGACGACACTCAGGATCACCAGTAGCGGCGACTCCATCAGGCCGGTAACCATCGCCGCAAGTTGGTCGTTGTCGCCGAATTTAATCTCGGCGATGCTGACCGTGTCGTTCTCGTTGATGATCGGCACGACCTTGTATTCAAACAGCGTGTTGAGCGTGTTCCGCACATTGAGGTAGCGCGTGCGGCTCTTGAAGTCGTTGGCGGTCAGCAACAGTTGTGCGGCGGAGTAGCCTCGGCGTTGCAGGGAATCGTTGTAGAGGCGAATCAGGTGCGCCTGCCCGACTGCGGCAGCGGCTTGCAGGTGGGGCAGGTCTTTCGGCCGGTGCTTCAGCTTCAGCAACCCCATTCCCGCGCCGATCGCGCCGCTGCTGACCATCACGACTTTGCGGCCAGAGTCCAAAATCCGCAGTACCTGATCACACAGCGACTCGATGCGGTCGAGATCAAGCGTATCGTCGTCCTTGGAAAGCACATTCGTGCCGACTTTCACGACGATGGTTTTGGCGGAGTCGATGACGGCTCGGCGATCGGTTGTCGGGGCGAGTTTCATCGGGCTGGGCAATCTTTGGAGGGAGACTAAATTCGTGACGCGATATGTAGGAGATGAGTGGCTGCGGTGAAAGTGGTTGGAAGACGTGACTGGGTCGAGAGTCTTTTTTAGGTCGGCCCGCAACTCTTAGAACCGCCGGAAATCCCCATGAGGCCGACCTGAGAAAGACTCCCGATCCCTTCGTTCGGAGTGGTTGGTTTCGCCTTGGAGGGGCCGTTATCATCCCGCCGCTTTCGCTCTTCACCAATTCAACGGCGGGACGATTCATGGCGGAACTGCACCACGAATGTGGCATCGCGGCGGTTTATCATCTACCCAATCGAGGCCGCAGCGATTTGATTCCCAAGGAGGGTGTGGAACAGACCTCGCGGCTGATTCCGCGATTGCTGCTGGACATCCAGAACCGCGGGCAACTCGCGGCGGGAATGACCTCCTACAGTGCGGATCGCAATCAGCGAATCGACACGCACAAGGAAGTAGGAACGGTCACCGAAGTCTTTCAGCTCAACAAGCGTGAGGATTTCGAGTCGTTGATGTCCGACTATGCCGGCTCGGCGGCGATCGGCCACGTCCGCTATGCCACCTGCGGCAAGGATGATCGCAGCTACGCTCAGCCGTTCGAACGGCATCACATTGAAAAATCAAAATGGTTCAGCTTTGCCTTCAACGGGCAGTTGGCGAACTACCCGGAACTGCGGGACGAAGTCCTGCAAAATTCCGATTTCTATTTGGCTCGCGAGACCGACACCGAAATCTTGATGCACCTGCTTTGCCAGGAGATCAAAATCGCCAACGGAGGGACTCGTCCCGATCTTTTGGAAGTGTTGTCGAGCCTCGCGCGGCGGTTTGATGGGGCGTACAACATCGTCTTCTTGAACTCGCTGGGGGATATGTTTGTGGCCCGCGACCCGCTGGGGATTCGGCCGCTGTGCTACGCCATCGACGGGCCGCTGTTCGCCGCCGCCAGCGAAAGCGTTGCCCTCGCTAACATGGGTTTTCGAGACTCGCAAATTCGCAGCCTGCCCCCCGGCACAGCCATCATCATTCAGAACGGCAAGATCGAATTTGAACGCCGTTTCGCGGAGAGTCCGAAGCAGGCGCATTGCTTCTTCGAGTGGATCTACTTCGCAAACGTGTGCAGCAATCTCGACGATCGCAGCGTCTATCTGACTCGTAAGCGATTGGGCGAGGAGTTGGCTCGGCAAGAGCACGTTGATATCGACCAGGACACGATCGTTGTTCCGGTGCCGGATACGGCGAAGGCCGCCGCCGACAGCATGGCGTATCAATTGAACGTGCCAAGTCTCGAAGGCTTGATCCGCAACCGATACGTCGGCCGCACGTTTATTGAGAGCGTCAATCGCGCCGATAAAGTCCGCGCGAAATACACGCCGCTGCCCGACGTGCTGGAAGGCAAGAAAGTGTTGCTGGTCGAAGATACGATCGTCCGTTCGACGACCATGAAGGCGCTGGTCTCGCAAATTCGCGAACGAGGGCGAGCCAAGGAAGTTCATATCCGCGTCGCGTGCCCCCCAATTATTTCCCCCTGCTTTTACGGTATCGACATGAGCACCATGAAGGAGCTCTTCGCTCCCCGATTCATGCACGGAGTGACGGAACTTACTCCCGATATGGAAATCGAGATGGCCCGCGCGATCGGAGCGGATTCGCTGCGATATCTTCCGGTGAGCGCGATCGCTCGCAGCATCGGACTTCCGGCCAGTTCACTCTGCCAAGCGTGTATCAACACCGAATATCCGACCGCCGCCGGACGCCGCCTGTATCAAATCGCGTGCGATAAGGTCGGCGATGATTCGAGTTCAACCGGCCGAACATATGACGCCCCGAAGGCCGTCCTCACGCGAACGTGACAGGGCGTTGGTCTGCTTGCCGGTTTCTTGCATACGTCGCTTCGCAGGGAGGATTCGCCGATGCCATTCGGACAATCCTGGGAATTGTGGTTCACATTGTTGGTCGTGGTGTTGATGGTCTACGGGCTCGCGCGCAACTGGGCGGCCGACATGATCACGACCGGCTGCTTAACGCTGATCCTGGTCGCGGGACTCTTCGCGGGTGAACACGAAGCACCGAATCCGCTCTTCAAAGAGCATCCTGAAATGAAAGAGATTCCCGGTGTGCCCGCAACGAAAATGGTGCGCAATCTGCCCAGCGTCGTTGAGGGAGTCGCTGGTTTTAGCAGCGATGCGATGCTCACGGTGGCCGTGTTGTTTGTCGTGGTCGCTGGGCTGACCCAAACCGGAGCCATGTCGATGGTCTCTCGGCAGATCATCGGGCAACCCAAGTCGGTTGCGGCTGCGCAAGCACGGCTTTTATTCCCTGTCATGGGGCTGAGCACGTTTCTCAACAACACCCCTTGCGTGGCGATGTTCATGCCTGTCGTGGATGACATCTGCAAAAAGTACAAGATCAGCCCGTCGAAGCTGTATCTGCCGCTGAGCTACGCCTCGGTCTTCGGTGGCTGCTGCTCGAAAATCGGCACGAGCACGAACATTGTCGTCGCGACGTTGATGACCAAGGCCGGCTTTCCGGAAATGGGAATGTTTGAGATCACTTGGGTGGGCGTCCCAGCGGCATTGGTCGGTATCACCTTTATCATGGTCACGTCCAAATGGCTGTTGCCCGATCGCAAGCCCGCGATCAGCCTGTCCGACGATCCTCGCCAATACACGGTCGAGATGATCGTGCAACCCGGCGGCGCGATTGTCGGCGAGACGATTGAGCAAGCGGGACTGCGGCATCTGCCCGGTCTGTTTTTGGCCGAAATTGAACGGGGCGACAACATTTTGCCGGCGGTCGGCCCGACCGAACGACTGCAAGCCAACGATCGGCTGATCTTTGTCGGTATTGTGGAATCGGTCGTCGATTTGCAAAAGATGCGCGGTCTGATGCCGGCGACCAATCAAGTCTTCAAACTCAACGATCCGCGGACGCAGCGCTGCCTGATCGAGGCGGTGGTGTCCGATCGTTGCCCGATCGTCGGCAAGACCATTCGCGACGGCCAATTCCGTCGGCAATATGACGCGGCCGTGTTGGCGGTGGCTCGCAGTGGCGAGCGGATCAATGCCAAGATCGGTGACATCGTGCTGCAATCCGGCGACACCCTGCTGCTGGAAGCTCATCGCTCCTTCGAGAGCAAGATGCGGAATCGCAGCGACTTCTTCCTGGTCAGCAGCGTGCAGAACTCCGCACCGCCGCGTCACGAGAAAGCGACCGTCGCGTTTGGAATCTTGGCGATTATGGTGCTGTTGAACGGCTTCGAGATGCTGGACCTTGTGACGGCATCACTTCTGGCTGCTGGTGCGATGATCCTCACCAAATGCTGCACCGCACGAGAGGCTCGCGAGAGTTTGGAAATCGAAGTGCTCATCAGCATCGGCGCGTCGTTCGGCATCGGCAAAGCGCTGGAGATGAGCGGTGCGGCGAATCTCCTCGCCGATGGAATGACGAACGCGGCTCAGCTATTCGGCGATGGTCCCTGGCCGGTTCTCACGGCGATCTATCTGGCGACGATGATTCTCACGGAACTCATCACGAACAATGCCGCGGCAGTGCTGGTCTTCCCGATCGCGCTTGCTGCCGCGGAAAAGCTTGGGGTGACTTCGATGCCGTTTATCATGTCGATCATGGTGGCGTCGTCCGCCGGCTATGCGACGCCGACCGGCTATCAGTGCAATCTGATGGTCATGGGACCGGGCGGTTATCGCTTCAGCGACTATCTACGAATGGGCATTCCACTCGACTTGCTCTACATGATCGTCACCGTAACGTTGGCCCCGGTGATCTGGCCGTTCAAGTAGGTTCCGCATTCCTTTCAGCGCAGGCTCGGCCCCACTAACCCGATGCGTAAGCGAGAGATTGAGTCGCACAGCGCAGAAAGACGATTGACGCGATCCCTTGCTTGCGTGTCGGGCTATTGTGCCTCAGACGTCTGGCAATACGAAAACAGACCACCGTTTTTGCGGTGGTCTGTTGGTGTTTAATTGTTCGTAGTCTCGGTTACGGAGAAGCCGCCGGATTGTCGTCGTCATCCAGAGCAATGATGGCGATTGCGAGTCCCGCCGCCGCGGTACCCAGCAGAGCGATCGTAAAGATGTCGAGGCGGCAGAGTCCGCCGCAACCGACCGGCGGGCAAGACTCGCCCGTGGCGATGGCGCCGTTATCGACGACATGGACCCTGGCATACGGCTGCCCGTTGTCGTCGTAGAGCACTTCGCCGCCGTCGCTCGGATTTTGAGCACGCACGACAATTGCTTTCGACATCAACAGCACTTGCTCGTGTGACTTCGGCGGAGCGGAATTGGCAGTCCAGAAGCGGAACAGTCCGTAGCCGCTGTTCGCCGTAACGAGGTACACGCCACCCTTGAGGTTCGCGATTTCAAAGCGACCTTCGGCATCGGTGACCGCTTGAGCGACCTCCGTTTTACCTTGTCGAATGGAGACCGTGGTCTTCGCGACTCCCTTTTGATCGGCGTCGAGCACACGGCCGGCGATGCTGCCATCTTTGGCCATCGCCACGTCGATCGCCGTGGGCTGCACGACTTTCTTCGGTGCGGGTTGCTCGTCACCGGCACTTGGCAGGTCATCGAGCTTCACCTTTGCCGACGTGGATTCCGCTTTTGCAGGAGGCCCGGCCATCGACGGAGTTGTTTGAATCATCAACCCGCAGCAAGCCATGCCGACAATTAACGCATTTGTCTTACGCCCCAAATTCATAATCTCCCCCGCTTCCTTGCGAGCTCCTCGCGACCAGCCGTTACACTGGAGAACAATCGCCTTTTCGCCACTTCCCTGCGGTCAAAAGCCTCGGCGTACGGTTGGCGCACGCTGCGACTATTCCTGATTATCGGCAGACGGCGTACAACCGTTAAATCGAAATCGCCCGTTCGTGTCGAAGTTGCCACACCGATGCCCGCACCAACTACCAACCTCGAGTTTCACGGTCGCACAGTCACGGTCATGGGCCTGGGAGGTTTCGGCGGTGGCGTGGGAGCCGTCCGATTTCTGGCCGAAACGGGGGCCAAAGTCATCGTCACCGACCTGCGCTCCGAGAGGGAATTAAGCCCCTCACTGGCTCAAATGGACCGCGCGTGGCCGATCACGCTCAGGCTAGGCCAGCACGACGAAGCGGACTTCCGCAATACGGATTTAGTCGTCGTCAGCCCCGCCGTTCCGAAGAACAGTCCGTTTCTCGCGGTCGCTCGCGACGCCGGCATCCCGCTGACCAGCGAATTGAATCTCTTCTGGGAACGGAATCGCGGGCGAGTCCTCGCCATCACCGGGAGCAACGGCAAGTCCACGACGACGGCTTTGACACACGCGATTCTCGAAAGCGATCGCGCGCCGCGCCGTTGTTGGTTAGGCGGCAACATTGGAATCAGTCTGCTGCCCGACGTCCGGCGGATTCAGCCGGAGGATTGGGTCATTCTCGAACTGAGCAGTTTTCAGTTGGAAGACCTCGCACCGTTGCAGCCTCGGCCGGAGATCGCCGTCGTCACGAATTTCTCACCGAATCATCTCGACCGGCACGGCACCGTCGAGGCCTATCGCGCCGCAAAACAGAACTTGCTGTGCTGGCAAGCGACCGAGCAATTTGCGGTCGTCAATGCTCTCTCCGAAGTCGCGGACTGGCCGACAGTGGCGACTCGACTGCTATTCGGACCGAGCGATTCCGGACAACTTGGCATCTTTGGTGAAGGTTCGGAGGTGATGGCACGCATGCCCGCCGAATCAAGCTGTGAGTTACGAATGCCGCTCCGTCGCTGGCTGCGATTGCCGGGGACACACAACTGGCAGAACGCTCAAGCCGCTATCGCTGCCTCGCTCGCTGCCGGAGCATCTCTTGAAGCGATCGAACAAGGCGTGTCGAACTTTCGTGGCCTGCCGCATCGCCTCGAATTCGTCGCCGACGTTCAAGGCCGTCGCTGCTTCAATGATTCCAAAAGCACCACGCCAGAGGCGACGGTCCTCGCCTTAAAGTCGTTCGACGAGCCGACCGTGTTGCTCGCCGGCGGCTACGACAAACTGATCGACTTATCCGCGATCGCCGCCACCGCCGTGACTCGTTGCCGAGCTGTCGCATTGCTCGGTCAAACTGGTCCTCGACTGGGAAAACTGATTGAACAAGCCGCTCGCGCCGCGAACGTCGCTGGCCCCATCTGCCGCGGCTTCGAGTCACTCGCTCCGGCCGTCGCGTGGAGCTTGCAAGAGTCCGGTCCCGGCGACATCGTGCTGCTGTCCCCCGGCTGCGCCAGTTACGACTGGTTCCAAAACTACATCGAACGCGGCGAAGCGTTTACAGCATTCGTCGCCGCGCACGCTGCATCGAAAGGCTGACAAAAAATGGACGACAGAAAAATGAAAACGCAACAACTCTCGGCCTACCGCACGTTTCTAATTCTCGCCCTCCATCTTTCCGTCATCCATTTTTCTGTTAGCCTCGTTCAGAGTGCCGACGACCCGGCAAAAGCAGCAGAGCCAAAACCTCACGAATGCCGCTTCACCGAATGGCCCATCACGATCGACGGCAAAGCCGACGAGAAAGTCTGGGAGTCCGCCGAGGTCATTGACAAGTTCTCGCTGCCGTGGCTGGGCAAAGAGGCTCGACCCGCGAAGACGGCGACGAAGGCCCGGCTGCTGTGGGATCTCGACAACCTCTACTTCTTCAGCGAAATGGTTGATTCCGATCTCTACGCCGACGTCACCGAGCACGATGGCGACACCTGGAACAACGACGTCTTCGAGTTGTTTTTCAAACCGGCCGACAACAAGCCGGGCTACTATGAGTTCCAGGTCAACGCGAAGAATACCGTGTTCGACATGTTCCTTCCGCGGCGCGGTCACGTCGCTCGTTTCCGGCGCGATCAGGAGTTTCATCTCGAAACGAAAGTCGTGCTCGACGGGACGCTCAACAACTGGGCCGACCGCGACAAAGGATGGTCGGTCGAAGGAAAGATTCCCTGGCGAGACTTCATCAAGACCGGAGGTCGGCCGGCGATCGACGAGGTTTGGAAGTTCGTCCTCTGCCGCTACGACTACTGCATCGATTTCGAGACGTTCGACCTGTCGTGGTGCTCGCCGAAGAGTTCCAAGTCGGGTGCCGACTTCCATCGCTGGGAAGACTACGCCGATCTCAAATTCATTGGCCCGGAGAAGTCTCAAGCCCGGCGGCCGTTCGGCATCGACAAGCTCGAACCGTTGACGACGTCGAAAGTGCGTGGCTCGCCAGAGCCTCCCGCTCCATTTCGTACTCGCGTCGCGTTCCCCAAGCTGAAGCTCAATCAGCCGGTCTTCGGATCGCACGTCCCCGGCAGCGACTGGCTCCTGGCAGGCCAGCAATCGAAGTCTACCTTGATTCGATTCAAGGACAGTCCGGACGTCGAGTCCTTCGAGACGCTGCTCGAGCTGACTGACACCGTCATCTACAACGCGACGTTCCATCCAAAATTCGCCGAGAACGGTTTTCTCTACATCGGATCGACTGGTCTCGCGACGCCCGGCTTCGTGCCGGAATCGGCCGAGCGGTTCAAAGAATTCAAAGAGAAGTCGGTCCGAATCACTCGCTATCGGATGGACCCCAAGTCGTTTGAGTTCGATCCGAAGTCCGCCACGATCATTCTGGAATGGGAATCGAACGGCCACAGCGGTGCCGACTGCGTCTTCGGCAACGACGGGATGTTCTACGTTACCACCGGTGACGGCACGTCCGATTCCGATTTGATTGAGACCGGCCAGGGAATGGACCACCTGCTGTCGAAGCTGCTGCGGATCGACCTCGATCGTCCCGACCCCGGCAAGACCTACTCGGTACCGAAGGACAACCCGTTCGTCGGCCTGAAGGGTGCTCGGCCGGAGACGTGGGCCTACGGCTTTCGCAATCCGTGGCGAGTCACCTGCGACCGCAAGACCGGCGACATCTGGGTCGGCAACAACGGCCAGGATCTGTGGGAGCAGACCTATCGCGTCGAACGGGGAGCCAACTATGGCTGGTCGGTCATGGAAGGCTCTCACGTTTTCTACGCCGACCGCAAACGCGGTCCGACTCCGTTCGTGCTGCCGACCACCGAGCACTCGCACAGCGAATCCCGCTCGCTCACCGGCGGAGTCGTCTATCACGGCGAGAAGCTGGCCGAACTGCGCGGTGCCTACATCTACGGTGATCACTCAACCGGAAAAGTCTGGGGAGTAAAGCACGACGGCAAGAAGGTGACGTATCACCGCGAACTCGTTGACACGACGTTTCACATCACACATTTCTGCCTCGACTCGCACGGCGAGTTGCTGGTCGTCGACCACCAGGGGGGCGACAAAGGCAACATGTATTACTTGGAGCCGACGCCGGAATCTGAGATTTCAAATTTCAAATCTCAAATGGGGTTCCCTCGAAAGCTCAGCGAGTCTGGCCTGTTCGCGTCGGTCAAAGAACACGCGATGCAGCCGGGAGTCCTCCCTTACTCGGTCAACGCGCCGCTTTGGTCGGACGGAGCGCACAAGGCGCGCTGGATGGCGATCCCGCGCGATCCCGATCGCAAAGAGCCGCCGATCGACAACTCGGTCAATCGCGGCTGGAACTTTCCGGACAACACGGTACTCGTAAAGTCGTTCGCCCTCGACGGTGAAGCGGGCAACGCGGCAACGCGACGCTGGATTGAGACCCGCTTCCTCGTGAAGCAAGAGGGCGAGTGGGTCGGCTACAGCTACGAATGGAACGACGACCAAACCGACGGAGTGCTGGTCGAGAGCGTCGGCAAGGACCGCGAGTTCACGATCCGCGACGCGCAAGCGAAGGACGGCATTCGCAAGCAAACGTGGCACTATCCCAGCCGCACCGAGTGCATGGTCTGTCACAGCCGCGCCGCCAACTTTGTGCTCGGACTGACCTCCTTGCAGATGAACCGCGATCACGACTACGGCGGCATCGTCGACAGCCAACTACGAGTCCTCGATCACCTCGGCTTGACCAGACGCGCCGCCTGGCAGACGGAACACACCAACGCGATCCGCCGCGAACTGCAAGCGACAGGACTGGCCGAAAAGGAACTCGACGAGGCGGTCAAACAGCGCACCGCGACTCGCGATCAACGTGGCTATCCCAAGACCGAGATGCTGGCGATGTCGCCGGAGTCCTTCCCTCATCTTGTTGATCCTTATGACAAGAAGGCCGATCTCACCGCGCGAGCCCGTTCGTACCTCCATGCCAACTGTGCGATCTGTCACGTCGATGCGGGTGGCGGCAACGCTCAGATTCAATTGGAGTACTTCACGCCGCTGGCGAAGATGAAACTGCTCGACGAGCCGCCGCTGCACCACAAGTTCGATCTCACCGATCCGCGCATTATCGCGCCCGGCCACCCGGAACGCTCAATACTGTTGACTCGCCTCAGTCGCCGAGGCCCCAGCACCGGACAGATGCCTCAGTTGGGAACATCCCTCGTCGATCAAAAGGCGGTCGAACTGTTCCGCGAATGGATCACGAGCTTGAAGTAGCAGAGGCTGACGCCGCCCCGCTCGCCAATTCTGTTGTTTACCGTCTCGGTCCCAGTGCCCGTTCCAAAAACTCATACGCCCGCTTTCGAGCGTCCTCTGGAAACGAGTGCCCCGCCTCCGGATAGTGCCCCACTAAATCATCGCCCTTGCCATGCAAGGCATAGATCGGCCGAGCGGCGTCGAGCACATCCTTCACACCGCTCACATCGAAATCACTGTCCTTCGTCGCGGCTGATGCGAAGAACGGACGCGGAGCAAGCGCGGCGATCAGTTCGTGGAAGTCGAACGGCAACCGCTTCGGATCGTTCTTGAACTCGCTAGCGATCAGCGGCATGTAACGCGGGTCAGTCCAACTTGGCACGTCGTCCTTCTGCATCGAACAGAACCCGCAACTGGAAACGATCGCTTTGAGGCGCGGTTCAAACACCGCCGTAAAAATCGCGTTGTGCCCACCGAGTGAATGACCAATGCAGCCAATCCGCTGGGCATCGACTTCTGGCAGCGTTTCGAGCAAATCCACCGCGCGAATGTTGTCCCAAACCGCCTTCATCGTGCCGCTGACGTAACCATGCTTCGGATCGAAGTCGTAAGCGTGTTCGCCGAAACTCGGATAATCGGGGACCAGCGCGATGAAACCTCGTTCGGCCAATTCCAGTGCGTATTTCAAACCCGGATCGCCGCGAACGCCGGCCGGCTCATCCTTGCCGACGTTAGTGGTTTGCTGAAGACAGAGCATGGCGGGCCACTGTGGACCATGAACGCGAACGGCTCCCGGAATCTTTACGGAATCGGTCGGTGCGGCCGGGAGAAAAAGATACGCCGTCACGCGATCGGTCGGATCGGATTGATAGGTCAGCTTTCGCCGTGTCAGCGATCCGAGTTTGACTTCCTCAACAACCTTCACGTCCAGCGGAACTTGCCGCATCGGGCTCGGCAGCGGCCCCGTCACACGTTGGAAATGTCGCAGGATGTGTTCGCGTCGCATGTCCGAATCGGCGAGGGTCTTGATGTCCCGTTTCATTCCATCGCGGCCGAGCACAAACGACAGATCTTGATGATTCGGATATTCGGGAAGCGGTTCGCGGGGGACGAAGCGGCCGACGGGGAAGCCGTTCGAGTAGTCGATCTCGAACGCACCATTCGTCGTGCGGTAGCGGATCGACTCCGCCCGATCAAAATCGCTTGGTCCGAGTCGCATGATTGGGCCCGGCTTGGCATCCAGCGAAAGCGAGCGGCTGGGAACTTGCAGCACAATCTCCGTGCGGTTGCCGAGCGCATGGCCGGTCGTCGTGAAAATCTTGCCGTCCACTCGTTCCTTGGTAACGAACTGCGGCTCGACATCCAACTTCGCTCGCCGCATCCAGCCAACCATCTCAACGGCGTCGGCATACGGGCAGGTCGAGTCATCAACGCCGTGAACCGTCACGATCTTGCTCGCCGAGCCGAGGACTTTCATCGTCGCGAGATGATCCTGATTGCCGAGGAAGCGCAGCTCCTGATGATCCAGCGACAGGTAATTCGGACTTGCCGGATCGCGGCTGAACCGAGCATCCAAATCGCTGCCACCCGGCAAATGAAAAGCGATGTCATCCGACAGCTTCTTCATGCCACACAGATCGACCACGCAAGCGAACGTGCGCGGTGCGAGCTTGTTGCACATCAGCGTCACGTTGCCTCCGCCTGAACCGCCCGTCGCGAAGACTCGCCCGCCAGCGAATTTGATCTCTCGTGACTTCAGCCCGTGATCGAGCCACCACAACGCTCGCAGCGCATCGAGCGCCTGCAAGTAGCCGAAGTCGTATGGCTCCGGACCTTCGATCGAGTCCTTCGGGCCGCTCTGCAAATAGTTCACGCACAGTGCGACGACATTTAGCTTCTCAGCTAATACCGTCGGACTCGCCGTGCCGACGCAATCGGTGCCGCCCCAGTTGTGCAGCGTCAGCATCAGTCCGGTTCGCTCGCCGACATTCGCCAGCTTTCCGCCCGGATAATGTACCAGCACTCGGACACGTCGCGGTCCCGGCCGCAGCAGCCATTCCTGAGCGGGAATCTCGACAACAGCATTGTGCTCCGGCAAAGCAGGCCAGTCTTCCGCGAGAACGGCGGAACTCAGCAACAACAAAAAACTGACGAAAACAATTCGGCTCAACATCAAAGGCTCCCTTGGCAAACTAACCCGAAGCGTCAGCGAGGACGCGCGCTCCACCGATTTTCAATCACGACATTTCCGTCGTTTGAAGCGTTCGCCCTCGCTGACGCTTCGGGTTAGTTTCGAAATGCCGCGATCAATAATCGGCGACCGATCCATCCGGCAGCGTGACTCGCGGGAACTTCCATTTGTAATTGGGATCGGCGGCGATCTTGGTCATCTTCTCCACGTCGATGGTCACACCGAGGCCGGGGCCTTCCGGCAGTGTCGCGTAGCCAGTCTTGTCATCCACAGTCCACGGACGATTCATGAACTGCTCGCCCCACTGCAACGATCCGGGAGCAGTCTCGTGGATCAGCAGGAACGGAATCGACGCGCCGACGCTGAGGCTGGCCGTCGCGCCCAGCGGCGACGTCGTGCAGTGCGGGGCGAGCGGAACGTGATACGCCTCGGCGAGGATCGCGATCTTGCGCATCTGCGTGATACCGCCGCAGTGCGCGACGTCGGGTTGCAAGATGTCGATGCACCGCTCGTGCAGGTATGGGATGAATTCCCAAATCGTGTGGTCGCGTTCGCCAGTCGCCATCGGGATCGCGATCTGTTCCTTGAGCCGCTTGAAGACTTCGATGTTTCCGGGAACAGCGACCTCTTCAAAGAACAGCACTTCGTAGGGTTTGACCGCCGCCGCCAATTGGATCAGCGTGGCCGGGGGCACGGCACAGTGCGCGTCGAACATCACAGTGCCGTCGGGGCCGACTCGCTCGCGAGTCTGCTTGATCGCGTTGACCATGCGTTCGATTTCGTTGGGCTTCCCCGAATGATCGTAGATGCCGTGCGGCGGTACCTTGTGCGCCTTTGCCGTCGGATAGACACGAATCTTGTCTCGGCACGGTCCACCGAGCAGCCGATAGACCGGCACGCCCCATAACTTGCCGGTGATGTCCCACAACGCCATGTCGATCCCGGCGAGCGTGTGACTCATAAACGGCCCGCCGCGAATGTCGCGATGAGCGCGATACAGCTTGTGCCACAGATGCTCGATGCGCGTCGGGTTCTCGCCATCGAGCAACTCAAACAGCGACTTGCAGAGTTCTTCCGCCGCCGTCGGCACGAGCGCGCTGACCTCACCCCAGCCGGTGATTTTCGCACTGGTCATCATTTCCAGATAGACCTTGCTCTGCACGCGATGCGTCTTCATCGCCGTGATTTTGATGCTCGATGCGGAGTCGGCGACTTGCGCGGCGGGATTGTTCTCCTGCGCAACCGCGTGACTCAACAAAGCCAATCCACCAGTGGCACCAAATGCGCCAACCAGTTGACGACGAGAGACGCTGCCTCGTGAGTTTTGCATCGGAAGATCTCCAAGCTGGCGGTCCATGGAAGTTGGCTGACGATCATCTGTGCCCTCCGCGTCATCCGTGTTCTCAGGTGGCGGCCAGGAACACGGATGACGCGGATTTCACGGAGTCGCGCGGACGGGGAATTGCCATTGCTCGTCAAAGTACCCGGTGCGGATGGCTTTGTCTTCCATCGGCACGATTCACACACCGGCGCATTTCAGTGCGGACTCGGCTTCTCAAACTCCTGCGTTGGCTCACCAGAATTTTAAAGGTTTTTTTTGACGATCCAATTTCCGTTGATATCGTCTGCACACCATTCACGATCAGTAGCTCATTTCTGATCAAACTCCGCTTCGGTCATTTCGTTCGGAAAGAGATTTTCTCTCGTGGTCTCGCCGTTGAGACTTGGATGTGCTCCGTTAGTTTCACCTCGTAGGAGTGCCCTCATGCTGATGCAATCTTGGAGTTCGTTGTTCGGGACAAAAAAGGCCAGTCAACCTATTCAGTGTGCCCCCCCCCAATTTACCAAAGACTAAATCGGCGTTGGGCCGCCGAAGCGAGGATTACAATCCGAACGACTTCTTTGAAGGCTTTGATGAATCAAGCTTGGCACCCGCAGCATTTCAAGAGGCGTGGTTGACTCGAACGCCGCTCGCACGACGAATCTCAAACTGGCTACGCTCGCTGAGCAGCGGTCGGTTCAAGTCTTTTTCCCGCGCAACCAAACGAAATCCGTGGCGTCTGGTTTCCATCAGTACATTTGAGCGTCTTGAACCGAGACTCTGTTTGTCGTACGAGCCGGTTGCCTCGGCCGCCGTGCTACCAACTCAGTTCTACGCTGGCGACAGCCTCACGCTGGACTGTCCAGGTTCATCTTCTTCGATGGATATGAATGCGCCAAATCCAGGCCAGTTGCACTACCATTGGACAATCTCCGGAATCGACGTCAATCAAGACAGCGGGATGATTACCGTTCCCTGGAGCGATCTGGAAACCACTTATGGCTGGGCAAAAGGGACCACTGCGACGTCAAAGTCCGTGAGTCTTTATGTGAGCGATAATAACGGCAATAGCACCAACGTGGTGAGGGGAACGAGTATTGCGGCAAATCGGCCTCCTATTGCCGATGCTGGTGGCGTCATTAGCAACGCGAGCGGCGTCATTCGCAGAGAGTACCATTTCGCGTACGTCAGTGGCTCCGTCATCCTCGACGGAAGTGCGTCAAGCGATCCGGACATGATCGACAGTCGGTTCTACAGGGGGGTATCGGTAATGACGGCTCGGTTGAATCCACGAATAGCGGGATGACCTTGGATTGGCCGGCGCTTTGGGCACTGGGGATGTCAGTTGGAGACTCTCTTCCCGTCAAGTTGACTGTCAATGACGGCTACGTGGACGCCACGGATACCGCGTACTTAGTTTATGACAACACCGCTCCCAACGCGTGCGCGGGGCCGACCGGCGAAGGTAGCACCTACGAAATCTACAAAGGTGACGGACTGCAACTGAGCGCCGCACTGTCAAGCGATTCTGATGGTGGCCCGAACGCGATGACTTATGAGTGGGATCTCAACGAAGATGATGTGTTTGGAGATGAGTCTGGTGTGGTAGTCAATTTGACGTGGGCGCAGTTGGTCGGTCACGGTTTCGGGGCACCAATGACGCGGACCATCAAAGTGAAGGTCAGCGACGGCGATTTAGAATCCATCGCGGAGTCATCGGTCACCGTTAAGCTTCCCGAAGTGAGCATCGCCTTTACTGACGGGATCATGGGAGAAAGAAAGATCGGATCGGATGACGGTGTGCTGGAAATCACACGCACTGGCCCAACGACAAACGCGCTTTCGGGATCGGTCACGATTCCAACAATGGTTCCGGGAGTGACGAACTTGGCGACCACCTTTGATTTCACGGTCTCGTCGCTGAATTGGACAATTCTTGCCGGAATGAGTTCCACAACGATTGTGTTTACGACCGCCAACGAAACGACGGCAGTCGCCGCAAATGTTGAAGGTGAAGAGATTCTCGTCGTGAATTTGGAGACGTCGGCTGATTACACAAGGATGACGACGTCGGCTCAAGCGACGATTTCAGACAACGATCGTTGGGACTTTGACTACAGTGGGAACACTTTGGCGATCTCGACGACCAATCATATCTGGGGTGACGGTTCGGAAATGTGGTCATCCATCGGTGCAGGGAAGACGTCAGCAAGAACAGTAGAAGCGACCGTTAGTGGAACTTTCGACCCATCGTTTGGTTTCGATCGACAGGTCGCGCTCGAGCTCGAATTGACATTCGATATCAATGAGTCGACCGGCGTCATTACTATGAGCACGCCTACTTGGATGAGTTCGAATACAACCGATGGTGCCCTATCTTGCGGATTTGGATGGTCTGTAAACGTCGATCAAACAAACCATCTCGCCACGGTAAGTTTTTCGACTCTCACTGTGTACGCCGGCGGAAGAGTTGAGATGACCGCGGGTGCCCCGCCCATTTACGGTGCGACGGTCAGTTTGGTCTCAGACTACACCTGGAGTTATGCGGAAACCGTGGCGGGGATCATCGTTAATCTGCAAGGAGTCGTCGTGGAAGACTAATTGCCAACTCCGACGAGAAGGATGTTTGCTCGGAGATCGCGTCTGTTAACAACCATGATGGCATGCGATAACAATGATTCTAGAGGATTGTTCTGTTGACGTTATTTCGAGGAGCAGAATTCATGAGCCTAGTTCAACGGAATTGGTCGCTGGTGATCCTTCTTGTCATCACGGTACTGGGCTGCATGAAGTCTCCCGGGAATTTAAGCCATCACGGCAGATCGTTCTCCGAAGGCAGTTACCATGGATTCTGGACTAGCCCACGTTTTGCGTGCGCGCAACGTAGCGCGTATTGTGACGCGTAAGGAGCGAAGTTCATGTCAACACGTCGAGTGTTTACGAGGGAGTTCAAGGTCGAGGCCGTGTCGTTGGTGTCTCGTCAAGGACTGAG
>SXKJ01000022.1 GCA_005778115.1 Planctomyces sp. | reverse complement strand
GTTAGATCACCTGTTTTCGGGTCTAGCGCACTCGACTGGAATCGCACATTTCGCACTCGCTTTCGCTTCGGCTACGGGCCTAAAACCCTTAACCTTGCCGCGTACGCTAACTCGCCGGGTCATTATGCAAAAGGCACGCCGTCACACTCACCTTGCGGCATTGTGCTTCGACAGTTCATAAGCGTATGGTTTCAGGTTCTTTTTCACTCCCCTCCCGGGGTTCTTTTCATCTTTCGCTCGCGCTACTTTTTCACTATCGGACACCAAGTCATATTTAGCCTTAGGAGATGGACCTCCCAGATTCAGTCCCGGTTTCACGTGACGGGACTTACTCGGGTACACACAAGAAGTTTGCACGACTGCCGAATACGGGACTATCACCCTCTACGGTAGAGCTTTTCTTCTCACTTCTTCTAGCCGGCAAATTGGTAACTTCCATATAGCATGCCCCACGACCCCAATGGCAAAGCCACTGGTTTAGGCTATTTCCGCGTTCGCTCGCCGCTACTGACGGAATCGAGATTTCTTTATTTTCCTGCGGTTACTGAGATGTTTCACTTCGCCGCGTTTGCTCAGGAATTTCGGGATCAACGCTTGTTTGACAGCTACCCCGAACTTATCGCAGCCTTCCACGCCCTTCAGAGCCGCTTGGTGCCAAGACATCCTCCATACGCCCTTAATTGCTTGACCACTTTTATCTTTGGCTTTTCGCGACTTGCATCGCGTCCGCCGTTCAAGCTTATTCACCTTGGACGCTCGCGCCCCATTTGGAGCGCATTGAGATTGTGTATTGCAGATTTCACAACCACCGAATTGTCAAAGAACTACGTCGAATTTTGCGGCCGCATTTTTGGACGGCCGCAAAAGGCGAGCGAGGATGTTATTGGCATCCACACTGGGGGTCAACCGATCGGCCCGAGTTTTTAAAAATCGAGCAAGATCGGCTCATTGCCACTGGAGACGACCGGGATCGAACCGGCAACCCCTAGCTTGCAAAGCTAGTGCTCTCCCAATTGAGCTACGTCCCCGATGCATTGCTCGGACCAAACCAGAAACTCGATTGGCCCCGGCCGTATACGAATGGGCGTACTTGGATTCGAACCAAGGACCTCAGCTTTATCAGAGCTGCGCTCTAGCCAACTGAGCTATACGCCCGAATGAGAAAGGGTGATTTTGCCGTCTCCTCGGCGGAGTGTCCAGCGACCAACGTTCTGTCCCCAAATAGTCCAGAGGGATTGTTTCGGTCTCGTTGAGTTCCGAACATGAGCGTGGCTGCCATGGACTCCAAAGATCATTGTTATCAATCCCATTGACCGCGCAATGCGAAAGCTCATCATTGGCTGTGGATATCTCGGTGAGCGCGTCGCTCAGAGGTGGCTGAGCGAGGGTTGCGAAGTTTGGGCGTTGACTCGCTCGGAATCGCATGCATCTCGGTTGGCGAAATCTGGGCTTAACGCTCTAGTTGGTGACGTAATGGACTTGAGTTCGCTCCAGAGGTTTCCGCACACGGAGACGATTCTCTATGCAGTCGGTTTTGACCGGGCGAGTAAGTCTTCCAAGCGGACGATCTACGTCGAAGGACTTCGGAACGTGTTAGCCGAAGTCCGACGAAAGTGTCGGCAGTTCGTGTATATCTCCAGCACCAGCGTTTACGGACAAAACAGCGGAGAATTTGTCGATGAATTATCGTCAGTCTCCCCAAGCGAAGAAAATGGGAGAATTTGCCGTGATGCAGAAGCTGTCGTATGGGAGAACTTTCGACTTGCAGATCAAGCTTCCAGAAATGGCGACGCCATCGTTTTGAGATTGGCGGGGATCTATGGTCCAGGGCGATTGCTGGCTCGCGAGCAGCAACTTCGACGCAGGGAAAAGTTCTCAGGAAATCCCGATGCTTGGCTGAACCTCATCCATGTGGACGATGCCGTTCAGGCTGTCTTGGCGGCGGAAGAACGAGGCCAGTCCGTGACCACCTATTTAGTCTCTGATGATCGACCGCTTCGTCGGCAAGAGTACTACACGGCATTGGCAGGGCAACTCGGCTTGGCCGCTCCTGAGTTTGAGAAACTTGCCGAGGATGCTCCCGAACTGCGTCGGTTCAACAAACGCTGCGTGAATCGGCGAATGCGCGAAGAACTGCACGTCGAGCTGCGCTATCCGACAGTCATCGAAGGATTGCGTCACCTGTTTGAGGAGCAGCAATGAGCGGTGCGGCGGGGACTCGGATAAAATACCAACATCCGGATTCGGACTGGCTGTTGTAGAACGGCTTGGGTTCGTCGCTGGTGGCTTCTGATGGGGCACCGGTTGGGATTGTGATCCAACCAACTCGTCCTTTGGCATCCACAACGCGGTAAGTTCCCGGTGCAATCAAGGTCGGCAGCACGATGGCGGAGGCGTCGAACTCCTGAGAAATCGTGACGGTCTGACTGACCTCCGAAATCTTCCGTTCCTGGCGATCCTCTCCGAAAGTGGCCTTGGAGTTTGGCGGGAGAGTCGTGAATGCAGGGAGTGCGTCTGCCGCTTGGGGGCAATCCGAACTCCAAGCCGCGGCAAACAAGCCAGTGAGAACCATGAGCAACAGCACGCGAGCGGCCATGATGAAATCCAACGGTGTCTGGCTTTGATGGGAGTGTGTGCGACGTTCCGTGGCTCTGCTCCGGCAGAATTCGCCGCTGAGAGCTTGTCCCGATGTGGATCGGCCCAAACAGTGAGAGCGCTTTGGTGAAACTGGTCCGATTTTGCCGAAGCGGACGGTGTGGCGAGGTGTGGAAACGATCCTATCGACGAAACGGAAGGCATCCGATTGGCTGGGTTATGCGCAATGCAATGGCAACATCGGAAATTCCGCTTTCATGGTCCCTGTTTCGGGGATTAGAGTCCCGCCCGTCGAGCCCCTTCGTTTTCTCAGGTAGCGAGTGCCAGTTCCGGTACTCGTTTGCGTGAGAAGCCGTGAGGGTGTTGGCCGATGCGGAATGAGCTCTTGTCCTGAGCAGGTTTGAGGTGACGACCGATGTTGCTGACTTCATGGTTGCGTGGCTGGTTTGCCCGAGCGAATGCTCAACGAGACAACGGACACTGGACGAGGCGGCGGCGAAGGCCGCATGTGCCGCGTCGCCGGATGACTCCTCTCGTCGAGCAGTTTGAGACTCGGCAGTTACTAACGGGCGGGATGCCGGACATCATCGTCGTCGGTACGCTGACTGACACGATCAATGCCAACGATGGTTTGATTTCGTTGCGGGAAGCGGTCCTCCAGGCCAATGCCGAGACCGAAAACGATGTCATCATCCAGCTTGGGGCCGGCACATACACGCTGACAATCAGCGGGGCCGGTGAAGATGCTGCGGCGACCGGTGATCTCGACATCACGTCGGCAAGGTCCGTGACCATTCGCGGCGCGAACATTGGCACCTCGGTCATCGACGCCAACTTCGGTTCGGCCGATCGCGTGTTCGACATCGCGTTCAATATGTCCAACAGGTTCGTGACGATCGAAGGCGTCACGATCAAAGATGGGCAGAGTGACAATGGCGGTGCGATCGACAACGACGGCAATTTGACCGTCGTGCGAACGACGTTTATCAACAACAGCGTCACGGGGCCGGGCACGCCTCGCGGCGGCGCAATTCACAATGCGGCGATGCGTTCATTGATGGTCTTGGCAAGCACCTTCAATAACAACACGGCGGCGGGCGAAGGGGGCGCGATTTACAACGCGGGGTTCGCAATCGTCGACGCCTCGACGTTTTTCAACAACGAGGCTGATAACGGCACCGGAAATAGTGACGGCGGCGCGATATTCAACGCCACTGGCGGCAACCTCAATGTGCAGCGAAGCACTTTTGAACTCAACGCGGCAGGTGCCACCAACTCGGGTAACGGCGGCGCGATCTACACGGCGGGATCGGCTGGCATTGATCATTCAACGTTTTCGGCGAATAGCGCCGACAATGGTGGTGCCATCTCGGTGGCCAGCGGCGGCAATCTCTTCCTGACGGCCAGCACCGTGACGCTCAATACGGCCTTGTCGGTGGGAGGCGGCATCGACTTCAACGGGGGCAGCAATACGGGATTGGTCGGAAACACGATCATCGCCGGCAACACCGCAACCGGAGACGATGATTTCATCGACGTGCGGCACGGCACGAACCCGTTCACGACTCTTGGTTTCAACTTGATCGGCTTCGCGCCGGCAGGTTCGGGATTCAGCAATGGATCCAACAACGATCAGGTCGGGACTTCATCCACGACTCCGCTCGATCCGATGCTTGGCGCGTTGGCTTTCAATGGTGGGCCGACGAAGACACACCTCCCGCTAAGCGGGAGCACGGCGATCGACGCGGGGACGTTGCCGATTGTGGTCGGTTCGGCGCTGCCGATCACCGATCAGCGCGGTGCTCCGCTGCGGGCCTCGACGATTGCGGCTGCGGATATCGGTGCGGTCGAGACGGGGACAAACGCGGTGTTCGTCAACACGCTCAATGACACTCCCGACGCCAACCTGATGGACGGGGTCGTCGCGGACGCGGCGGGGAACATCTCGTTGCGTGCGGCGTTGCATCAGCGCAACTTCAACTCGACGGTCGCGCCGGTGATTGTCGTGTTGCCGGGCGTGTTCTTGTTGGATGAGAACGGCACTGATGATGGCCATGGCTCGGCTGGCGATCTCGACGTCTTTTTTGGGACGGAGATCCTTGGCTTTGGTCCGCTGGCGACGATCATCGACGCAGCAGGCATCGACAGAGTGTTTGACTTGCAGTCCAGCTTCTTCACCACCGAGACGCTCCTGGAAAGCCTGACGGTGCAGCACGGCATTGCAGCGACTGACTCGGGTGGCGGTATTCGCAATTTTGGCGACGCGTCGCTCAACAACGTGCTTGTTCGCGAGAATCAGGCTGTCAGCGGCAACGGCGGCGGCATCTTCAGT
Source organism: Planctomyces sp. (assembly GCA_005778115.1). GTDB lineage: Bacteria > Planctomycetota > Planctomycetia > Planctomycetales > Planctomycetaceae > SXKJ01. The sequence goes on along the minus strand of SXKJ01000022.1, from coordinate 26,160 downwards.
GCGTTCGAGTTGACTCTCGACGGTGTGACCATCGCGGACAACGTGGCCAGCGACGAAGGAGGCGGCATTGCCAACGCAGGTCGAGCGACAATCCGCAACAGCTTCATCGTCGGGAACTCTGCCAACGATGGCGCGGGTGGCATCGGTCATGTCAGCTCGTTCGATCTGCTGGAAATTGACTCGTCGACGATTCGTGACAACACGACGAATGGAGACGCCGGTGGAATTGGCAACGAAGGCCGGATGATCGTTCGGGACTCAAGCATCATTGGGAACATCGCAGGTGGTCGAGCGGGCGGCATCGGTTCGACGGGGGACGCCACGCTGATCCGCAGCACGATCGATGGCAACACCGCCGGGACCAATGCGGGTGGCGTCGGCGCGGAGGCGGGAACACTCGTCATCTCCGCCAGCTTTCTCACGAATAACACGGCAGGAATGAACGGCGGAGGATTGGGTATTCTTGGCTCCACGACCGCCACGGTGAGTTACTCGGAGATCGCCGACAACCGCGCATTGAGCGGCTCAGGAGGCGGTGTCTTCGTGGGGGGTGGCAACGCGAAGATTGGGAATTCGTCGATCGTCGAAAACACGGCAGGTCAGACGGGGATGTCCTTTGGTAACGGTGGTGGCCTCTACGTCGCGGGGGGCACGACAGATCTCAGCAATTCGACAGTCTCTGGCAACACGGCCATTCGATTCAACAACACTGGCGGTCAGGGTGGTGGTGTGACGCAGGCGGGCGGAATCCTGTCGGTCAATCATGCCACGATCACGAACAACACGGCGGCGTTCGGCGGCGGCTTTGCGACGATCGTGCCTCCCAACACGGCGGCGTTCGGCGGCGGCTTTGCGACGATCGTGCCTCCGCCTCCGAGCGGGATGCCTCTCTCCGGTCCTTCCCAACCGGGGCGCGGGACCGTGAAGAGCACGATCATCGCTGAGAACATGGCCAGCCAGACTGGCACGGATGTGTTTGCCGCGACGAACAATGTCGCGTCGCTGGGGAATAACTTGATTGGTGTCGCGGGAGCTGGCTCTGGTGGTCCGATCTTCGTCAACAACGTCATTGACGACCAAGTGGGAACGTCCGGTAGTCCCTTAGACCCGCTGCTTGGAGCGTTGGCTTTCAACGGCGGTAAGACTCGGACACACGCTTTGCAAACAGGGAGTCCGGCGATCGACGCCAGCAGCACGACCACGAGCGTGGCCTTGGAACAGCGAGGTGCTCCGCGAGTCATCAACGGCGGCACGTCGAACACGGCCGACATCGGGGCTTATGAGTTCGGTTTCAACGGTTTCTTCGTGAACACGACGGAAGACACGGTCGATGCCAACATCGGCGATGGTGTCGCTCTCGATGCGAATGGCAAGACGTCGCTCCGCGCGGCGATTCAGGAGAGCAACGCGCTGGCGGGAACACAGACCATCGTGCTCGTGGCCGGAGTCTACAAGCTGACGCGATTCGGTACGGGCGAGGATTCTGCGGCGGCCGGCGACCTGGATATTACGGGCGACCTCAACATCCGCGGTTATGGTTCCGAGTCAACGACGATCGACGGACTCGACAGCGACCGCCTGTTCGATGTCTTTAGCGGTGGCAGCCGAACCGATTTGGTGCTGTCGGATCTGTCGTTGACCCACGGCAAGGCGATGGTCGAGGGCGGGGACGACCTTCGAGGCGGTGCGATTCGCAGCATTGCGTCGTATCTCGAACTTCATCGAGTGAGCGTGACGAACAACTTCGCCTCCGGCTTCGGTGGTGCCATCTATGCTCAGGACGGTGATCCGGGCGCGATGGTCATCGCCAACGACAGCGTTTTCCTGAATAACACGTCGGGTACCAGCGGCGGTGCCATCGCGGTTCTCAATGACTTCCTGCTCGTGACCAACACGCGGTTTGAATTCAACATGGCGCTGGGCAACAGCGGCGGTGGCGGCGCGCTGGCGATCTTCGACAGCTTTGCGGCCGTGCAAGGCTCCGTGTTCAAGAACAACTTGGGCGAAACTGGTGGTGCGGTCTTCGTCGATCGCTTTGGCGGGCAGAGCACCTCGTCGGTGAGCATTAGCCACAGCGAGTTCAGCAGCAACTCGGCGACCATTGCGTTTGGCGGCGGCATCGCGAATTTCGGCCAAGGGCTGACGATTACGGACTCAGTCCTCACCGATAACACGGCGCTGGATTCTGGTGGCGGACTCTACAACTTCGATGGCTTAGTCACGGTCAGCGGGTCTGATTTCCTTCTTAACAACGCGTCTAGTAGCAGCGGCGGTGGTGGTGCGATCGCCAATGCGGGGTCGAGTGCCGTGCTGACCCTCTCGGAATCGACGCTGGCGTCAGGCTTCGGGTTTGCTGGCGGCGGCTTGCACAACGCGGTCTCAGCGACCGCCAACGTCTTCGAGTCCACGATTTCTCAAAACAGCGGCATCAACGGCGGCGGGATCAGCAATGAAGGGACGCTGACGATTCGCAACAGCACGATCTCCACGAACTCTGGCTCGAACGAAGGGGGTGGCCTGCACAACACCTCGACCGGCACGGTGACGATCCTGAACGCCACGTTTGCGCTCAATTCATCGTCCGACGGTGGTGGGATCAGCAATGACGGTTCCGCCACGCTGAAGAACACGCTCGTGGCGATGAACACGACCTTCGGCAACAGCCCGAACGCCGACCTGAGCGGCAGCTTCACTTCGGACGGCTTCAACCTGATTGGCGACCGCGACGGTGCAACGGGCTTCACCAACGGCACCAACGGAGACATCGTCGGTGGCGAGACGGCGGTCTCTATCACGAACGCGACCAGTGCGGATCCGATCGAGATCACCACGACCAACGCGCACAACTTGCAGACAGGGGACCTCGTGCGCGTGACCGGCGTCAACGGTCTGTCTGCCGCCAACGGCAACTTCACCGTGACGGTGACCAGCACGATGACCTTCACGCTGAATGACTCGTTTGGTAATGGCGGCGGAACTTACACAGGCGGTGGCCAAGTCTTTGAATTGGTCGATCCGAAGATTGGTGTGTTGCGAGACAACAATCTCAGCCGCTTCGTCACGTCGCCGGTCGCGCCGACTCAGTTTGGGACTCTGCCGCCGGTGGTCACGCTCACGCCGCGGCGGAGCACCTTCACTCACGAACTGTTGGTCGGCAGCCCGGCCATCGATGCTGGGACGAATACAGGCGCGCCGACCAACGACCAACGGGGTTTTGCGACGACCGACGGCGACAACAACACCTCGGTCACGCGCGACATCGGCGCGTTTGAGCTGGCTCACACGACGGTCTCCGGCATCGCGTTCTCGGACGAGAATGGCGACGGCGATCTCGATGCTGGCACGGAATTTCGTCGATCGGGTTTGACGGTGTTCCACGACGTCAACGGCAACGGCCGACGGGACGACTTCGAGCCGTTCGCGGAAGTGGCCATGTTCGACAACCCCAGCACGCCGCAAGACGAATTCGGCACTTACACACTGGAGCTGGTCAGTCCGGGCAGCCAGATCATTGGCCACAAGGTCCCGTCCAATACGCGGCCGACGGCACCCAATGATCCGCTGCTCTCGTCGCCAGAATCGGTGGCCAGTGGCTCTATCCCGCAGAGTGTCGTCACGGCGGACTTCAACAATGACGGACAGCTCGACTTCGCGTATGTGGATTTCATCAGTGACCGGCTCGTCATCAAACAGCGCGGGCACGGGGTTTCAGTCGCGAGCTTCATCACCCAGTCGATCATTGTCGGCTCAAGACCGAGCGACGTCGTCGCGGGTGATGTTGATCTCGACGGCCGAGTCGATCTGATCGTTGCCAACTCCTCCGACGATACGCTGACGGTGTTGTTCAATCTGGGGAACGATGCCTTTGGCAATGCGCAGTTTGGAAGCGCTGTCACCCTGACGACGGGCGATGAGCCGATCAGTCTCGTGATCGCGGACCTTAATCAAGACTCTCAGCCCGATATCGCAGTGACGAACAGAGGCTCGAACAACATCACCTTGTTTGCCAACACGGGTTCGCGAACCTTTGCGACCGGCGCGAGCTTCGCCGTGAGCAGCGATCCACGGCAGTTGGTGGCTGCGGACTTTGACGGCGACGGTAAGACCGATCTGGCGGTGGCTTCGGCCGGGACCGACTCGGTCAAGTTCCTGTTCAATACCAGTACCTCCGCCAACTTCAGCTTCAACAGCGACACGTCGGTGAGCTTCGACGCGGGGACTCTGCCGCAATCACTCGTGACCGAGGACTTCGATCGAGATGGAGACTTCGACCTCGTGGTCGGCGCGATCACAAAGGTATTCCACGTCGCAAACATTGGCACTCGCGTCTTCAGCACGCCGACCGAGGTCGCGACCTTGAGCGATGTGGTGGACATGGCCGCAGTCGATATCGACGGTGACGGCGACAGAGACGTTCTGGCCGCGAGTTTGGGCAGCAGCACCGTCGATGTCCTCGAATTCGCGACCGGCACGTTTACCCTCACTGCGATTTTCCCAACGGATTCCGCACCGTCGGGGATCGCTGTCGGCGAATTCGGCTTCGACTCCACCAACCTTTTCTCGCGGCCCGATGTCCTGACCGCCAACAGAGATGGCGGGTCGGTGACGTTGTTGACGAACCTGCTCGGTTCGGCCGGCATTGTGGGAGTGGTCGGGATGCCGACCATGAATCTGGACTTTGGCGTGCAGCCGCTGGCGACGATTCGCGGGAATGTGTTCAACGACCTTGATGTGAATGGCTTCCGAGGCTTCAGCTTCCCTTCCGAACCGGGTCTTCCGAATGTCTCCCTGTTCCTGGATACGAACGGAAACGGCCGCTTCGATTCTTCATTCGAGCCGATCACAGTGACGGCCTCCAGAGGTGAGTTCGACGGCAACATCGGAGATTATGAATTTCTCAATCTGCTCCCCGGCACCTATCGAGTCATCCCGTTGCCTCCGCTCAATTCGATCGTGACGTCGTCGGTGATCGCACCGGCCGATCTCCTGCCGATCGAAGGACAATTGGGAGCCACGGCTGCCGATATTCTCGTGGCGGACGTGAATGGCGATGGCCGCAACGACCTGTTGGTGCTCACGCGATCCGGGACGACTTCGGAGTTTCGCGTTCTGGAAAACACGGGATCGGGATTCTCGACGTTGTCGCAGCACGTTTTGGCGGGAGATGCGTTTCGGATCGCGCTGGGGGACTTCGATGGCGATAACGACGACGACGTCGTTCTGATCCGCGACCCGGACGCCAATCCCGGCAACGGTGTTGTCGACTTCATTCGCAACGACCTGACCACGTTCACCCTGACGGGTAGCACGATCACGCTCAATGAACGGCCGACAGACATCGCGATCGGTGACGTCAACGGCGACATGGAACCGGACATTGTTGTCAGCACGCTGAGCGCCACGGACGCGGTCACGATTCTGACTCACGACAACGGCTTCACGTTTCTCGCCCCCGTGACGTTGGATGCTGGGGATGAAGTCCGAGGAATCGCGTTGGGAGACTTCGACAACGACGCTGACCTTGATCTGGTCGCGACAGACACCGCCAACGATAGCTTCACGGTCTTTGGCAACAACGGCAGCGGAACGTTTTCCATGGCCTCGACCAACATCACCGAAGACGCCCCCGGTCGAGTTTATGTTTCCGAACTGGCAGGATCGGCGGCACTCGACTTCGTGGTTGCGTCGCGCATCGATCCCTCCATTACGATTCACGTTGGACTCGGCACTCTGATCTTCAACTCAACCGTCCTTCAGCCGATTACGAGTGACATCGTGGTCGATCTGGCGGCTGTGGATTACGACCACGACGGCCTCAAAGATATCGTGATTGGCGACGACGAAGGTGAGATCAGCGTGCTGCGGGGCTTCATGAATGGCGTGTTCTTGTTCCCCGAATCGCTGCGGATCACTCCCGCCGTCGCGTCAAATGTCATGTTCGACCTGGGGGAATTCGATGGGGCCGGCACCGCGCCGTTCCTGGATATCGCCTCTGTGTCCGACATCTCCGGTTCCACCGAAGTACGACTTGGATTCACGCGATTGAATAGCCAACTCGTGACCGTGGGAGCAGGCCCCCCCCTCATCAGTTTCGATTTCGGCATCGTCGAAACCGCCACACTGCAAGGGGTGACTTACAGCGACCTCAATGCGAACGGACGCCAAGACCCCGGCGAACCGGCGCAGTCCGGCGTTACGGTCTTTGTTGACCGCAACGTCAACGGCGTGCTGGACCCGTTCGAGCCGATGACGATTTCCGCGATGAACGGGACGTATTCGCTGACCGGAGTGCGTCCGCAGGACCAGTCGATCGTTCGTGAATTGATCGACGGCACCTTCACTCCGACAGGACCGATCAACGCACAATTCCCCGGCTCGATCACGATCCCCGGTGTCGGTTCGCAATCGTCACCCAGCAGCGATCTCGTGGCGGTCGGCGATCTTGATAGCGACGGTGACGACGACTTTGTGCGAGTCAATCCCGACAGCGATTCGATCAGCGTGTTCCTCTTCAACCCATTTACCGGCACGCATACCCGTTCCGACATCACGGTCGGCGACAACCCCTCCGCCGTGCTGATCGGCAACATCACGGGCAGCTTTGTCCCTGAGATCTATGTGCTGAATCGCGGGTCGGACACGGTGAGCGTCCTCGAAAAACACTTACCACCACTGCCAGTGCCAGTGTTCGAGACCGGATTCGAACTGATCGCAACGCTGGCCGCGGGGGACAATCCCGGCACGTTGGCGATCTTCGACTTCGCCGGCACTGGTGCTGCGGAATTGGCCATCACCAGTACGGCGGATGGTTCTGTTCGTTTCTATGAAAACGACGTCCAGAGGAACGTACTTGAGCCAGCCGGCATGGTGACAGTGACGCAAGCGGATGCCGGCAACGATCTCTCGTTCGGCGACTTCAATAACGACGGCGACATCGACTTCGCCCTGCTCGACACCTCCAACAACAAAGTTGTGTTCGTCACGAACAACGGCAACCGCACGGTCACTTTCTTGCAGAGCGTGACGGTCGGCAATCAGCCGGTCGCGCTGTCCGCGGGCTTCAGCATCGAGCATAACGACGGCGACCCCGACTTCGCGGTGGCCAACGCGGGAGACGGCACGTTTCAGATTCTGCGCAATGACAACGGCACGTTCGTGGCCGAAACCGCGATCTCTGTCGGCGGCACCCCCAGCGACATCGAAATCGGGCTTGTCGACAACACGTTCTTGAACAACGACTTTCTGGCGGAGGTGGTGGTCACGCTGTCGGACGCCAACCGCATTCCGATCTTTGAACGAACTGGAACCACCTTCTCCAGCCCGAACATCGCGCTCGTTTCCGGCCCTCAAGACAGCCTGGCCTTGGGGCAGGTCGCCGCCGGGTTCGGAAGCCTCGACATCGTCACCAGCCTGCCCAGCAACTCGGCGGTCAGTCTGAGCGTGAATCGTTCCTCGCAGCAAATTCCCTTCACGTTCCTGGTCAATGCGTTCGCCGGTGAAACCGTGACGGGGCTGAATTTCGGGAACAGCCAGGCCCCTGGCGAAATTCGTGGCACCAAGTACGACGACCTCAATGAGAACGGCATTTTCGATGTGGGTGAGCCGGGGATCGCGGGGGTCACGGTCTACCTCGATCTCAACAACGACGATGTGCTCGACGTGGGCGAGCCGTTCACCGTCACGGCCAGCAACGGCACCTACATCCTGCCGGTGGCGGATACGGGAGCAAGTTACACGGTCAGCGAAGTCGTCCCGACCGGCTACATCCAGACGGGGCCGCGCGATCTCAACTTTGCACCGAGCAGCGTCTCCGGGGCGACGGGTGCCTCGGCGTTGGCGGCGGCCGATCTGAATGGCGACGGACGAGTCGATCTCATCAGCACCGACGAAACTGGCAATGCGCTGTTCGTCTTCTTGCGGAACTCCGACGGCTCGTATGCCGCGCCGACGACGCTCACGGTCGGCAGCAGTCCCAGCGCGGTGCTCGCCATCGACCTGGATAACGACATGGACATCGACCTCGTCGCCGCGAATGGGGACAGCGACAACGTGTCGGTGCTCATCAACAACGGCAGCGGCACGTTCGCGGCGGCTGTGAATTATGCAGTCGGAGACTCCCCGACGGACCTGCGCGCGGGATTCTTCGACAGTGGCAACTCCCTCGATCTCGTGACCGCCAACGCGGGCGGCGACAACGTCTCGATCCTGCTCAATCAGGGGAACGGGACATTCGGGACCGCAACGAACTTCTCGGTTGGAGCCGGCAGTGTTCCCGGCGGAGTCGCGGTTGGCGACTTCAACAATGACACGGACCTCGATCTCGCGGTGGCGGCGACCGGCTCGGGTTTCGAGGATTTGCAGATTCTGATCAATGACGGCAACGGGGCGTTTTCCACGGACTCCGTCGTCGTTTTAGCCGCGACCCTGAAACCCGTGCGACCGGTCGCCGCCGACTTCAACGGAGACGGTCACGCCGACTTGGCCGTGCCGGGACAAGACTCGGACAACATCGCCATTCTGCTGAGCGATCCGCAGGGTGGGTTCTTCTCTCCAGTGTTCCGCCCAGTGGGAACGTCTCCCGAATTCGCGACAGCGGTCGATCTGAATAAGGACGGCACGCTCGACTTGGCAGTCTCCAACACGGATGACGGCACGATCACGGTGCTGCTCAACGACGGCACGGGGAGCTTCAACGGTACGCCCGCAGTCTTCTCGATCGGCCCGGATGCGGGACAGGTCGTGCCGCTGTTCCTGAACGGGGACGCCGACCCGGACCTCGCGGTCACGTCGTTTGCCAACAGCTCGATTGTGCTGCTGACCAACACGATCTTGTCGAACCGCGTCTTCGTGAACTCCGGCGAGACGGTGCTCAATCAAGACTTTGGGAATGTCCCGGACACGCACATCAGGCTCGATGATGACGACCTGGTGATCGAGGATCGCTTCGGTGACGGTTCACCCGACCTGATCACGCTCGCGACTGACGGCACGAATATCATCATTTCGTCCCCTACTCCGCTGGTGGTCAGCATTGCCGGTGCGACTGGCAGTGGCACGAACGAAGTTCATGTTCCGCTCTCAGCGTTCGGCGGCATCATCATCGCCGACCTGCAAGGCGGAGCCGACACTCTTCAAATCGACTTCACGTCGGGCAACTTCAACCGCTCGATCCATTATGTCGGCGGCGAGCCTCGATCCGGCAGCGGCGACACGCTGGTGCTGTTTGGTGGTGGGACGTTTGCAACGGCCGTGTTCAATGCCACCAGCTTCGATGCCGGTTCGATTGATCTCGCCGGCAACTCGACCATTTCTTACACCGGCCTCGAACCGATCCTGACCGATCTCACGGTGGCCGAAATCACTTTGAACTACACCTCGGCCAATGATCTCATCGAAGTGACCGACGACGAAGGCGGCCGGATCAGCGTCGATTCGAGCGCCGGTGAAATTGTCACGTTCAACCCACCGACCACGTCTTTGACCATCAATTCCGGGGACGGCGATGACTCGATCTCGGCCGCGAACTTCGGGAGCGGATTTGCCGCGTCGCTGACACTCGACGGTGGGACTGGCCAAGGCCAAGACACGATTTCGCTGAGTACCAACCTCTTGCTGGGTTCCGCGACCTCGCAAGGCAACCTGTCGATCTCCGCCGAGTCAATTCAGATTTCGGCGACCAGCATTCGCACTGACGGTGACACGACAAACAACGACGCGGGGGTCGTCATCTTTGATGGGGCGGTGACGCTGGGAGCCGATTTGACGATCGACGTCGATGCCAGCGGGACCGACGGTGGGGTCACATTCACGGGTTCGCTCAATGCCACGACCAGCGGCCAGCAGTCGCTGAATGTGATTGCGGGCCAGGCCATTCTCAGTTTGCAAAACGTTGGCACGACGACGGCGCTGGAGTCGCTGTCGGTCACGGGGTCGGGCTTGGCTTTGCTCGGCGGCAACATCTTCACGGACTCGGCCGGAGGATCGGGAGATGTGAACTTCGGAGGCAAGCAACTCGAACTGAGCGCCGACGTCACCATCGACACCGAGCAGGGGACCGACGGCGCGGCTGGTGCGGTGACGTTGTCGCAAGTATCCGCTTCCGCCGCGAACGTGGATGTGATCGTCGATACGCGCACCAGTGGTGCGTCGAATGCGGCGGGGAACATCACCATCGGTGCTTTCAACAACGCGGGTGGTCACCGCATCCAGAGCGTGACACTGCGCGGTCTCAATCTGACAACCGGTGCGGATGGTGACGTGACGCTGACGGGCGACTCGGCACTGGCCAGCAACGAGGATTTCCGCATCGACGCCGGGAGTCTGACTCTGGCCTCGGGAGCTTCTACCGACGTCATAGGCACCGGCCGCATTCTCTTCTTTCTGGACAGGAACGTCGTACTCGCGAGCGACTCCCGCATCACGTCGGTTGACGGCGACATCACGGTGACTGGCAACGCCGGAACTGCGGTGAGCGGCGACTTCACCGGCATCAGTCTCAACGGAGCGACGATTAGCGCGACCGGTGCTGGCGGCGATGTCTCCTTGACTGGCCGCAGCGGCAACGCTTCCGACGGACAGTACGGCATTCGACTGACCGGTGGCTCGCTGGTCGAGACCGCCGCGTCGGCGTCGCTCACGCTCATCGGGACGTCGTTTGGTTCGGGAGGCTCGAACAACGACGGCATCAATATCTCCGGCTCGTTGGTCTTTACGAGTGCGGGCAGTTTGCTGCTGCGAGGCATTGGCGGTTCGGGAAGCCAGTCGGAAGGGATCGACCTTCAAGACGACACCGGCACGTCCGTGAGGGGCACCAACGCATTCCTCGCGTTCGTGGCTGACACCATCGCCATTGGCACCTCTCAACCGACGATCATGACCAGTGCCGGTCAGACGGTCGAGTTCCGACCATTCACCAGCGGCACAGCGTTCAACGTCGGGACCGCGAGTTCCACGACCCTCGGTCTGAGCGATGCTCAGTTGGATCGAGTCACGGCGGGAAACATTCGCATCGGTGACAGCATCACGGGCGACATTTCGGTGTCGGCGGCCATCTCACGCAGCTCGGCCACGAACCTGTCGTTTCTGGCCGCCAGCGGCCGGGATCTCATTTTTAGCGGTGCAACCGCGAGTCTCGACACCAATGGCGGCGACGTGACCGTGACGCTGCAACCGGGCAGCGATAGCCAGATCATTTCGGGAGACGCCACGACGGACATCCTGGCGAACAACGTCCAGCTCGGTTCCGGGTCCGGCGGCATCGGTGCCAGCGGCAATCCTCTGACGTTGAATGCGACGACTCTCCGAACCAACACGCCCAACGCGAATCAGTTTCTCAGCGAGGTGAACTCGGTGGAGATTTCGTCCGTGGACCTCGTAGCGGGGACCGGCACAATCACTCTGAGTTCAGGGACTTTCCTGACGACGTCCATCGGCTCGATCAACTCGGCAGCGATCGTCGGCAACGGCGCGACGCTCGCCGGCACGGGGACGACCGGTGCCGTCACGGTGCAAAGCGGCGGTATCATTGCACCCGGCACGAGTCCCGGCACCATCAACACGGGAAGCGTCTCCTTCGAGAGCGGCTCGACTTTTAACGTCGAGGTCAACGGCACGACGCCGGGTACTCAGCACGATCAACTCAATGTCACCGGCACCGTCTCACTCGGCGGAGCAACGCTCTCGACCTCCGGCACGATCACATCGTCCGCCGGTCAGACGCTCGTGCTCATCAACAACGACGGTACGGATGCGGTCAGCGGAACATTCAATGGCCTCGCCGACGGCGCGACGGTGACCATCAATGGCGTGGCTTTCCTGATCTCGTACTTCGGCGGCAGCAATGGCAATGACGTGACGCTGACGCAAGCCGGCGGGGCGCTCAGCTTCAACGACAACGACGGCGCGGCGGACACGTTCACGATTCGCCTCGTCGGCAGCACCGTGCAGGTTCTGAACGGTGCCACGCTCGTGACCTCAACCCCGGCGGCGGCAACGACAGGCATCACGATCAACGGCGAAGACAATCAGGACGACTCGTTGGTCCTCGACTTCACATCGGGCAGTGCGCTCCCTTCTGGCGGCATCACGTTCCACGGCGGAGCGGCCGGTAACGACGACCTGGCTCTGACCGGCGGCACGTTCACCAGCGTGACTCACAACTTCACGAACGCCAGCGATGGCAGCGTGGCACTCAACGGCTCATCCGGCGTGAGCTACACCGGACTGGAACCGATCACCGACAACCTCAGCGCGACCGACCGCGTCTTCACGTTCAACGGCGGCTCGGAATCCATCACGCTGACCGACGCCGCCGGCGCGAACATGACCATCGACTCGGACCTCAGCGAGTCGGTGACGTTTGCCAACCCGACTAGTTCGCTGACGATCAACGCTGGCACAGGGAACGACACCGTCACGATCACGTCGGTCGATGCGGCTTACAACGTCGATCTGACGATCAACGGCGATGCCGGTGACGACACGGTGAATCTCAACGCCGACATCACGTTCGCGACGGGCGAGAGCCTCGACGTGAATCTGACCAACGATGCGACCGGCGGCGATGTCGATCTTGTCACTGTGGGGGCGAATGCCGACCTTGCGACGTCCGGCGCGGGGACGATCAACGTGCAGGCCAGCCGCAGCATCGCGCTGGCCAGTGGATCGAGCTTTACGACGGTCAACGGCGGGATCGTGCTGACCGCGAACGCGGCCGGAACCGCGACGGGCAACTTTGATGGAATCAGCGTTGCCGGCACGATCCAGACGGACGGTACGGGGAACATCGTGCTGACGGGCAGCGGTGGTGACGATTCGGGCACGACGAATCACTACGGCGTGGACGTCGAGGCGACGGGGACGGTCAAGTCGACGGCCAGTGGCGCGACAGCCGGAACGATTTCGATTGTCGGGACCGGTGGAGTTGCCACGAACGGCAGCGAAGGCATGCACAGTCAAGAGGGTTCGCTGATCACGACCGTCGATGGCGATGTCAGCCTGACGGGGGATGGCAGCGCGAATGGAAACGGTTTGCGGCTGGAAGGTCCGATGACGGCGACTGGCACCGCGGCGATCGATATCGACGGGACGGCCGACGCCGTGGGTAATCGCAGCGGCGTCACGATCTCACAAACCATCACGACGACGAGCGGCGTCATCACGGTGACAGGTACCGGCGGCGTCGGCGGTAACACGTTCCCGGTTGTCTTGTCAGGTGCCAACGGTCGCCTGGTGACGACGACGGGCGATGTGACTGTCAACAGCATCGGTGCCGACCAGGCCCATTTCGCCGGTGGAGCGTCGGTCACGGCAATCAGTTCGACGAGCGGTGACATTACGATCAAAGCCGACGGCCTGGCCCTCTCCAGCATGATTGCGTCAGGTGGTGCACTGGTGATTGCACCACAGGCGGCCAATACGTCGATCGGTCTCGGCGGCGGCGGTGGCAGCCTGCACCTGGACGACGCCGAACTGGGCCGCCTGACCAACGGCTTCAGCTCGATCACGATTGGTGACGCGACGAACGGGACGGGAGCGGTCGATGTGGACAGCTCGGCGTTCAACGATCCGCTAAGGATCGTCGGTGGTTCGATTTCCGTGACGGAACTGACTGCGGGAGCGAACGCGGTCACGCTCACGGCTCGCACGGGTGCGATCACCGACGGCGGCGACTCCGGCACGGACGTGACCGGTAGCAGCTTGGTCGCGACATCCGCGACGGGCGTGGGTGCCAGCGGCGACGTACTCAGTACGTCCCTCAGCAATCTGGAGGCGACAGGCGGATCGGGTGGCGTGTTCGTGTCGAACAGCGGCGGGCTGACGATCGGCGGGATCGGTGCCACGGTCGGCGTCTCGGCAACGGGTGGGGCGATAGATCTCTCGGCGAGCGGCACGTTGACCATCGACGAACTCGTGATGAACTCCGGCAGCGGAATTTCATTGGCGGCTGCGACGATCAACCTCAATAACGACCTGACCACGGACGGCGGAGCGGTCTCGCTGACGGGCAACACGGTCATCGGTGCCGAAGTCACGATCGACACCGAGCAGGGCAACAACTCAAACGGCGGTTCGGTCACGATCAGTGGCGGGACGCTGTCCGCCAGTGCTCCTGGTTTCGATCTCGCGATCCAAACATTCTCCGGCGGGGCTGGTAACAACGGTGGGGCGATCAATCTGCCAAGCATCGGCAACGCTGGCGGTGCGTTCCTCCGCACGCTGAGCCTGTTTGCGAGCGGCGGGTCCGCCGTGACGGACGGTACCGTGACGCTCAACGGCAATATCCTCTTGGATGACGACGGTTCTGGTGGCCGAGGTGATTTCAACGCCGACCGCCAGAAAGTCGTGCTCAACTCCAGCGTGACCATCGACACCGAACAAGGGGGCGACGGCCCATCGGGCAACATTCTCCTGGATGCCGCATCGCTCTCCGCCAGTGGAGCCGGTTTCGATCTGACGCTCGACATCAGCACCGCCGGGGCCAACAACGCGGGCCAAGTGCTTTTGGGTCCGCTCAATGACGCGGCCGGTCATCTGATTCGGAACTTGGACATTAACGCGACCAACTCCGGCTCCGGCAGTCAGGGCTATGTGGAATTCGACGGTCCGCTCCCCTCCACGTTGGCCGCGAACGGCAATGTCGACGTCGATGCCGGTTCCATTGCCATGTTCAGCGCCAACCTGAACCTCTCCGGCAGCGGTGCGATCACATTCGACGCCAGCCGAGACATCCTGATTTCCGACTCGCAATTGATCACCGCCAACGGCGATATCACGTTGCACGCCAACTCCAGCGGCACAACCAACGGCAACTTCCAGGGCATCAGCTTGGGACAAGCGACGGTTCGCACAACCGGCACCGGCAACGTTCTGCTGGATGGCCGCAGCGGCAATGACAGCGGCGGATTCCAACGCGGCATCGAATTGACGAGCGGGTCGCTCATTGACGCGCAGGACAGCGGCACCGTCACGCTGGTTGGCGTCTCGCGCGGCACGGGTGGCACTGAAAACTTCGGCATTGAAGTGAAGTTCGACTCCGACATTCAGTCGAACACGGGAGCCATCCACTTGACCGGCACTGGCAGCGTTGGTGCCACCAGCGGCATTTCGCTCCGCAATGATGCCGGCACCACGGTCAGCACCACGAACGCTCCGATCACGCTCGTGACCGACTCGCTGGCGATTGGCAACAGCGCGGCGGTGACGGCCGGCACGAGCAACAACGTCACGATCCGCCCATTGATCAATGGCACGTCAATTGACGTCGGTGGAGCGGACGGCCCGGCCACGTTGGGACTCACGGACAACGAACTCGACCGGATCACTGCCGGGACCGTTCAAATCGGCGATAGCAACAGCGCGACAATCATGGTCAGCGCGGCGATCACGCACGCGAACAATCTGTCGCTGACGACCGGTGCGGGAATCACCGCCGATCAATCCATCACGATGGCGGCGAATAAGAATCTGACGGCGAACGCGGTCGGCACGATCGATCTGGCGACGACCAATTCCGATTTCGCGGCGGCAGGCAACGGAGCGATCTCGCTGACCACTCAGCGCGACATCGCATTGGCCAGCGGATCGAGCATCGTCACAGCGAGTGGTGACATTGTGTTGGATGCTGACACAGGCGCTTCGGCGGCCGGCAACTACAATGGAGTCCTGGTTAGCTCCGCCACGATCAGTTCGACTAGCGGCAACATCACGATCGAAGGACGCGGCGGCAACTCGGGCTCGAACGATCATGGAATCTTGCTGGCATCGAACGCCCTCGTCTCGACAGGAGCATCTGGAACGATCGCGCTCACCGGATTCGGCGGCAGCAGCAGCGGGTTGGATAATCACGAAGGAATTCGAATCGAAAGTGGTGCCGATGTTCAGACGACCGGAACCGGCTCAATCACAGTCGCCGGAACCGGAGGCACCGCAGCAACGGACGCCAACTACGGCGTATCGCTGCGCGAAGTCGGAACGACACTCTCGTCGGGCGGAACACTCGATATTACGGGTGTTGGTGGCGGAGGCAGCACATCGGCCAACGCATCCGGGGTTCGCGTCTCGAATGGTGCCGCTGCGACAGCGACGGGAATGCTGACGATCACTGCAACGGGTGGGGCGGGCAGCGGCGACGGGAACCACGGCGTCTGGATGTTCGAGCCGAATACGCCACTGATTTCATCCAGCAGTGGAACAGTAAGTGTGACCGGCACGTCCGGTGCCAACAGCGCTTCGTCTTTCGGCCTCCAATTGGAGGATGCCGCGACCATTTCGACGACAGGAGCATTCGATCTGACGTTAATTTCCGACAGCATGTCCATCGGCAGTACGTCGGTCATCAGTGGCGGAACCAATTCCGTCACGTTGCGGCAAAAGACTCTCAACACGGCGATCGATCTTGGTGCCGCGGATTCCACGGGGACTCTGGGATTGACCGACGCCGAACTCGACCGAGTGACGGCGGGCACGCTCAACATTGGCAACGCAAACTCCGGCGCGATCACGGTCAGCGCGGCAATCACGCACGCGAACAATCTGTCGCTGACGACCGGCGCGGGGATCACCGCCAATCAATCCATCACGATGGCGAGCGACAAGAGTTTCTCGGCCACGTCGACTAGCACGTCGGCGGGGATCAGTTTGGCGACAACGAATTCTGACATTACAGCGAGCGGTACGGGCGCGATTGCGTTGACGGCGACTCGCAACATCAGCCTTGTCAGCGGCTCCAGTCTCACGACGGTGGACGGCAACCTGACGCTCTCCGCCAACCAGCAAGCCACGGCGACGAGCGGCAACTTCGTCGGCATCGACGTTGATGCCGGCGTCGTTCAGTCCACTGGAAACGGCGTCGTCACCGTCCAGGGGAAGGGAGGCGCCGGCGCGAGCGGTTCGCAATTTGGTGTTCAGGTCCGGAACGGCGGCACGATCAGCGGGGGAGCGACCGGTGCCTCCGCCGTGATCACGGGCACCGGCGGGGAGGGCTCGGGAGGTGTCAACTATGGCGCGGTCGTTGTCGGCACGGGTTCGAGGATAACGTCGGGCGGCGGCAATGTGTCGGTGACTGGTAATGCCGGCGCAGCGGGGGGCGACAACCGTGGCATTGAGGTGATGGGTGGGGGCCAGATCACATCGGGCGGCAGCGGCGAGGTCACCGTCACGGGGACCGGCGGGGGCGGGGCGGGCGCGGGAATCTTCAACATCGGCGTGCATGTGAGGGAGAGTTCGACGATCACGTCGGGGGGTGGCAATGTGTCGGTGACCGGCGTTGAGGGAAGCGGTTCATCGAGCGTTGCGATCAACGTTGTGTCGAGCGGTGCGATCACGACAGCGACCAACGGCGGCACGGCGACCGTGATCGGTAACAGCATGAATTTCGACGGCACTGCGGTGATCAGCGCGCAAAGTGACAGCAGCGTGACGCTGCTGCAACGGACGAACGGAGTCGCGATTCACTTGGGTGGAGCCGAGGCCGCAGGCACGCTCGGACTCACTGAGAGCGAACTCGATCGCGTCACGGCGGGGACGCTACACATCGGCAATGCGAACAGCGGTTCGATCGCGATCGTCGATGCCATCACGCGTGCGGCGGCGACCGACATCACGCTCACGACTGGCGGCAACAACAACGTCACGTTTACCGGCGCGACCGGCAGCCTGGATGCCAACACCGGCGACGTCACGATCACACTGAACAGCACCGGCTCCGGCGCAATCACTTCGGGAGCTGCGACCACGGATATCGCGGCGTTTGCTCTCTCGATGACGAGTGGCAGCGGCGGGATTGGGGCCACTGGCAATCCTTTGACCTTCAATGTGGCCGAACTGACGACGAACACGGGCGTTGGTAACGGCTCGCAATTCTTGGGTGAATTCGATTCGCTTGCCTTGTCGGGACTCAATGCCGGAAACGCGACAGCCCAACTGACGAGTGGCCAATATCAATTGGGTGGAACCGAAGTCATCTCCGACGCGACCAGCCTTTCGCTTGGAAAAGACGCCTCTCTGATCCTGGCGGATCAAGACGAAACGATAGCCTCTCTGACGCTAGAGACTGGAACAAGCAACGGCGCCGAGGTGACCGGTACGGGAACGCTGACGCTCGGCGGAAATGTGACTCTGACGACCAGCGACTTGGGTACGGTCGGAACTACGATCAGCGCGAATCTGAATTTGGGCGGTGCGACGCGAACCTTTACGATCGCCAATGGCGATGCGGCTGGCGACCTGACCATCTCGGCGGAGATTTCAGGAACCGGAGCGGGACTGACCAAGCTTGGTCCGGGCACACTGATCTTGTCGGGTACAAACACCTACTCCGGAGCCACGACCGTTTCCGCAGGGACGCTGTCTCTCAACGGTTCGATCTCGTCGAACACGACCATTGGAGACGGAGCCTCGTTGAGCGGCACGGGGACGATCTCCAGCGGCAACACGCTGATCGTGGAGGTCGGCGGCACAGTCGCTCCCGGCACGTCGCCCGGCATCCTCAATTCCGGCAACGTCACCTTGCAAACAGGTTCGGTGTTCGTCGTTGAGATTGGCGGCTTGACGCCGGGTAACACGGCCAATGATCACGATCAACTCAACGTCACGGGGACCGTGACCATCGGCGGTGGCGGAACGAGCCTTGTTCCCCTCGTGACCTCATCGTTCAACGGTTTCACGGGAGCCTCCGGCAATTCGTTCACGATCATCAACAACGACGGTAGCGACCCGGTCTCCGGCACGTTTGCAGGATTGCCCGAAGGCGCAACCTTCAACGGTTTTCTTCAGACAGGCGACGAAGCCACGATCAGCTACATCGGCGGGGACGGCAACGATGTCGTGGTGACGCTGACTTCTTTGCCGGCCACGATCCGCGGCACCGTCTTCACTGACACCGACGGGGATCAGTTTTTGGATTTAGGCGAACTGGGGATCAACGCGAGAACCGTCTTCGTTGATCTCGATAATGACCGCGTCTTGGATGGAGATGAACCGGTTGGATTTTCGGGAGCAGATGGAACCTACGAAATCGTCGGAGTGCCGGCAGGCGACCGTAGCGTCATTCAAGTCCCAGTCCTCGGTCTAGGCCGCCAGCCGTCCACTCGATTCTTGATCGCAACGAGTGGCGAAGTGGTCGAGAACGAAAACTTCGCGAATGACGACGGCTTCTCAGTCGTCGGGCTGAATTTTGCGGGCACCGCCGAACTGCTCGCTCAATCGTTGGTTGGTTCCAGCGTGACAATTTCCAACGTCACCCTCGCGGGCCGGCCACTGGGAATCGGCGAGTTCACGGGCGGACGCGGCGCAGGCTTGGGCATCGAAAGCGGCATCGTGCTCAGTTCGGGCGACGTGGACAATCTCTATGGCCCCAATGATTCTCCGGGCACCGGCACCATCCTCGGCGTGCCTGGCGACGCGAGCCTCAACGCGTTCATCCCCGGCTTCTCCACGAACGACGCAACGGTGCTCGAATTCGACTTCGTCGCCACCTCAGACACGCTCAGCTTCCTCTATGTGTTCGGTTCGGAAGAATACAACGAGTTCGTCGGCAGCAGCTTCAACGACGTGTTCGGGTTCTTCGTGGACGGCGTCAACATCGCGCTCATCAACCAGAACACCCCTGTCGCGATCAACAACATCAACCTCAACATGAACGCGGACTTGTTCCGCGACAATACCCCGAACGAGGGACCGTCCCCGTTCGATACGGAACTGGACGGCTTCACGGCAGTCCTACAGGCGGTCGCCAACATCACGCCCGGTGCAACACATCACATCAAGCTAGCCATCGCGGATTCAGGGGATTCGAGCCACGATTCGGCTGTGTTTCTCGCGGCCGGCAGCTTCGTGACAAACCGCACGGACGTCAGCGTGATGGCGAACGCGACCGAGATAGACATCTTCCCGGATGGAACCGCGACCCTGACCTACACCGTCACCAACAACGGTACCGTGGACGCCACCGGTGTAATGCTGACCGGTGTGGTGCCAGCTGGGCTCAGCGTGGCCAACGTAACGGTGTCACAAGGCTTCGTCGAAACCGTGGCCGGGGTCATCACCGCCGCCCTCGATACGCTCGCGCCGAGCACTTCGGCGACAGTAACGGTGACACTCGACCCCAACCCCGATACACCGGATCTGTTCAGCATCGCGGCCACCGTGACCGCCAATGAGTTTGACCCGAACCTAGCCAACAACGAATTGACCACAACCATCGACGTGGCCTTCGACACGCCCGACACACCAATCGACGCGGACACGCTGGACAATACGATTCCCGAAGGTGCCCCCGAGGGGAGCCGCGTGGGAGTCGCAGTCTTCGCTCTCGATCACCAGGACGACGCCGTTTTTTATGTGCAGACCGATTCCGCCGGGAACCCGATCGCCGGCGATGCGTTCGAGATCGACTCACAGACAGGCGTGGTGACCGTCCGGCGGAGCAGCCTGCTGGTGGCCTCGCCGCCATCAACGCCGTACACGATCTTCGCGCAAGCGTTCGATGAAAAAGGAAACGCCACGTCGGTTGAGTCCTTCGTCATCACCGTCACGGACGTCCCGGATACTTCTCCCCCCGTCGTCTCGATCCTGCCTACGCGGGTCAACGTCGTGGAAGGAACCTTTGGTTTCAATTTCGTTGAGTTCTTCGTGACGCTCAGCAAAACAACCGACGTTCCCGTGACCGTCAACTTCACAACGCGACGTGGCGGCGAAACGGGCTTCGTCCTGCCAGAAGGGATCGACCCAGATCCGACGCGACTCGCCACCGATCAAGCCCTCGGACGAGATTTCTACCGGACGTTTGGTTCCGCGACGATTCCCGCCGGAGCCACAACACCCGCCGAATCGATTCGCGTTCAAATCGAAACCGACAACCGAATCGAAGCAGACGAATTCTTCTTCGTGCAACTGCAATCCGCCGTCAACGCGACTTTGGTCCCACTGCAATCGACTGCCATCGCTCAGATTTTGGACGATGACGCGAAGCCTCAATTACTCGTCTCCAATGCCGAAGTCCTCGAAGGGGACGGCAACACGAACAAGTTGCGGTTCCGAGTCGAACTGGTCGGCAACATCGTGATGATGGGTGGAGTGCCGGCCGTCACCTCGGTCGATTTCTCCACAGGCAACGCCAACATTGATACCGCCATCGCCGACACCGACCCAAGTGTGAGCACCACGATCCTCGCCGATTACGCGACGACCTCCGGAACGAAGACTTTCACCAACACCACTCGCGTGCAATTCGTGGAAGTCGACATCCTCGGCGACACCGCGAACGAATTCGACGAGACCGTCAGCCTGCGATTCTCGAACCCGATGAATCTCGGACTGCCTCGACCCGATGCGGTCGGCACGATTCTCAACGACGATTCCAACAACGTCGTGCTGCAGATTACGCCCAGCGAGACGGCCGTTCGCGAAGACCTCTTCGACTCGTCCGGCAACCTCGTCGAGCAACGCATTCCGTTCGTCGTCACGCTGATTGGCAAGCCGGCCAGCGGCAACGTGATGGTCACTTACACCATTCAGGACGGCACCGCGACCATCGCCGATGCCGACTACACGATCCCCGGCGGAGCGACCACCGGAACCATTGAGTTCACTCAAGCCGAGATCGCGGCCGGAATGGTCACGGAAACGATCGAAGTGATTGTGGTCGCGGACACCATCATCGAGCCGACCGAGACTTTCACCGTCGAATTGTCGCTGCCCTCCAACGCCTCGATCGATCCCGACTTCGCCACGTCCACGATCGTGATCCGCAACGATGACGAAGCGATCCTGACGGAAGACGGTGACAATCTGACGCAACTGCTCAACGCCACTTTCGAAGATCCCAATGGAAACAATGGCGAGAAGGATCCCGCAGTAGTCGCCATGCTGGTCGCTCAGGCGCGGCAATTCATCGAGGCCGCTGGGCTGACCGATTACATCCTCATCGTGATCGACCCCGTCGATTTCGTTTTGACCGACACAGAGTTCAATAAGTCGGGATTCTCGGAAAGTACGGGCGTCGTGAATCAAATTCCCGGCACCTACTATTCCGGCAACGGCAGCGTCGAAGTGCTGGTCGTCCCCTTGCCGACCAGCGGCACCTACAACGTGCAACTGACCGGTGTCGGTGGCGACGGCGTGTTCAACGGCTCGGCCACCGTCGTGAAGGGGGGCGTCGCAGCTTCCGCCACTCCGCTCAGCGGATCACTGGCGGAAGGGAGCACTCTCACAGTCGCCCTCCAGGTTGGCAACAACAGCAACAACAATGGCCCCATCACGGTCGGACTGGGCTTGGCCGCCGCGAGCTCGCGAAATGGTACCGACTTCGGAGTGGTTGGTGCGTTCGGCCAACGCGACTTCAACAATGTCGTGGCGCAGTTGTTCCAGAATCTCCCGCTGAATTTCCTCGACGAACTGAACGCACCGCAGACTCTGACCGAAGCGGAAATTCAAGAACGCGCCACAAACTTGCTGATGAAGCTCGACAAGAACAACGACAACATGATCACGGCCGACGAAGTGGAAGAAGACGATTGGAAATCGCTCCGCACTGCCGACAAGGATGGCGACGGCAAGATCACCCTGGAGGAACTGCAGGCTCAGCTTCGAGCCAATTCGGTTGCCAAACCCAAGTCGCCCGTCCCAGACGCGAATGGCCCACGCCCTCCGCAGCAAAACCAGCCCAAAAATCCGCAGGGAAATCGCGAAGGGACCAAAGCCAAACCCACGACGTTTGAACGCAACCGCGCAACACCAGCGGCACCGAACAAAACCGACAAATCATCGCAGCAAGGCGTCCAACCCGACGCTGGCAAAGGCCAAGGGAAGACCACGCAAGTCTCTCGGCCCGGCAACGATGACACGCGACAAGCCAACGCCTCACGCCCCTGGTGGCATCTGTTCCTCCCCTGGAGCGAAAAGAGTTCAACCACGAAATCACAAGACACCCACAACGTCTGAGGCCATCCACTGACCTCAGACATCCAACTGGTCTCGTTCATTCCACTGGCCCCATTCCTCTGCCAAGCACGTTGGCCAGAGGATTTACTCGACCAACAGCGGCATGCCTTCACCGCCAGTATCGGCCCCGCCGGTTAATTGGCAGGTGCGTGGATCACAACCAATCGCGTGGACCAACGCGAAGCCACCGTGGCTCTTCGGCGAACGTTCGATCGCGTGCTGTTTGCGAACCTCGGCGCAAACCAACTCTGGGATGCGTGCCTGACACTTGATCGTGTCTCCCTGACAATCAAAACGGGGCGCGAGCACCGCGTCCGAAACGCTCATGCCGAAGTCAAGCACATTGAGCACCACTTGCAGCACCGCCGTGATGATGCGTGTCGCTCCGGGTGCCCCCAGCACCAGCACCGGCTGGCCACCGCGATAGACGATGGTTGGAGCCATCCCAGTCGTGCGTCCCTTTCGTGCGGCGATCTGATTGGGACCGCCAGGGACCGGATCGAAATTGACCATCGAGTTGTTGTACATGAACCCCAAACCCGGCGAGATCACACCCGACGACGACCCCAACGAGTGCGTCAGCGAGACCCAATTCCCACCTCGATCGGTGACGGTGACTTGCGTCGTGTTCTTCGATTCCGTCGCACCGCGCGAGACGCTGAACGGCTTGCCCGATTCGATGATCCTTCTCCACTCGGCGATCCGTTCCGGCGAGAGCATCCAATGGACACGATCCGGTTCAAAATCAGGGTCGCCGAGTTGCTGATTTCGATCGGCGAACGCAGCCTTCATCGCCAGCGACACGCGCAGGATGTACTTCGCCGAGTTATGCCCCAGCGAACGCAGGTCATCCGCTTCCAGAATCTTCAACGTCTGAGCGAGCGTGGGGCCGCCATGCGGAGATTGATTCGTGACGATCTGATAACCGCGATAGTTGATGACCGTCGCCGGTGCCTCACGCGGTTTGTATTCCGCCAGATCGCCGGCGGTGATCCAGGAACCGTTCTTCTGCAAGTCGGCGGCGATCTCACGAGCCAATTCGCCGGTATAAAAATCCTCCGCGCCGTGCTCTGCCAACCGGCGCAGCGTGCGTGCGTAGTCGGGATGTCGAAACTTCTCACCCGCTTCGTAGGTCGAGCCGTCCGGCTTCAACCACACACGTTTCGTTTCGGCGGTCGCGTGCAGCTTGTCGCGCAGAGTGGCGGATTCCGGTTGAGCGGCTGGTTCCTTCCAGCTCGTCGCTTTGCCGGAGCTGACCGGCCAGCCCTCTTCGGCAACTCGGATCGCTGGCTGCAACAAGTCGCTCCATGATCGCGTGCAGAAGCGGCGCTGAATCTCGGCCAGACCGCGGA
The DNA here is from genome assembly GCA_005778115.1 of Planctomyces sp. GTDB lineage: Bacteria > Planctomycetota > Planctomycetia > Planctomycetales > Planctomycetaceae > SXKJ01. The sequence goes on along the minus strand of SXKJ01000022.1, from coordinate 1,867 downwards.
CCATGCCGGGGACGCAGATCGACTGATACCCGACGTCATTGACTTTGTTCTTCAGGAAATAGCCCCAGCCGTCCGGGTTCGGCCGTAGGATCGAGTCCTTCCACATGTCCGGCTTCACCAGCGAACCGGCGATGGCTGGCGCATCGAAGATCGGCGAAGGCGACCGCTGTCCCGCGCGGTGATAGGTCATCACTAAGTACCCGCCCACGCCGCACGAGTGCGGGTCGATGACTCCCTGCACGACGGCCGCCGCCAACGCAGCGTCGAACGCGTTGCCGCCGGCTGCCAACACCTTCGCACCTTCCTCGACTGCCAACGGCTGAGGAGCCACTATCATTCCTGGCATGGACACATCTCCCAAGAATTTGATGGAGCGCTCAGCCACCAACCACATCGGCTGGCAAAGCAACGCACTCACAACCAACAGCCTATCGCCGGTTCCACTTCACGACCAAGCTGGTGAGCCGATGGGCGGTAGCCCAATCGCACTCACTTTGAGCGGAATGGCGCTAGCCACCGGTGATTCGGGATTGACGTTTGCCGGCGAATTACCGGCGGCTAGCGCCTTGCCGCTCACAAAACGAGTGCCATTGGGCGTTAGCCCTCGGACGGTTTTCGAGACGAGTCACATCATCAATTGTCCGGGGCCTAACGGCCTCCGGCTCGCCAGCGTTGGTGCTTGTGCCGCTCGACGTCGGTGGTGGTTACTTTGGCTACTCGTCTTGTATTGTCCACTGACCGGCTGCGGCCCAACCAAGGTGGCGGAGCCGACACTCACTCCGCGCGAAGTGAAGACGAACGTCGAGCGACTCTCGCTCGTGCGATTCAGTCCTGACGGCAAGCAGTTAGCGGCCGGATCCGCGAACGGCGATGTGTTGATCTGGCGCGATGTCAGCGATCCACCGCTCAAGTTGGAGTCAGGACATATATCGCCGCTGCTCAGCCTAACGTGGTCGTTGGATGGACTGGTGACGGTCACAGACCTGGATCGCGGCTTACTCGGTTGGCAGTTTGATAAGCTAGAGCCCACACGAGTCGAACTTCCCGGACTGCCATCGGCGGCGGTCAGTCTCGCGTTTCGCCCCAACGCGAAGTCTTTGGAGTTCGTGCTGGGGATGCGCGACGGCTCGTTGTATTTCGTTGACGGAAGCGGTTCCAAACAGTTCAAACCGGATCATCGCGGCCCGGTCAAACAGGCATTGTATTCGACGGATGGCAAATGGCTGGTCACTGCTGGTGCCGATGGCCAAATGATTTGGCGCGACGCGGCGACACGACGCACCACTCAGGCCGTGAAAGCTCACGACACGGAAATCAGCCGGATGGTTTTGAGCGCGGATGGCCAACAACTCATCAGCGGCGACTGGAATGGGGTGTTCAGAGTTTGGGATATGGCAACACGCAAGTCGCAGCGTGAGTTCCATCAGCCCGAAGCGGTCTCCGGTCTGGGCTGGATCGGCAAGGAGTTACTCAGCGCGAGCTGGGATGGCTCGCTGCGTGGCTGGGATGTGTCGTCGGGACGCTGCTTACGCACGTTCGCAACCGGTCAGCCAATCCACGATCTGACGTGTGATGCGCGCTCACCGCGAGTGGCAACCGTCAGCCTCGACCGAATGGTCCGCGTGTGGGCTTGGCCAGATTCGGTGACGCGATAGGTGGAACCGGCCATGCCGTTTGTACTGGCTCAATCCGTGGGCCATCCACTTTTTGGTTCAACGGGACTCTTTGGGGCTGGTGATATAGCGGCTCATCCAGCGAGTGTGAACTTGGCGTGGTGGAGCGTGAGGAGTCGGAGTTTGAAGTGGTCGTAGCGGCGGTAGCCGTAGGCTCGGCGTTGGAGGAGGCCGATCTTGTTGTTGGTGCCTTC
>SXKJ01000260.1 GCA_005778115.1 Planctomyces sp. | reverse complement strand
GCTGGCCGGACTGTGCGTTGTGTTGACGATGCTGGAATATCTCGAACACCATGATCTCAGTGACCTCAAACAACTCGTTCGTGACGTCTCGTTACCATTCCCCATCCTCAAGTGCGGATAGTTGTGTAGATACCAATGAGCTTATCTCATCAGTGATTGTCATTTTTCGCCCTTCATTTTTCGCCAGCTCATGTGAGCCCCCGGGCGGCTGGCGGAAAATGAAGGGCAAAGAATGGAAGCGTGACGTTCGGGAAATCAGCCCTTGACGAGAAACAAGTTTAACACTTGAAAGCCCGTGAGATGGCCGTACCGCGACCGTTAGGGAGCGGCCTGATTTCGACACAGGCCGCTCCCTAACGGTCGCGGTACGGTTTTCAAACCGCTTCAATGAAAACTCGCAACACTTCCTCTTCACCGGAGTTTACTCATGCCAGGAATCACCGTTGCCGTGCTGACCAATGTGGGAGGCGCTCATCTCGATGCGTATCTCGCGGGACTGACCGTGACTGAGGGAGTTGACGCGGTCGTGGTAGCTGATCCCAGCGGTGCCAGCGAAGAATCGGCTCGCAAAACGCTTGGCGCGAAGTTGAAGAGTTTCGAGAAAGACCACGTCAAAGCGCTGGCCGATCATCAACCGGCAATGGCGCTGGTCACGCTGGAAGCGATCCAGTCTCCGCCGGTCATCAAGGCCGCGCTGGAAGCGAACTGTCATGTGCTGGCGGAGAAGCCGTCCTGTGTGCGCGCCGAAGATTTCGAACCGCTGGTCACGCTGGCCGACATGAAGCATCGACATCTGAGTTTGGCTCTGGCCAATCGGCTGCTGGGCACCGTCCAGGCGGCGAAGAAGCTGATTCATTCCGGGCAGATCGGAAAGATCTACGGCTGCGAACTGCATATCGTCGCCGATCAGACGCGACTGAAGAGTCCGACCTATCACCAATCCTGGTTCGCCGATCGCGCGCGATCTGGCGGCGGACATCTGATTTGGCTCGGCATTCATTGGCTCGATCTGGCGATGTTCATGACCGGTTCCAAGATTGTGGAGGCAACCGGCTTCACGGGGATCGTCGGCGGGCAACCGCTCAAAGCCGAGGACTCGGCCGCGATGGCGCTGCGGTTCGACAACGGCAGCTTCGGCACAATGACCAGCGGCTATTACCTCGATCGTGGCTATCACTCGCACATCAAGATTTGGGGCTCGCACGGCTGGGTACAACTCGACCCACACGGCGGCGAGCCGTTGCAGTGGTACAGCACGAAAGACACGCCACCACAGATCAAGAAACACGAAGGCCCGGCCGAGCAAGGGAGCTACACGCCGCTCGTGCGAGCCTGTGTCCGAGCCGCTCAAGGTCTCGAACCGCCAACACTCACGGGAGCCGAAAGCCTGCACGCACTGAAGACCGTCTTCGCCTGCTACCGAGCCGCCGAGACCGGCCACTCACAGAAGGTGACGTAACTGTTTCGTGCGACGTCACACCGTCACCGCACTTCCTTCGCGTCCTCTGCGACCTTCTGTTCAATCCAATTTGTTTTTGAACAGAAGGTCGCAGAGGACGCGAAGGAGGTGAGACTGGTCCGGCCGTTGTTCGCGGATATGCTGCTGCTTTGATATTCGCGATGGTTTTCTGGCGTACTATTTGGGGCTCTTCGCCATCCGTGTTGAAAACGAATTCGTGAGCCGCAAGGCGCTAGCCGCGGGTCGATGAAAAGAACCCGCGGCTAGCGTCTTGCGGCTCACTGGCCCTGAAATCACCACGGATGGCGGAGAGCCCTATTTGGGAGGAATACGATGGCTCGCCTCGGTGTGTGCGCGATGTTGGTGGTCGGCTTGTTGGTCGCTGGAGTTCAAGCTCAGCCGGCCGTTGAAGGTTGGACGCCGGAGTTGATGTTGAAGGTGCGGCGCATCGCGAGCGTGCGGCCGTCGCCGGATGGGCGGCGCGTGGCCTACACGGTTGCCGAAGCGGAGATGACCGAGGATCGCAGCGAATTCGTTTCGCAGATTTGGGTCGCGAACTCGGACGGCAGCGATGCAACGCAGATGACGTTTGCCACGAAGTCGTCCACGAACCCCATGTGGTCGCCGGACGGAAAGTTTCTCGCGTTCACGTCGGATCGTTCGGGGAAGACCAATCTGTTTCGGCTGCGCGTCGCCGGAGGCGAGGCCGAACAGCTCAGCGATGTGAAATCAGGAGTCGGTGCGTTCGCGTGGAGTCCCGATGGTCAGCAGATCGCGTTCGTTATGAACGATCCGCCGACCGATGCCGACGAGAAGGCGGCGAAGTTGAAGGATGACTCGCGCTGGATGGACCGCGATTACAAAATGGATCGGCTGTATTTGATCTCGGTCGCCAAGGACAAAGAGGGCAAACGCGTTTCACGCTTGCTGACGCCGGGTAACTTCACGATCGGCGCAGCCGCTCGACCGGGGGGCGGCAGCTTCGATTGGTCGCCGGATGGGAAGTCGATTGTCTTCTCTCATCGCAAGTCTCCGTTTGCGGATGACTGGACGACCTCGGACGTGTCGATCGTAGATGTGGCGACGGGGAAGATTGCTCCGCTGGCGAAGACTGGCGGTTCGGAGTTCGCCCCGTTGTTCTCGCCGAACGGAAAATCGGTGGCGATGGTCGTCAGCGATGATCCGCCAACTTGGGCCGGCAATTACACCATGCAGATCGTGCCCGTGGGCGGCGGAGCCGTGAAGTCATTACCGGGCACACCTGACCGGCAGCCCACTCTCATCGGATGGTCCAGCGATGGGACGCGGCTTTTCTTCACGGAGACGCACGGGACGTTGAATCGCCTGTCCGCGATCAACATTGAGTCTGGCAAGATCGAAGAACTCTACTCTGGCAGTGATTTCGTCCGCGCGTTTGAGCTGAACTCAAAAGGCTCGACGTTTGGGTTCGTGCGAGAAGCTCCGCAGCGAGCTCCCGAAGCGTGTGTGTCGTCGAGTGACAAATTCGCTCCGACTCAGGTCAGCCAAGCGAACCCTCATCTGCCAACCGCTCCGCTCGGCAAGGTAGAGGTGTTGAAGTGGAAGAGTTTCGACGGGCAAGAGATCGAAGGACTGCTGACGTACCCGGTCAATTACCAAGCGGGAACGCGCGTGTCGTTGCTGTTACAGATTCACGGCGGCCCGACAGGCGTCTTTGTGCAATCGTTCGCCGGCAACGCGGGCAATTATCCGAACGCGGCGTTCGCGGCACGCGGGTTTGCTCTGTTGCAGCCGAATCCACGCGGCTCGACCGGGTACGGGCAGAAGTTTCGATTCGCAAACTACCAGGACTGGGGCGGCGGCGATTTTCGTGACTTGATGGCCGGAGTGGATCACGTCATCGAAAAAGGGATCGCCGATCCGGAGCGTCTCGGCGTGATGGGTTGGAGCTACGGCGGCTACATGACCTCGTGGACGATCACGCAGACGAACCGATTCAAAGCGGCGTCGGTCGGAGCGGCCGTGACGAATCTCGTCAGCTTCACCGGCACGGCGGACATCCCTGGCTTCCTGCGCGATTATCTCGGCGGCGAACCGTGGGAAGACGTGTCGCTGTATCGAGCCCGTTCGCCGGTGTTTCAGGCTAAAGGTGTCACGACCAAGACGCTCGTCCAACACGGCGAAGCCGACGTGCGTGTGCCAGTCACACAGGGCTATGAGTTCTACAACGCGCTCAAGCAACAAGGCGCGCCGGTCGAGATGCTGGTCTTGCCGCGCCAACCGCACGGCCCGACCGAACCACGCATGATCCTCAAAATTATGCAGACGAATCTCGATTGGTTCGAGAAGCATTTGGGACGTTCGCAGGTCGTTGAAGCCAGCGATGGCAAATGAAAAGTAACCCGACGCATTAGTTTCGACGTTGGGCATTTCGAGCTGCGGAGCAGCGTAAGCAGATAGCCTTGAGCGTCAGCCCAAGGACTTCGGCCGTTCTCGATTGTGTTAAGCCGCGAAGCGGCGACAGAATCAAAACGTCTTGAATCTGCCGCCGCTTCGCGGCTCAACGAAATCAGTAAACCCGTTTCCGTGGGCTGACGCCCACGGTTACCTGCTGCCGCCGCTCCGCGACTCTCCACTTCAAGACGGACGATTCGGGTTACTTCGTGGTCAGCACACCCAGGCGAAACGACGTCGGGTGTTCTGCCGATCGAAGGATGCGGTGCGTCGCCTTTTGGAAATCTTCTGGCTTGGCCAGGAAGATGTTGGGGACGAACTTCTGCGGGTTGCGATCGACCAGCGGGAACCAGGTGCTCTGAATTTGGATCATCAGCCGATGCCCTTTGGCGAAGCGGTGCAGCACGTCGAGCAATTCAAAACGGATGCGTGTCGGCTGGTTGGGGACGATCGCTTCCGGTCGCTCGAAACTGTTGCGGAAGCGGCCTCGGAAGACTTCGCTGCGGAGCAACATTTGATAACCCGGCTGTGTCGCGGGATCAGGGTTATCCGGGAAAACGTCGATCAGCTTCACGACGAAGTCGGCATCGGTGCCGGTCGTGGAGACCCACAGGTCCACGTCGATCGGGCCGGCGAGAACCATGTCCTCGGTGAAGGCCGAGGTTTGATACGCCAGCACGTCCGGCCGCCGCGCGGCGAATCGTTGGTCGTCGGTCATGTATTCGATGTTCATGCGCGGTGTGATGCTTTCCGAGTACGGTACCGGCTTCGCGGGATCGCTGACGTATTCATCGAAGCTGTCCTTTGTCGTCGGTACGGTGAAGTCGAGTTGCTCTTTCTCGCGCAGAAAGAGCGGCTTCAACTGCGTTCCCTTGGGGGGCCAGGCGTCGAAGGTGCGCCAGGCGTTTGAGCCGGTTTCAAACACGGTCGCCTCGGCGGGGGCCGAATGCTTTTCGTCTTTGAGATACTTTTCGAAGAACGGGAACTCGATCTCTGCCCGATAGAACGCAGCCGTCTTGGATCCGAACCTCGCGCTTCCAAGCTTGTCACCGTCACCGCTGGCCCAGCCACCGTGATGCCACGGGCCGACGACCAACACATTGTTGACCTTCGGGTTCATCTTCTCGATCGCCTGATACGACTTGAACGAGCCATAAAGATCCTCGGCGTCGTACCAGCCGGTCACGACCATCACGGCCGGAGCCACGTTCTTCAGATGCGGCAGAATGTCGCGCCGCTGCCAGAACGTGTCGCGGTTCGGGTGAGCCATCATCTCTTTCCAAAACGAGATCGTCTCCTTCAAGTGCTGCTTGCTGACGTTCTCCATCGAACCGGCATCGAGAAACAGCTTGTAGCCGTCAGGCGTGGCATACTCGACCGGTTTCGGTTTGTCGGTCGTCGGCTTCGGCCGCTCGGTCGCGTTGTTCGCCAGCCAACGAAAAGCATGAGCTAGAAAGAACGCGCCGTTGTGTAGGAAGTCATCGAAGTACCAGTCGCCAACCGGAGCCTGCGGCGAAACCGCCTTGAGCGCGGGATGCGCATCAATCATCCCGGCCGACGCATAGAAGCCGGGATACGAAATACCGTAGAGACCGACTCGCCCATTGTGGCCGGGGACGTTCTTCAGCAGCCATTCGATCGTGTCGTACGTGTCGCTGCTCTCATCAACGTCGGTCGGCTTCTGCTTGTTGGCGACGTGCGGTGTGACTTGAATGAACTCCCCTTCGGAGTTGAATCGGCCACGCACATCCTGATTGACGAAGATATATCCCGCCTTCACGAAGTGCTCACTGGGGCCAAGCGACGCGGCGAACTTGTCGGCTCCATAAGGCCCGACGGCGTAGGGCGTGCGTTTCATCAGCATCGGATAGGTGTGACTGGTATCGCGCGGCAGATAGACCGACGTGAAGAGCTTCACTCCATCGCGCATCGGCACGAGATACTCCTGCTTCGTGTAGTGCAGGCGAATGTAGCTTTCGAGCTGAGAGACCTCCTGAGCGCGACTGCTTTGTGCGGCGAGACTCAGGAACACGAACAACACGAGCCGAACCGGATGACGCATGATGCATTCCTCGCGAAGATGGCGGGTTGACAGATCGCAGCCAGTGTAATGGGCGAGCTGATGTTTTCATGGTCACGGTGATTCACTTGGCGCGGCACAGCCGCCGCAACTAACCCGAAGCGTCAGCGAGGGCGAACGCTCCAGAAAGCTTCGCCACAAATCTAGCCGGCTGAGCGTTCGCCCTCGCTGACGCTTCGGGTTAGTCTGTCCGCAACTCCTTTTTTATCTCCGCGACAAGCCTTCAATCATTGGCAATGCCGAGAGGTGTCTCATGAGATCAACCAAGCGTCGATGTCTGGCAACGTCCGTGGCGTGGATGAGCATTTTGGCACTGGCGTCATGGTCGGCTCAGACCTGAGGGGACGAGCCTCGTGCGGAGAGGCTTGATGCAGACTTCCAAGTTCAAGGCGAATACATCGGCGAAGTCATCAAAGCGGCACTCACGCAAAAGATCGGCGTGCAGGCCATCTCGCTCGGCAAAGGCAAGTTTCACGCCGTGTGGTGGAACGGAGGGCTGCCGGGTGACGGTTGGGACAAGCACGAATCGGCTCCGCGTGAGGGAGAAATCGTCGCAGGAGTCACCACGTTCAAGGCGGACGAACAGACCGCAACGATCAAAGACGGAGTGATGGTGCTCACGACAGACGGGAAGGTCATCGGCGAACTGAAACGGATCGTGCGCAAGAGTCCCGCGCTCGGAGCCAAGCCGCCGAAAGGCGCCGTCGTGCTGTTCGATGGTAAAAACGACGACCAATTTGAGAACGGTCGCGTGACGAAGGACGAACTCCTGATGCAAGGGGCCACCAGCAAGTTCAAGCATCAGAGCGGCACGCTGCACATCGAGTTTCAGATTCCCTATGGCCCGCTCGTGCCGAGCCGCGGCAACAGCGGGTGTTATCTGCAAAGCCGGTATGAAGTGCAGATGTTCGATTCGTTCGGGCTGAAGCCGCACAACCACGAGTGCGGCGGCATCCCCTCGATCAAGGAACCGGACCTCAACATGTCCTTCCCGCCGCTGTCGTGGCAAACCTACGACGTCGATTTCACGGCCGCTCAATTCGCCAACGGCCAGAAGACCAAGAACGCTCGCATGACCGTGCGGCACAACCGAGTCGTCGTCCACGACAACGTGGAACTGCCGCACGCCACCACCTCCTCGCCCCAGCCCGAAGGCCCCGAACCCGGCCCGATCAACCTGCAAGACCACAACAGCGAAGTGCGGTATGCCAATGTTTGGTTTTTGGAGAAGCAGCCATGAATTTGAGCCACCGACGAAACACGGAGAAAGCAATTTGCCTTTGTTTTCCTGATCCGTGTTTGATCCGTGTTTCATCAGTGGCCAAATCGAACTTCGGCGACCATTCAGACAATTGGAGCTTTTCCATGCAGCATACTTCCCGCCGTACCTTCCTGACGAATGGCCTGATCGGAGCGATGTGTCTGACAACTCCGCATGTCATCTCGTGCGGCGCTCTCGCTCAGGGTGATCGGCCTGGAGCCAATGATCGCGTCAGTGTCGCGTTGATTGGCTGTGGGCGGCGCGGGCAGAGCTACATTGATCCTGGGTTGCCTCCGCGGACTCGGATTGTGGCGGCGTGCGACGTGCATCGGGGGCGAGCGGAACTGGCGGCTCGCAAGGTCAACATCACCGAGAAGGACGTCGTGTAGGACTATCGGCGAGTGCTCGATCGCAAGGACGTCGCGGCGGTGATGATTGCGACGCCGGAGCATTGGCACGCGCTGATCGCGATTGCGGCGTGTCAGGCGAGGAAGCATGTGTATGTCGAGAAGCCGCTGACGCTGTGCGTGGTCGAGGGCCGGCGCATGGTCGAGGCGGCTCGCAAGTATCGCCGCATCGTGCAAGTCGGCAGTCAGCAGCACCGGCAACATGGGGAACTGGGGCGGCCATGCGTTCGATCAAGTGCAATGGGCGCTCGGCATGGACGGGACCGGCCCGGTCAAAGTGCTGGTCGATGGCCCGCTGCTCGACCCGCCGCGATACACCGCCCCCGAATCGCGCGAGCGTGGCTGGCAACTCTGCCGCCGCCCGTCGCTCGCGTTCGAGTACGCCAACGGCACTCGCATGGAACTGAGCACCGGCTCGATCAGCGGAGCGATCTTCATCGGAGAAAAAGGGAAAGTCGAAATCCGCCGAGGGAGCGTGCATTCCAATCCGAAGGAACTGATCGAGAACGTGCAACTCCCCGACGGCCCGTCGTACACCGTCGCCCACATCAACAACTGGTTCGACAGCATCGACTCCGGCAAACTCCCCGTCGCCGACGTCGAGTGCGGCCACCGCACCGCGACGATCTTTCATCTTGGCAACATCGGCCGACAACTCGGCCGCAACCTGCGCTGGGATCCCGTCGCCGAAAAATTCCTCGGTGATGACGAAGCCAACCAACTCCTCGACCACCCGCGCCGCAAAGGTTACGAGCTTCCTGAAAAGGTGTAGTGCGGCGAAGCCGCAAGGTAGACGAGTCACTCCGTGACTCGAATCGAGTTACGGAGTGACTCGTGTATTTTGCTCGCGTCTCGGCGACATTTTCGGCGTTAAACGATGTCGCCATCGCCGCGACTTGATTCATCAGGCTTGCAGTTGCTGAGCCTCGCCTTTGTGATGACCGTCCTACGGCGTCGGGGTCAGTCATGTTTGAGGTACATCATGTCGTCTGGACGGCAGTTGCTCTTCACGGTGTTGGCGTTTGAGAGCGAGTTGCTCGACCGCAAGCTGGGCAAGCACCAGCACGAATTGAAGCAGTGTGAGCAGGCAATCGAATCGTTTGGCCGTGGGTCGAAGCGGTCGAGGTTGCGTGATGCAATTTCATCGAAGTGTTGGCGGATGCGATTGTACTGCGGCATCGTGATGAGGAGTCGATCATGAAACCGCGCCTGTTTATCTCGGCAGTGACTGCGGAATTGGGCCACACACGTCAGTTGGTCGCGAATGTTTTGGCGCGGCTGGGATATGAACCGGTCTGGCAGGATCTCTTCGGTCTGGAGCCGGGCGATCTGCGGCAGGTGTTGCGAGACAAGATCGACGACTGCGACGGCCTGATCCAGATAGTTGGCCGCGGCTATGGTGCCGAGCCACCCACTGTCGCTCACGAGTTCGGCCGCTTCTCATACACCCAGTTTGAATTCCTCTACGCTCACGCACGCGGCAAGAAGACGTGGCTCATCTTCGCCGCCGACGGATGCACGCGTGACCGGCCACTCGAACAGTTGGACCTGCCGCACGATCCTGCCCACCTGGACCCGGTCGGGTATCAGACCGAACGGCGGGCATTGCAGGAGGCCTGGCGGCAGCGCTGGCAGGAGCATGTGCATCTGCGGCACGAGGCGGCCAACGACACCGAACTTGAACTGAAGGTCGAACGACTCAAGGACGAGTTCGCCCTACTGCGGCGGCAGTTCCGCGCCTGGCAGCAGAATGTGACGCGGAATCTCGTCGCCGTACTCATCTTGCTCACACTCGTTGCCGGTGGCGTCTGGTGGACTGCCTTTCGCAAACCCGACGAGATGGTCAAGTTGGTCACGCAGGCTGTTGCTCAGCAGTTGGAGGAACTCCAACCCGAACGGATTCGCGAGCAACTCGTCAAGCAGATCGAGGCGACCTACCAGCGCGACCTCACAGAAGCCGAGTCGCTCCAGGACTGGCGGAAGCGGGACGAGGCAAAGCAGGCCGCCGCGGCATCACGCGACCGACGGCTGGGACAGGTCGATGAGTTCCTGCGGTCGATCACCGCCACGATTCAGTCGGGCGATGCCTCACCGGAGTTCGTCGAACTAAACCGCATCATGCGGGAACAGGGGGTCGAGTCGGCCTTAGCTTATGTGACCCTTCAACAATCACGGCTATTGGAACTCGTCACCGCTGAGGACGCGCAACACGAGCGGCAGCGCCGCCGCAGGCTCGCCCCGTTACTCGAAGGCGTGCGACTGCACCTGACGCGCGGTGAACTGCTGCAGGCCGAAGAACTCTGCGACAAGCTACTCGCCGCCGACGCCCACTGGCCGGAGGCACTCCACGAACACTTCTGGACCCAAATTGAGCTGGGCGACCGAGCCTTGCGCTATGAAACGCTTTCCCGCGCGGCAGCTCGGTTTCAATCCGCCCACGCCTCCGCCGAGCAACTTCGGAAGCTCGATGTCACCCACCCGATTTGGCAGCGTGACCTTTCCGCCTCATACAACAGGCGTGGTAACGTACAGCTTCAGTCCGGGCAGGCTACTGAAGCACTGGGGACTTATCAGAAGGCTTTCGAGATCAATCAGAAGTTGTCAGCGGATGATCCGAGCGACGCCCGAACCCAGCGCGAACTGTCTGTCTCGTATAACAAACTCGGCGACGTGCAGCTTCAGTCCGGGCAGGTTACTGAGGCGCTGGCGTCGTATCAGCAGGGTCTGGCGATCCGGCAGAAGTTGTCGGCGGACGATCCGAGCGACGTTCGAGCTTTGCGCGACCTGTCCGTCTCTTACAACAAGCTCGGCAACGTGCAGCTTCAGTCCGGGCAGGCGACCGAGGCACTGGGGTCTTATCAACAAGGCCTGGAGATCCGTCGGAAGTTAGCAGCGGCCGATCCGAGCGACGTCCAGACCCAGCGTGACCTGTCCATCTCGTACAATAAACTTGGCGACGTGCAGCTTCAGTCTGGACAGGTGACCGAGGCACGGGGTTCTTACCAAAAGTATCTGGAGATTAGTCAGAAATTGGCGGCGGCCGATCCGAGCGACGTTCAGGCCCAGCGCGACCTATCCTTTTCGTACAACTTTCTCGGCAACGTGCAGCTTCAGTCCGGGCAGGTGACCGAGGCACTGGGATCTTATCAGAAGTATCTGGAGATTAGTCAGAAGTTGGCTGCGGACGATCCGACCGACGCCTGGGCTTTGCGCGACTTGTCCATCTCGTACAGCAAGCTCGGCGACGTGCAGCTTCAGTCCGGGCAGATGACCGAGGCGCTGGGGTCTTATCAGAAGTGTCTGAAGATCAATGAAAAGTTGGTGGCAGACGATCCGAACGACACCCAGACCCAGCGCGACCTGTCCATCGCCTACGAGATGGTTGGCGACGTGCAGCTTCAGTCCGCGCAGGTGGCTAAGGCGCTGGAGTTTTATCTGAAGGCGTTCGAGATTAAACAGCAGTTAGCGGCGGCCGATCCGAGCAACGGCCAGGCCCAGTTCGACTTGTATGTGAGTTTTCACAATCTCGGGGCGACGAACCAGCAGTTGAAGGACCATGCGAAAGCAATCATTTTGTTCAAGCAAGGACTCGCTGTTCTGGAACGCCTGGAGCAGGCGGGGCGATTGCATCCGTCGCAGAAGAAATGGATCGCGATTGTGAAGGAGCGGATCAGGGAGTCTCAGGAACAACTTCCGCAGAACAAGAAATGAGGCACGATTGGCAAGCAAGACGCTCTGCCGGCCAAAACGAGTTTTGGTGTTACGCGGCGAGTTTAGTTTGGCAACCGTTTCGAGAATTACTTGGTCCAGTCACGGTAGGCGAGCCAAACGTCGAAGGCCGGATACGGCTCACGTTTCGGCGACAGCAGGCCCCACGACTTCTCAATCGTGAGCTTGGATTCTTCGCTCTTCCAAGGCAGATCGAACGCCTCAAATGCGACGCCGTGAAAGACCCAGGCCTGCGGCGTGTTCGCGACCTGCGCGATTAATCCCGGCTGCGTGTACGCGGACCAGAAAGCTTGCTGGGATGCCGGCGAATACGCGGGCTTGCCATCGTGTGGAAAGCCCGTCTCTTTGAGCAACACCGGCTTCTTCGATTGTTGGGCCAACTTCAACGCCTCTTCGCGAGCCCAGGCCGCACCCGCTTCAGGCGAGAACTGCGGGCGGTCAAAGACCGGGTGAATGTTCGGAGCCAGGAAGTCGCCGAAGGTGCGAATGAACTCGTGCTGATAGCCGACGAGCGGCTCACTCGTCGCCAACGGCACGGTCTTTGGAAGCTTCTGACGCAAGCGAGACGCTGCGATCATCAGGTCGTCCGCTTCATACCGCTTGAACGTGATCCCCTCGTTCCCAACGAGCACTCCTAAGGCTATGTCCAATTCATACAACCGAGCCAACTCGACAACGCCGTCCACTTCCGCAGCCGACTTCGTGTCCCAGATCGCCAGCAAGACGGCTCGATACTTCAGCTCTTTGGCGAGCGCGACCACTCGCGGCGTGCAGGCTTCGTGATAGCCGTACAAGATCAGGCCATCGAACGCGGGTCGCAGAGCCTCCAGGTCGGCGCGAATCGAACTCGTCGTCAGCCGCCGCTGATTGACCTCTTGCCGAGGGTCCAACTGCGACGGAGTGTATGTCACCATCGTCGCGGCCGGTTGGCTGGTCAGGTATTGGAAGAATGGAAAGCGACGATCTGCTTCCTCTCCCTTCGCGGTGGCAGTCAACGCGGCGAACATCAAAGCGATTCTCAGAACTCTCATCATGCCATCCTCCATTCGTTGAGCGAACCGTGACTTCGGCCGCGAGCGGAATGTATCGCGCGGCCAAGAATGAACCAGGCGAGCTTTGCGAGGTATAACTCCCCCTCCGCTGAATTCATTCATCTTCCGAAACTCCGTTGAAGGAACCAACGACATGCCTGCTTCGAGCTTCCGCGTTTGGCTGTTGACTGTGTGTACGATACTGTCGGTAGGTTCGATGGCCGGCTGGGCTGCGGATGCGTCCGATCGCGGTGTCGGTGATTTTCCCAAGCTGTCGGCTGACCGAGACTGGCCGTGGTGGCGTGGACCGTCTCGCAACGGAGTCGCAATGGCTCCCACCGCACCGACCAAATTCAGCGATACCGAAAATGTCGTCTGGAAGACTCCGGTGCCGGGACGCGGACATTCGTCGCCAATCGTGGTCGGCAATCAGATCATCCTCTCGACGGCATCGAAGTCGCCGCAGGTGCAATCGGTCGTGGCGTTCGACCGTAAGACGGGCAAGCAACTCTGGAAGACGGACATCAGCGAAGGTGGCTTCCCAGAACAAAACCATTCAAAGAACACAGAAGCGACGCCAACGGTCGCCTGCGATGGCGAGCGACTCTTCGCGATGTTCTTTCATCACGAGACCGTGCAATGCACGGCACTCGACTTGAGCGGCAAGAAGGTTTGGCAAGAGACGGTAGGCCCATTCAATCCACGAGCTTTCCGGTATGGCTACGCACCGTCACCGACGCTGTATCGCGATTCGGTCATCGTCTCGGCGGAATTCGACGGCGAAAGCGCGATCACCGCGCTCGACCGGCAATCGGGCAAGCAACTCTGGCGCACGAAGCGGCAGAACATGATCACGTTCTCGACGCCGGTGGTCGCGCACGTCGCTGGCAAGGATCAGTTGCTGATCAGCGGAGCCGGGCAAGTCGCCAGCTACGATCCGAGCAACGGCAAGCAATTTTGGACGACTCCCGGCACGACCGCCGCGACCTGCGGCACGATGGTCTGGGACGGCGACGTCGTCATCGCCAGCGGCGGCTATCCGAAGTCGGAGACCATCGCGGTCAAAGCCGACGGCAGCGGCAAGGTGCTCTGGAAGAATGAAGAGAAGTGCTACGAGCAATCCCTGCTGACTCACAACGGGTTTGTCTATGCGTTGAACGACCGCGGAATCCTGTTCTGTTGGCAAGCCAGTGACGGAAAAGAAATGTGGAAGGAGCGTCTCTTCACAGGCCCGACGAGTGCCTCACCAGTGCTGGTCGGCGGAAACATCTATTGGGCCAACGAGCGTGGCACCTGGTACGTCTTCAAGCCGAACCCGCAGAAGTACGAATCGGTTGCTGAGAACCAACTGGGCGACGAAGGCTTTGCCAGTCCCGCCGTCGTGGGAGGCCAAATGTTTGTCCGCACGGCCGCCTCGTCCGGAGACAAGCGGCAAGAGTGGCTGTATTGCCTCGGACAGTAATCTCACCCAACCGGCGAGCGGGGCGGCGTCAGCCCCCCGGTGTGTTCGTTACTGGGTGCGTTACTGGACCGGGGGGTTGACGCTGCCCCGCTCGCCAAGACGCGAGTGCTGTTCGGAGTGTCGTGACTTGTTCGGGATACTGAGCGGCGACGTCGTTCAACTCCCAGGCGTCCTCGGGCTTCAGGAACAGCCAGCCGGATGAATCCCCCTCTTCAGACTGCGCGTCGGACTCCCTTTGAATGAAGTAAAACTCGCTGGTCCGCACCGCCGCGCCCCCTTCGTGATCTCGCAGAAACAACTCAGAGCGCGGCACGCAATCGGTGTTTAGCAACAGCGGCAACAAACTTCGTTCGTCTTGATCGGCCAATGCCGTGGACGAGATGCCGAACCAGTCGCTCAGCGTCGGTAAGACATCCGCTGGCGTCACCAACTCGGAACGCCGGCTGCCGAGCGAGTCGTGTGCAGCCCCGGCAATTAGTAGCGGGGGATGCACGAGTTCATCTCGAAGGCTTTCGATGTCCGACGGCGTTTCACTCGGACGGTTCACGAACGAAGAGAGTAGTTCCCCTTCACCCACAGCCTGCCCGTGCTGGGCCAGGAGAATCAACACCGGCGGAGCATCGCCAAACAGACGCTCGATGCTCGCCAGCAGACAGCCGAGGAAGTGATCAAATTGCGTCAGCAGCGCGGCATACATGACTTCGATCTCTCTCAGTGCAATCAGGCTCTCAGGAACATCGTCTAACTCGTCGGCATACAGCTCCACAAACTGCGACGCCGCGAGGCCCGGCCAGCCGATCCCTCGCGATTCCAACCAGAGCAGCCACGGAGCCGCGGGTTCGCGGCTCAATTCCACCAATGCCTGCTCGGCCTGATACACCAATCGGGCGAGCGAGGTCTTGTTCAACTCTTCCGCGTCGCCAACGGCCGGCTCGTCCGCTTCACACAGCCAACGCACGGAGACGCCTTTGCGTTTCAATTGTTCGATCCAACGGGAGGTCACGTCGGTAAATGGCGGCTCCTCGACCGGTGAAGCGAAGGAGTGATCGAACACCACGCCGCGTGCAGCTAACCGGTCGAGATTCGGGGTTTCGATCCATTCATGCCCATAGCATCCCAGACAACGGCGGCTGAGTTGATCTAAAGCAAAGACAATGGCACGCGGCGGCATCAGGACGATTTCCTTGAAGGTGAGCGGCATGGCGCTAGCCGCCGGTCTGGATTCGGTCGAAACCGGCGGCTAGCGCCTTGCCGCTCACATGAGTAAAAATCATTCGAACCCACCGAGACTGCGCAGGTACGTTGCCGTTTGCACCGCCGCCTCGCGCGGTCCCATGAGTTCGGCATACGCCTGGTGAATGGTGACAAAGCCGTTGTAGCCGATCTCCCTCAATGCTCCGATGACCGCTGGAAAATGAACGCCTCCCGACTCCCAAATCGGGATGTGCCGAAAACGCCGCATTCCCAAGCACCACGTCTCCAACTCGACTGGCCCCTGCGGATCGAGCTCATGATTCTGCACATAGACATTCATCAAATAGGGCTTTAACCGACGCAGCGTTTCTAACCCGTATGGCTCGCCACACAGCATGAGATTGGCCGGTTCATAGATCAGCCCAAAATTCGAACGCCGGATTTGGTGGAGCACCTCCAGCGACCGTTCGACGGTCTCGAACAACGTTGTCGTGTGACACTGATGAGCCAGCCGAATGTTGCGCTTTGCCGCTTCCTCCGCCGCTCGCCGAGCGTGTTCGATATCCGCCTCGCTCTTCAAACAGACGCGAATCAAATCGCAGCCCAGCGCTTCGGCCACGTCCAGACTCGGCCCGATGTTCCGCAGGCTGTCCGGCCCGTGCTCGTTGTTGAGCGGCACATCGCTGTCCGCTGTGATCATCGACACGCACAGTCCGGCGCGTTCGACTCCGCTCCGCATCTGTTCAAGCTCTGCTCGCGGAGTTCCAATCCCTCCCGCGCTAGCTCTCATGCAGATCGCTCCGTAACCCAACTCGGCCGCCAACTGCACCAGATCTCGAAACGGCACGTTGAGCTTCGTCTTACAAGGAGCCTCCGCGATGCGTACCGATAACGACAACTTCATGACACACTCCTCCAACTTTTCCTCTTAAAGCACGCGCCATTCGAGCTGAGAATAGCCCGCTCGTCCGAGCTGGCAAACGCTGCTGAGCCGTCGTAACCGTTGCTTGACGTTGACCAACTCGACCACCACACTCCGCCCCCTTCCGCCAGTCCCAGGCTGGCGTTGGAGGTGTAGCTCAGTTGGTAGAGCAACGGACTTTTAATCCGTAGGTCGTGGGTTCGAGTCCCACCACCTTCATTGGTTCAAAACCCTCGTTTTCCACGGAAAACCGAGGGTTTTGTTGTTTGGGGATCGAACTGGAGCCGGTCGCTGTGGCGACACGACTAGACTT
>SXKJ01000259.1 GCA_005778115.1 Planctomyces sp. | reverse complement strand
GGCGGCATCGACCGCTGAGAGGTAAACGTCGTACGCGGGATCGACGAGTGCGTCGTAAGCCGCGTTGGCGGCATCGACGTCCGATTGATACTGGTCGAGCGCCGGATTCACCAGATCCCAGAAGTCCGTGTCGGCCTGTTGGATCGCCGAGTCGTAAACGGCGACCGCGTCATTGACCGCCAAGGTGTAGTTGTCGTTGGCGGACACCATCGTGGTTTGGTAACGCGTGACCGCTGCGTCAATTTGCGATTGCGCATTGGCGATCGCCGTGTCCGCCAAGCCTTGCAGCGTGGCCATTGTGCTGAGGTAGTCGTCCGCCGCGCTGAGCACCGTGCGCGGCTCCAAGCTCTCGATCGCACTGACGAACGAATCACACCGCCCGCAGAGCGAACGCCGTCGTTGGGGGGGGGGCTGACAGGGCTGACCACTGTGCCAGCGAGCGTTTCGCGAACGACGATAACCACGGCGAAAACAGCATGACGATTCCTTCCAAGTGATGAGTATTGCCATCGCAGAAAGCTCAGGCGGACATCGAAGGTTGGGGCCAGACACCGGAGCGAAGAAATGCTCTCAAAGAGACGTGTGCGAAAGCACGATGCCAAGAGAAAGTGCATCCGTCAACCAATCGCACCAGCAGATTCTCAGATTCCAGAGAACTTGGCGCGTCACTTGAACCCGCACCGATCATCAGAGAAGTGAATTTTCGGATCGTCCATCTCTCAAGTACGCCATCGAGCGATTCATCCAGGTAAAGGGACTGTCGGAGGAATTGTTTAACCCCAACACCAACGGCGTGGGCGCGACGTGGAAACACGACTTACGTTCGCGCGCACGCCGATGGCGTAGCGGTTAAACAATGACATTTGAGATTCCACGAGCTTTCACCGGCTCTTCGTCAACGCTTCATCTCGCCTGGATAGCCTGCGATTCGTTGAGAGTTGAGTTCGCACCGTGATGAGAAACATCGTCGCGAACAAGAAGGTTGCGAACGACACGGATCACGAGTCCCGCCTCTTCACGAAGTCTTCACCGTTGATTCATCAGTGCCTCAAGCGTGGCTCGTACCGTCCCGTCCGAAATCACCAGAGGTGGTTTCAAAACTAGCTCGACGCGCAAGCGAGAGGTTGAGTTCTCGACAAATTCACCACTTGCTTGCGCTGCGTGCTGGTTTTGAAACCACCTCTAGTCGGCTCTCAACAGTTGTGCCGGCAAGTGCAGGCCGCTCGCGATGAACGAGTGAGTCACGCACGCCAGAAGTCAGAAGCGAAGGAATCGCGACGTCGTGAAGGGAATCGAAGTGGTTCAGGGGGTTGAGCGGATTGTTTGACCGATTCCGGTCGTCCGCTCGGCCGAGTGGTTTTTCTTCAAGGAGAGTCCAATGAAGGTCTCGAAGCGTTTGACGTTGGTGGCAGCTCGACGTGGTTTCACGTTGATTGAGCTGTTGGTGGTGATCTCGATCATCGCCGTTCTGATGGCCTTGCTGTTGCCGGCCATCCAGCAGGCTCGCGAGGCTGCCCGTAGCACACAGTGCAAGAACAATCTCCGTCAGATTGGTATCGCGATGCATTCCTTCGCGACCATAGATCCCCAGACCCGCCTGGCGTCGGGGCAATGGGATATGTACCGCGACGGTTTGATGGACAAGAACGGGTGGGTCGCCGACGTTGTGGGAATGAAGGCTGGCAAACCGGATCAGATGAAATGCCCCACCAACCCCATCCGTGGCTCTGAAAAACTGAACGACGCGAATGGCGACAAGAACACCTCGAACGGAAACCGATTGGCGTGTAACCCAGATCCGACAAAGTACAACCTTTCTGAGCTCTACGCCTTTGATGGATCAGTTATCTCAGCGAAGACAGGCACGCTTTATGACGCGACGAAAAAGATGGTGAATGAGTTGGGGATGAATACCAACTATTCCTCAAGCTGGCACCTGTCGCGCAGTGGTACGAAGTTCGTTACCGTCGGAACCGGAACTGCGGCGGCACTGCACGCCATCGGAGCTGCGACGGCCTATCCAAACACCTACCTTGGAACCGGAACCGTCAACATTACAGGCTTCAAGGAAGTTAATAACACGACTGGGTCGCTCACCCAGCGCTTGATTGAGATCTCCGACGTCCCAGCTGGCAATATCCCTCTGTTGGGAGACACCGCTGCCGGCGACATCGACGAAGCGGTCTTGGTGACTACGATCAATAGCGAATTGGTGGCCGGTTCCCGTTTGGGCGAAGCGGCCAACGATGGTCCAGCCTATTGGGATCCCACGGGAGGCACCGGAGGCCGGGTCACGCTCGTCACTGTGACTGATGCAGCCAGCCAGTTTATCCAAACGAAGTTTCCAACCGTTGGCGACGTAGTCAACGCGACTAATGAAGTCCTTCACGCCGGCACGGGAGCAACCACGACCGCTCTGACAGGGCGATTGATCCTTCAGGACACTCGCGACTGGCAGGCCGTCCATGGCGGACGAGCCAATCTCCTTATGGCAGATGGCAGTGTGAAAGAGTTGAGGGATCTTAACGGTGATACGTTCTTTAACCCCGGCTTCCCTGCGGCCGGTGGTACGAGTCAAACGGACGGCTACACCGATGGGGTCTGCGAAATCAACGCCTTCGAGGTGTTCACCGGCACGTTCTTGAATTTCAAGAGCTTGACGAAGGGTAAATTCGAGTAATTTGAGACAGTTGTTTCCATGTGTCTCCCCTGTGTTGTGCTGAGGGCGGAACGGAAGATGCGATGAGCGTCGGCCGCCCGCCCTTGGCCGTTTTTCTGAACCGTTGATCCGTTAAACCGTAGGCCGAGTCAATTCCGCGAGATTCACCGCAAGATGGGCATCCATTGTGGGTCTCGATGGCTTTCTCATCCTGCGATTAGGACGGCCGCTTAAAGGTATAAGTCCATGTCCACGACGACGGCTGTTTGTCCCCGCTGTCTCGCGGAAGTTTCGCCAGACATGACGCGCTGCCGATCTTGCAACCAATCGCTGGTGCGGCCCACTGTGTCTGAGTCGATACCGAACAAACTTGAATCAGACACGACGAACGGGACGTTAGACCGCGGGACGGCTGGTCCGCCGAGCGGCGACAAATTGCGTGTGGCATGTGCGTGCGGCGCGTCCATTCGAGTGAGCGTCGCCCTGCGAGGCAAGCGCGTGAAGTGCCCAAAGTGCTCTGCGGCCGTCGCGGTGCCGATCTCCTCGAACAGCTCCGCGAGCAGCGGAAGTCATTCCGCTCCAGTCACGGACCGACCATCCGTTGCGCCCACTGCTCATGGACCGTCTTCGTCGTCGTCCGAGAATCAATCAGCCGATTCCGCCGTGATCCGACGATCAACCGACGGCCAAAACCTTCAGCGAGTTATTGAAGCGGCGGCGAAACTGCCCGTTCCGAACGATGCCGCGCCGGCTCCCACTGGCAGTCTCTCGTCCTCCAAGTTGCGGAAGATTCGCAAGCAACTGGAAACCGCCAATGTTCTCAAAGACGAGGACAACGTCGCACGGAGACAGTCGCTGATTGAACTGGGAGAATCGCAAGACCCGGAAGTCTTGGAAATCCTGAATGAACATGCTGAAGACACACTGGCCATGATCCGCGAAGGTGCCCTGACGGCGCTTGGCAAATTGGGGACTCCCTCGGCAGTGAGCACCGTACTGCGCGGACTGCTGGATCGCGACTCGGATGTTATCCGAGCCGTATTTGCGGCATTGAGGTCCATCGGTGATCGCCGAGTCGTCTTGCCGCTCTTGCGGTATGGCCAGGAGCGTCCGCAGTGGAAGCCGCTGGTCAATAACACGCTTGTGACAATTGGTTCGCGAGTGTTGCCAGAATTGCTCGGCTTACTGGAGTCTGATGAGACCGATTTGATTTCGGACTCCATCGTGGTGCTTGGCCGAATTGGCGACAAGCAGACTGTCCCGCCGCTGGTCGCACGCCTGAACCATGTGTCCCCTCTGATTCGGGCGCAGATCGCCGAGGCATTGGCACTGATCGCAGAGCCAACCTCCGTGCCACAGTTGATCTACTTGTTAAAGGATTCTGACGCGGCTGTGCGAGCGAACGCTGCGTCCGGGCTGGTGCGACTTAATGATCCACGCGCGCTGCGTCCATTGCTTGGTGCGCTCCAAGACGAAGACGCCATCGTGCGAAGTTATGCGGCGAACGCACTGGGCGAATTGGGTGATTCCAAAGCGATCTCCGATCTGTTGAAGGTTTTGCAAGGCTGGGAATTGCTGGTCGCAATGGACGCTCCTTTCGTGGAGGCGGTCGTCGAAGCCGTTGGCAAACTTGGGGATACCTCAGCCGCAACAGGATTGCTCCCACTGATACAGTCGAATCACGATGGAGTGACGTTCAAGACCGTGCTGGCGTTGAAGAAGCTACGGTCTCCCGCGGCAGTGCCTGCGTTGATCTCTCTACTGGATTCGTCACAGCCAGCCTTGCGCCGGCGCGTCGTGGAGACGCTCGGCCAGTCCGGCGATCCCTCGCTGGTGCCGGTGCTTGGCGGAGTGTTGTGTCAGGATCCTTCTCGCGAGGTTCGTGCCACGGCAGCGCGGTCACTGGGTGAACTGAAATCTCGCGACGCTTGTCCATTTCTTGAGGAAGCCTTGCGAGAGGAGTTGTCGATCCGTTGCCAGGCGGTCATCGCTCTGGGATTGATTCAGGACCGCAACACGCTCGCGGCTTTGATGGCGATGCTTAAAGATGAATCGCCGGAGGTGCGTTATCACGCAATCAATGCCATCGCGAAATTCAAAGATTCCAAAACGCTGAAAGCGTTGGCTGTGATGCTCGAAGATACGGACCCAATGGTCCGCAGCGGTGCGTCGAAAGTGATCGAAGAGCTGAGCAACTTGGTCAACGAGCACAAAGCGGTCAAGGAGATCGTCCGCCGTGCCAAATCTCGCAATTACGTCGGGGCGCTGATTCCCAAGTGGGTGTTCTTGTTCATGCCGACGCGCAAGGTGGCGTTGAGTGGCTTGGCCGGACTTCTGCTCATCGGCTTACTTGGGACCGTTGGGTACACGCTCTGGGTCGGTCCCACGACGCGAGTATTGGTGCGCGGCAAAGTCGCAGAGCTGACGATGAGTCCCGACGGCAGCGTTCTAGTCGCCGAACGAACAATGGGCATGCTGGAAGTGTGGGACGTCAAAGGAGAGAGCGTGTCACAGCGACTCTCCAAAGAAAGTGGTAAGACTCCCAGATTTCGAGCGAAAGACGGATTAGTACTGGTTCTCGGAGACTCGTTGATTCCGTGGAACTTGTCGGGGAAGCCCGACCCGTCCACTGGGTGGAAAGAGCATCGACAACCCATCGTTACAATCTGCACGACGCCGGATGGAGAATTCGCGGCCACGATGGACCGCGACGGGAACGTCGTTGTCTGGAACCTCAAAACTAGCCGAAAGGCTGGTCAAGTGAGACTAGATCCGCGCTTCAAGCAGACGCTGACCGTCAGTTCCAAAGGAAGTCTGCTGGCAGCTTCCAATATGACCGGAGATGTGGTGATCTGGAATGTTGAATCCGGAGAACGCATTCGAGAAATCCCTCACGCTCAAGGCGCAAAACCGTTCGTCAAATTCTCATTCAATTCCGCAGACAATTGGTTAGTTGGTGTGGAACAAAATGGGGGAATGAGTCTCTTAGACCTTGAGGCTCAATCGGGATCCCTGAAAGTAAAGGCCGTCGAATTGGAACACCCCATCGTTCCGATTGAAGTGCGATTTCTCCCCGATGGTCAAAGAGTGCTGGCCGCCGATGCAGGGGGCGACATCTTTGTGTGGGATCTGGAATCCGGTGAGTCATCCGTGGTCTGCAAAACCGGAATCTCGCCCCTCGAAGCGTTGGCCATGGATTCTGAGGGGACTCAGATTGCCGCTGGTAACTCGGAAATCACCGAAGTCGTGATATTCAGCCTCGAATCAGGGAAACCCATCAAACGGTTAGACGCGAAGTAGAGATTCTGAATTGAGCAAAGTCGCCAGGTCGACGACGTACAAATCACAGAGATCTTTGCAGGACCGTCTGCACGAAGAATTGTTTATTGTTGACGGAAACGCCGACTTTAGGCCACTCGCCTGTCTGGGTGATTACTTTGCTGTCCGCTTCGCGAACGAGAATCGTATCAACGGCTCGCGCGGGGCCGATCAACGATCGCCAGATGACGGGCATGCCGGCTCGCAACCGCAGCGAACTCTTCGCCGAAATCGGACTCTCACACAGTTCATAGCCGGTGACGCAACCCGGATCGGTCGCACGCCAGTCGTCGGCTTCGCCAAGCGTTTCGCACACACGTTCGACCTGGGTCCACACGGCTGACAATTCCGTTTGGTCGCGTGAACTGGTCAAGGCGGTGGCGTGAGCCATCAGCATGTCTGGGAATGACCGATGGAGTTCTTTGGAAGGAATCCCAAAGCTGACCGTTCGCGACACCGCGACGTGCATGCCGTGTCGCCGCCCAACGACGGAGATGGTGCAATCGTGGTCCACGGTCGTGCGGCCATAGCTCCAGTTTTGCAAACCTCGGCCACGACCATCACCCCAGACTTGGATTCGCACGGGGTGAACTTCGTGCCGGATCAATCGCGAGGCGACATCACCGGCGATCTGAGCTTCGGTGTCGCCTCGCTGGAATTCCTTCGCCGCACGCTCAACGGTGCGAGCCAGCCGAATGCCGAGCTTCCGCAGATTCTTAATCTCCTGCGGCCGCAGTGGGCACCGCAGAGCCGCGACCTCCGATGACATATCGGCACACGGCTCGAACGGTTGATCGCTGGCGACTTTCTTCGTTCGCAGTTTTTCGACCAACAGCTCACCGGCCTCCGTTGGCCAAGCACACTCACGATGTTGCAGTCCCCAATCCGCCGTCGCGTCGCCGAGCAACAAATCACGGTCGGCCTTGCGAGCTAGCAGCGTTCCCCCTTCCGGAGTGATGAGCAATGCCACGGCCGTTTGGCCGGAGAGGCCGCGTGGAACATCCGCTCCACCGGTGTACCAGGCGATGCTCGCCAGCCGTGACAACAACAGGCCGTCGAACTGACGGTCCTTCAGGAGCTGGACGATCCGTTCGTGCTTCAGTTGGACGACGCTGGCTTGTTGCTTCGTCACCATCAATGACACTCGTTTTGTGGGCCGCACGGCGCTAGCCGCCGGTAATTCGCCGGAAATGGTCGATCCCGATCCACCGATAGCTAGCGCCATTCCGCTCAAAGCGACCACCGGGGGGCTGACGCCGCCCCGCTCGCCGGTTTCCGTTTTGGCTGTGAGAGGAATCGTTGTCGGTGGTTCGATCGCAACTGGCTTCTTCTTTGGACTGCTCTTTGTCCGACGAGGGCGCGTAGTTGGGACGAGTGGCGGTTGAGCAGTGGGACTGGCTTTGACCGGAATGGTGCTCGCCGTCGGAGCGGTGGTGTCGTTTGGCCTTTCGAGACCGGCGGCTAGCGCCGTGCCGCTCAGGTCATGCGGTTCGACGGCTTTCACTTCGGCAACTGGCGAACGTGACTCTTCGAACGGAGGTCGCATCTCCTCGATCGCGGCCAGCATTTCATCGGTGGCCTGAAGGGGCGCATCAACGAGCGGCGAGGCCGGACGAATCTTCGGTGGCTCTTCAATCTCGATCAGCTCGGACTGGTCGATTTCCGCGACTTCGGAATTGGAAACGCGATTCACCACACTGCCGTCGGTGGAGGACTCGGCGTCGCTCACATCGAATTCGTTGATCGGCACCGGCATTTAGGGAGGCGCGGATTTATTGAAGGTCGCATAGGCCACTTCAAATTGATGCGTCGCGATTCCCAGCACGGCTCCAGGAAGCAACCAGCCCTCTTGAATGGTCTCGCCGTTGATACTGACTCCGTTGTTATTGAGGTCGCGTACCAGCCAATAGCTCTCCAGAAACCTCAGAACACAATGCGTTCTGGCGACGGACAAATACGGCAACACGACATCCCCATCGGGATCGCGGCCCAGATACAGCTCGTCGTACAGCAGCGGGATCGCGTGTCCGCCGGTCGTGGGCTTGAGCGTTCCGAGCGGGTGCAGCGGCAGATTCGCCGGAGCTGGCTGATCACCCCGCACTTGGGTCCGCCGCGCTTTGGTCGTCGAGACCGACTTCAAGGCTCGATCGAGTTTGGACAATAACTCAGACGAGACCGCGCGTGGCTCGTCCGTGTTGGCCTGAGCGGATGAGTAACTCAAATCGAACTCGATCGAGCCGATGTTGATGACGCTTAGAGCCGGTACCCAAGCGCTTTCGACCTTCTCACCATTCACGCCGATACCGCCACGGCTGCCGAGGTCTTCAATGAACCAATGCCCTTCGCGGAATTCCATCAGGCAATGGTTGGCCGACACGGACGGATGCTCGATGACCACGTCGCAGGTACGATCCTGCCCGACCGTGATCGACGGCTTCTCTAATAGGATCGACGATCCGCCATCGACGGGCCGTAGTTCGCCAAACACAAATCACTCCCTCTGGTAAGGCAGAACTCCTACACGGACTTATGAAGCGTTTGCCCTCGCTCACGCCTTTTGAAGTTGCGCCATTTGGACTGCGGTGGACTAGCCCACGTTTTGCGTGCGCGCAACGTAGCGCGTATTGTGACGCGTAAGTAGCGAAGTTCATGTCAAAACGTCGAATGTTTACGAGGGAGTTCAAGGTCGAGGCCGTGTCGTTGGTGTCTCGTCAAGGACTGAGTTTCGCGGAAGCGGCTCGTCGCTTGGAGATCGGTCAGAACCTGCTGCGGAAGTGGAATGAGCAGTTGGCGGCGGAAGGCTCG
>SXKJ01000258.1 GCA_005778115.1 Planctomyces sp. | reverse complement strand
GACCCACCAAACTGTTGACGATTTCTGGTGGGTCTCGATGACTCGACCCACCCTACCTCTGATGTAACTTCAAGAAGATTTGCCATGAAAGCCATTCAACTCGAAAAGCCCGGTCAGTTTCGTCACATCGAGATCCCCGAACCGAACCGGCCCGGTCCCGGCGAAGCGCTGATTCGAGTGCAGCGCGTCGGCATCTGCGGCACGGACATCAGCGGGTATCTTGGCAAGATGCCGTTCTACAGCTACCCGCGTATTCCGGGGCATGAACTGGGTATCGAAGTGGTCGAGGTCGGTTCCGGCGTCACCAATGTGAAGTCCGGCGACCGCTGCTCGGTCGAGCCGTACATGAACTGCGGCGAGTGCTATGCCTGCCGCCGCGGCAACAGCAATTGCTGCGAGAAGCTGCAGGTGCTCGGCGTGCATGTCGATGGCGGGCTGCGTCCGCAGTTCGTGCTGCCCGCTCGCAAGCTGCATCCGTCGAGCAAGCTGACGCTGGAACAACTCGCACTGGTCGAGACGCTCGGCATCGGCTGCCACGCGGTCGATCGTGCGAACCCGCAGCCTGGCGAGCATGTGCTCGTCATCGGTGCCGGCCCGATCGGTCTGTCCGTGATTGAATTCGCCAAGCTGACCGGCGCGACGATCACGGTGCTCGATATGAACCAAGGCCGGCTCGACTTCTGCCAGAAGACGATGGGAGTCGCGCACACGATCCGCTTCACCGGCGACGGCAGCGAGATGAAAGCTCTACAAGAGATCACGAACGGCGCGCTGGCCGCTCACGTCTTCGACGCGACCGGCAGTCCGAAGTCGATGTGCAACGCCTTCAACTACGTCGGCCACACCGGCAAGATCGTCTTCGTGGGAATCGTCACCGACGAGATCAGCTTCCCCGATCCGCTGTTCCATCGCCGCGAGATGACCATCCTCGCGTCACGCAACTCGCTGCCGAAAGACTTTGGCCGCATCATCAACCTGATCGAAACCGGCCGCATCGACACCCGCCCGTGGATCACACACCGCACGCTGTTCGAGGGGCTGGTCGAAGTCTTCCCGTCGTACACGAAGCTCGAAACCGGAGTGATCAAGGCGATCGTTGAAGTGTGATTTGTAGGATGGGCACTCTTGCCCGTCCGCATTTCGAGTGCCATTACCGGGGACGGGCAAGAGTGCCCATCCTACTTCATTCATTCACGCCCGGCCGTCAACTTTTTCAGCCACGGTGAGAAGATCAGGATCACCGCGCCCGCTCCGAACGACGTGATCACAAACAGGACAAAGAAGTCCGCGTTGCCGCCAATGCTCCAGGGAAGTTTGATCTCTCCCTTTTCGATCCGATCGGTTAGCCCGGCGAGTTTGCCGCCGATGACGTAGGCCATGAAGCTGCTGAGGAACCACAGGCCCATCAACAACGTGACGTGCTTCTTCGGAGCGGTCTTCGTGACGAAGGCCAAGCCGGTCGGTGACAGAAAAATCTCGCCGATGGTGTGGAAGATATAAGTCGTTGTGATCAGCCACATGGCGGCCTTGGCCCCGTCCCTCGCTTGCAGTCCGGCCCAGACCGTGAAGAGATAACCGAGTCCCAACCAAATCAGGCCCAATCCAATCTTGATCGGTTGACCGGGATTACGGCGCTGAGCCTCCAGCTTGGTCCACAACGCTCCGAAGACCGGTGCGAGCAGCACGATTCCGAAGGGGTTGATGTCCTGGAACCAACCCGTCGGCACGAGGAAGTCGCCGAGCATTCGGTTCGTCTTTTCGTCGGTAAAGAAGTTGATGCTGGTCGCGGCCTGCTCGAACGCCAGCCAGAAGAACGTGTTGAAGACCATGTAAATGAAGATCGCGGCGACTGGTCCGCGGTCCTCTTTTTCTTGAGTGGCCGTGAAGAATATCGCCCAGCCGATTCCGCCCAGCAGCAACACCCACACTAGCCACGGTTGGCTGAGCGTTTCGTCGATCGTTTTCAATAATCCGATGTGAAAGAAGATCGTGACGATCGCCGAGATCGCGAAGCCGGTCAGCAGAAACAACGGCGCGGTCGAGCCTTTTCCGTCGCGAGGTAATCCGATCCCTTCGAGAAACTTGGGCCGCACGGTCAGATACATCGCCAACCCCGCCAGCATTCCTGCGGCGGCAGCACCGAAGCCGTAGTGCCAGCCGACTTGCTCGCCGAGATACGCACAGGCCGTCGTTCCCAGGAACGCTCCGACGTTGATCCCCATGTAGAAGATGCCAAACGCACCCTCGCGGCGCGGGTCGCCATCCGGGTAAAGCTGACTGACCATCACTGTCACAGTCGGCTTGAAGTGGCCGGTCCCGACAACGATCAGAGCGAGGCCGAAGATGAACAAGTCCAAGCCGGTCTGATTCATCGCCATCTCGCCCATGCCGGAGATGGCGAGCACGATGTGTCCGAGAGCGATGAGCAAGCCGCCCACCACCATCGAGCGATGAGTTCCAATCAGCTTGTCGGCAATTAAGCCGCCGAGGATTGGCAGCAGATAGGCCATGCCGCCGTACCAGCCCATCAGGTTGGTCGCGTCCTCCTTGGCCCAACCCCGTCCGGGATTAAACCCAGCCTCCGCGCCTGGCGGAGGATTCGCCATGCCATCGATGGCACACTTCAGATACAGGCCCAGGATCGCCCGCATCCCGTAGAAGCTGAACCGCTCCCACATTTCCACGCCGAACAGCACAAACAGGCCGAGTGGATGACCAAACCACGTTTTCGTGGCAGCAGCGGACGGACTCCGTTCGTCGGACATGGTTCCCTTTCGCGATCAGGGGCTGGGATTGGCGTGCGGGAGCATGATGCTCGGCCGAGTCGAATTCAAGCGGGCTGGCGGACGAACAATTCTGTTGCCGGGCGACGGCAACGATGTCCCCAAAAAGCAACATTCGTCCGAGTGTGCGGTGTTGCAAAACAACACAGCCACAAGTTTGCCGAATCACGCAAGGATTTCACACAAGCCATTTCTCGCCGAAATGATTGAAGTTGCGCTCGTCTTGGAAAACTTTTCGCATGTGGCGCAATCGTTGCCATTGTCTCACTCGCCGTTTCGCGAACGATGTTTGCCGGCCGCCTTCCCAGACGCCACTTCAAGAGATTACTCCCATGGCCAAACGCAACCGACTTCACTTTCACAACTGGAACGGTGCCAAGGTCATCGACCTGGGCACCATGGAAATCTGGGACGGAGCCGACTTGGCTCTGCTCCGCGAGACACTCACGCTGCTGATCGACCGCCAACGGCATCACTCGATCGGCGTCAATATGGCGTTCGTGAAGTACATCCCCAGTGGGTTCTTCGGACTCTTATTCGACTGGCGCGAGAAGGGTGTCCGAGTCCAACTCTTCAATCCGCAACCGCACGTCCAGCGGATGCTCTGGTTCCAGCAATTCATGGAGCCAATCACCAAGGGTTGTTTCCTGCTGCTCTCTGAGCCAAAGCAACCGTATCAGGCCGGCATGACTCCGCCGTGGGCAACCACTCAGCCTGTCGAAGAAAAAGAGGAAATCGAGGTCAGCCCATTCGCCTTGGCGAATAGCGATGACGACGCGGAACTGGAATTTGCATATGTCGGAGACGACGACGAAATGGACGCGTCGACTGATGACTGAACGTTTCAGGTTCTGACTATGATGAGACCGCGAACCCTCGAAGCTGACCCCTCCGAGGGTTTTCGCATTTCCGGCGGCGCAAGAAAAAACCCGGTCAATCGACCGGGTTTTGGCATTCGAGGCGGGAAGAGCTACGCGCTGGCGGCCGGAGCCGATTCCACGATCTGCAAGCCAGGGACGTTGATCGCGGTGATCTTCACCTGGGTGTAGCCTTGGCGGTGGCCAGTGTGCCTTCGGTAGTTCTTGCGGCGGCGCATCTTTTGGATTTCGAGCTTTGGGCCCTTCACGAGCGGCTCGACGATCTCGGCTGTGACGCTCGCCCCAGCAATGGACGGGGCACCGATGACGCTCGAACCGCCGCCGTTGGCGAGCAGAACTTTGTCGAAGGTGATCGAGTCACCCGTCTTCGCGGTGTCCCGGAAGTCGATCAACAGGGTGTCGCCATTGGAGACTCGATACTGGTGGCTGCCGTTTTCAAAGTACGCGAACATGGCTACGAAAATCCTTTGATCTCTTGTCGAATCGTGAATTCAGGCTCTGTCGAGTCTGGAAAAAGGTCTGGAGTATAGCGGTGGCTTATCGTGATTTCGAGTCAATCCCGACCGGAATCCGGGTGGCGTTCCCTTGGTCGTCCTGGGTTTGACAGTCCAAATGATTGGGGCTGACGTCAGTCCGGGCCGTGATGTTGATGGCGAGGTTGGCGGTGTCCTCCAACTGGTTGATTTCCCGGCGGCGGCGGTTGTTGAGGTAGTGGCCGACTCGTTCGTGGACCTCGACAACGATTTTGCGGACGCCATCGCGCTGGGCCACCGTCATGAGCAGGCGCATGACATCAATGGCGACGCTTTCTGCGGTTTTGACGAGTCCGACGGCGGAACAGCATGGGCAATTCTCGAACACGCTGCGGCGGAGTGACGGCCGGATGCGCTGCCGAGTCATCTCGATCAGGCCGAAGGGGCTGATGCGGAGAGCCTTCGTCCGGGCGCGGTCGCGTTTGAGCAAGTCTCGAAAATGATTCTCGACGCCGCGGCGATGCCGATCGTCGCGCATATCGATGAAGTCGTTGACGATTACGCCGCCCAGATCGCGGAGGCGAATCTGCCGACAGATTTCCTCGGCGGCCCGGAGGTTCATCTGGTAGGCAGTTTCCTCGGCGTTGTCGTCGAAACGGAAGTTTCCGCTGTTGACGTCGATGGCGACCAGAGCCTCGGTCTGATCGATCACGATCGACCCGCCCCCCTTGAGCGGCACATGGCGTTCGTGAATGCGAGCGATGTCATCTTCAATGTGGTAATGGTGGAAGATGGCATCCTTGCCGTCGTACTGTTTGACGCGGTCGGCATGTTCGGGCGAGATCACGTTCATGAACTCTTTGGCCCGCTCAAACATCTGCGGTTGGTCGATCCAAACGGTCTCGATGTCGTCGCGATAGATGTCGCGCATCGTGCGGATCATCAGGTCGCTGTCTTCGTAGATGCTGACGGGCGAGTGATACTTCTGGACTCGGCGGACCAGCACCTTCCACAAGCGGACCAGATAATCGAGGTCGCGTTGCAAGTCGGCCGCATCGCGTTCCAGGCCGGCCGTGCGGATGATGAAACCCAAGCCCGGCGGCGGTTGCAATGTGTTGAGGATCTTCCTCATGCGGCGGCGGCTATCGTCGTCTTCGATCTTGCGGCTGACACCGACTCGCGACAGGCCGGGCATCAGCACGAGGTAGCGGCCGGGGATGCTGATGTAGGTCGAGAGAGTCGGGCCTTTCGTGCCGATCCCTTCCTTGATG
Source organism: Planctomyces sp. (assembly GCA_005778115.1). Classification (GTDB taxonomy): domain Bacteria; phylum Planctomycetota; class Planctomycetia; order Planctomycetales; family Planctomycetaceae; genus SXKJ01. Next base: position 42,545 of record SXKJ01000258.1, on the reverse strand, counting down.
ACTTGCACCAGAACTTCGCTGCCGCGCTTCAAGATGTTCTGAATGGGCGGCTTGTTGCGAACACTGCGTTCGTTGAAGACTCGGCGGCCGCGTCCCTCTTCTTCCCGTTCGGGGACGAGGTGTTTGTAGTACTGGTATTCGACGTCGCTGACGTGCAGAAAGCCGTTGCGGCCGACGCCGAAATCGACGAAGGCGGCCTGGATGCTCGGCTCGATGTTGACGACCCGGCCTTTGTAGATGTTGCCGGCGAAGCTCTCGATGCTGTTGCGTTCGACGTACAGCTCTTCGAGCGTTCCGTCCTCAATGATGGCGATGCGGCTTTCTTCCGGCTGCATCACATTGACGAGCATTTCCTTCTTCATAAAGCACCCTTTGTGGTCTGCGGGGGCGATTGCTCGTGGCGATGGTCGGCGCTGTTGCCGTGCGGTGGTTGACGACCTGCTCGAAAGCCGGAGACGGAAGGAAGTGTCCGTCGGAGTGTCGGCTGTCTCGTCGGGAATCGGCTGCGCGAACGGCGTTTGAAAACGTCCAGTTTGCGGCAAGCTTGGTTCGGCGATCTGGATCGGGCATTCGCTGGTTCGACGAACGCGGCGGTCCAATGAGCAAGGTCGGCGACGTTAAGCACGGCGAAGGATCTTCGAGAATCGAAGACCGGGGTTCGACGAGAGACACTGCCGCCTCGCGGGAAGTCAGAACTCCCGGAGCCGTTATTGCCGCGAACTTGTCAGTTGCAGCCAGTCTCGGCGAACCACAGACGCCTTTGGAACGAGCACGCACCCTAGTGAATCCGTACGGACGACGGACATCGTTGTCCGCCGTCCGTTTCTGTGAGAAAAGTTGTGAGATGGTCGTTCGCGATCGGACAGGAACGTCCGATCGACGAGAATCTTTTTCGGCCGCTGCCATCCCGGTTGTTGGCTAACGGTTTTCCGGTAGCGGAACTCGCGAGAGTTCCGATCTGAAGTCTCACGACTTCAGCTACTTGAAACCGTTCTAACGGACGAGCTGAGGACAAATCTTGGAAACTTCACCTTGCAGGTAGTTGTCGATGCCACGCGACAGGCCGAGCCATTCGGCGTGAGTCGCAATATCCTTGGCCTTGGGGATCGTCAGCCGTCGGATGACGGCCTTCAGTTCAGGGATCGAATGCGGTGTGACACTGATCCTCCGAATCCCCAGGCCGATCAGCAGCGGGAGGAACTTCGGATCAGAACTCATTTGACCACAAACGGTCACGGGAATTTTTCGGTTGGGTTGATCGGCGGCGGCCACGACCATGCGGATCAATCGCAGGATCGCGGGGTCGCCGGTGCGATACAGACTAGAAACAGCCGGATCGCCACGGTCAACCGCGAGGGTGTATTGGATTAGATCGTTCGTGCCAATGGAGAAGAAGTCGACCTCCGCCGCGAATTGGTCCGCCAAAATCGCCGCCGACGGCACCTCGACCATCATTCCCAGCGGCACTTCGCGAGGAAACGACTCACCCGCCTCGTCGAGGTCGTCCATTACATCGCGGACCACCATTTTTGCCTGCCGGAACTCGTTCAACGACGAGATCAGCGGAAACATGATTTTGACACTGCCCGGCGGAGCCTTCGCCGCTGCTCGCAAGATTGCCCGAAGTTGGGTTTTGAATCCTTCCCGATGCTGCAAGCTGAGCCGGATGCTGCGCAAGCCGAGCGCTGGATTCGTTGATTCCGCTGGAAGTCCACCAACGCTTGGGACTTTGTCCGCTCCCAAATCCAGCGTGCGAATCACGACTTCTCGTCCGCCCAAGTCTTCGATCACTCGGCAATAGGCTTGATAGTGATCTTCCTCGGACGGCTCTTGTTCGACGCCGAGATACAGGAACTCGGTGCGATAGAGTCCGATCCCATCGGCCCCGCGTTCAAGGCAATGCCCGGTCTCTGTCGGGAATTCGATATTACCGAGCAACTGGATGCGCTCACCATCCGCAGTGATCGGCTCGGCGGTTCGTTCGATTTCGAGGGCCGCGTAATTCGACTCGTTCTTCTGTTGAGCCGCTCGCCGCTCGGCGATCACCGACTCGATCGGGTTGATGATGACCTCGCCCCGATCGCCATCAATGATGATCAAGTCGCCGCTGGTCACCTCCGACAAAAACTCGCCGACACCGACGACAGCCGGTAGTTCCAACGCACCTGCCAAGATCGCTGTGTGGCTCGTTGGCCCGCCGACCTCGGTCACGAAGCCGAGCACAAACTCGCGTTTCAGATTCGCCGTTTCGCTGGGTGTCAGATTGTGCGCGAGGATCAGCACCGGCTCGGTAAGGTCCGTCATCTCCTGTCGCTGCTTGCCCAGCAATTGCCTCAGCAGTCGGTTCTTCAGATCGTAAATGTCCTGCGCACGCTCGGCGTGATAACGGCTGCCCAGCTCCTGAAAGAGCTTCGCGTATTTGTTGAGGACGATCTCGCAAGCTCGTTCGGGCGTGTTGGTCTCTTCTCGGATCAGTCGTTCGACTTCGCTGACCAGCTCTGGCGACCGAGCCATCAAGACATGCGCGCCGAAGATCGCTCCGTATTCTTTACCGAGCCGTTCGGTCGCCACTCGCTGATTCTCTTCGATGTCGGTGCAGACCGCGTTGAGAGCCGCGTGAAACCGGCCGATTTCCGTCTCGATGGCCGACTTGCTGGTGTAATGCCGCGAGAGCTTGAAATTCTCAGCACCAAACAGCAGCGCCGGACCGATCGCCACTCCCGGCGACACTGCAATCCCGCGTTTGACCAGCATGTTGTTCAATCCCCGAAATTCGACTCAAACAACTGCACGATCTTCGCCAGAGCCTCATCGGCTCCGTCACCCGTGGCCCGCAATTCCAGTTGGTCGCCGAACGCCGCCGCCAAACCCATCAGGTCGAAGATGTTCTTGATGTCGGCATCCAGCGAGCCTTTGCGAATGCGCACGTCACAGCCCAGGCCGTTCCCCAGCTTCACCAGCCGCGAGCACGGCACCAAGTGCAGGCCGTTCTCCAGCCTGACAGTTACGGTCTGCGAGACGGATTGTCCGCCCATAAAAAATCCAAGGTGCGTCGCCGGAGCATTAACCGAGCTGATTATTGTCTGCTTCATTGAGCAGCGTGAGGACATCTTCCTTGGTTTTGGCCTGTCGCAGAAAGTTGCAAAAGTTCTGATTCCGCAGATGCCGCGAAATATTTTCCAACCCGCGCAAGTGATCTCCCGGCCGATCGGGTGGCGAGATCAACAGGAATAGAATGTGGACCTGCCCGCCATCGAGACTTTGAAAGTCCACGCCATCCCTCGTCAGAGCGATCGCCGCCACCAACTTGCTGACAGAAACATGCTTGGTGTGCGGAACGGCGACTCCGTTGCCGATGCCCGTCGAACCGAGTTCTTCTCGTTTGAGAATCGCGGCGACGATGCTTTCTTCGCTTTCCACGGGAACGATTCCGGCCCCCTTAAGCGCACTAACCAGCCCGCGAATGGCTCCCTCTTTATTCGTCACCTGCATATCAGTGACGATGGCGTTCGGGACAACGAAATCCATTAACTTCATGAAAAACACTCCTCTCGAATCGAAAACGCGACGACCAGGACATCTCACTCAGACTCGGCCGGCACCTTGGACGCGTCATGCCGGTGATGGTTCTGCACTTTTTCTTTGTATTTGTGGATCTGCTGCTCGACCTTGTACAGTGCCCTGTCAAAGGCCACCTGAGCCTGATTGTCTTCGTCGTGAGCCACGAAATCATGCTTGTGCTCGGCATCGACGAGGATTTCGACTTTCGCGTGATTGTTCTCGAAGCTGACGACCACGTTGATGGCGGTGATCCGCTCAAAGTACGTCAGCAGATTCTCGGCCTTTTCGGCCATGTGGTTCCGCACGTCATCTTTGACGTGCCCGTGACGGCAAGTGATTTCCACGTGCACGGTGCTGTCTCCTAAGGTGTTGTTGTGTGTTGTCGCAATTGGATTCTATCGGGGCCGTATCAGCAGCCACAAGTAGCCATGTCGAGCGAAGCCCTTAAGCGCGATCCAATGCTTGCCGCAGGTCTTCCACCAAGTCGTCGGGATTTTCAATGCCCACCGACACGCGAATCGTCTTGTCCGTGATTCCCGCCGCTTGCCGAGCCTCTGGTGTCATCGAGGCATGGCTCATCGTTTTCGGATATTCCCACAACGATTCGACGCCCCCCAGCGAGATGGCCATCTGGAAGAATCGAGTGCCGGTCAGGACTTTCTCTGCCTGATCGCTGCCTCCGTTGACATCAAAGCTGAGCATCGCCCCGAACCCGCGCTGTTGCCGTTTCGCCAATTCGTGATGCGGATGGCTGGCGAGTCCTGGGTAATAGACCCGCTCGACCTTTGGATGCTCAGACAGCATCTTCGCGAGCACCGCCGCGCCGCGCTGATGAGCTTCCATTCTCAGCCCCAGCGTTTTGATGCCTCGCAGTACCAGCCACGCATCAAATGGCGAGCAACCCAACCCCAACGCATTATGGATAAACGCGATTCGTTCGGCCTGAGCCTGATGGCGAGTCACCACCGCTCCCCCCACGACGTCCGAGTGCCCGTTGAGGTACTTCGTTGTCGAGTGAACCACCACATCCACGCCGAACTCAAACGGACGTTGGAGATAAGGCGACATAAACGTGTTGTCCGCGATCGTGGTCACTCCGGCCTCTTTCGCGACCGCTGTGATTGCTTCAATATCCACGAGATTCAGTAGCGGGTTGCTGGGGGTCTCGATCCAGATGCACTTCGTTTGCGGCGTCAATGCGGCTCGTACATTGGCCATATCACTCATGTCGATGAACGAGAACGTCAGCCCGTATTCGGAGAGCACTCGATAGAACAGCCGAAACGTTCCGCCATAAATGTCGTGGCTCGCGATGATGTGGTCGCCCGGTTTGAAGAGATACATCACACAAGTGATCGCCGCCATGCCGGTGCAGGTCGCTTTGCAATCAATGCCCCCTTCGAGGGCCGCAAGGTTTTCTTCTAACGCTTGCCGAGTGGGGTTCCCGGATCGCGTGTAGTCAAACCCTTTGTTGCTCTCCAAACCGTCCCACCGAAACGTCGACGTCGGATAAATAGGCGTGATGCAGCTATTGTAAGTCGAGTCTTTATCGACCCCGACATGCACGCACTTCGTTTCAAATCGCATGTTTCCATTCCCAAAAGATCCAAGAGAAACCCATTCACCGAAGGGCCATTTCGTAGGTTAGTCGTTCACAATCAACGGTCGCAAACAACCGCTCGACAATTGCGAATCCCACCGAAGTCAGGTCTCATGCTTGGCCTCGGAGCTCGCGAACGATCACAGGCATCCCATGAATCCATCCTCTTATTTGATTGCTGGCGGCAGTTCCGGTTTGGGAGCCGCTTGTGCGCGGCGATTAGCCGATCGAGGCACAGGCTGCGTCATCGCGGACCTTCAGCCGCCGGACGACACGCTGCGACAAGAACTCGGCGAACGCTGTCACTTCTGCGCGACCGACGTGACCGACGAGTCCACCGTGCAGGCGGCACTGCAAACCGCACAGGATCGTTTCGGACCAGTGCGTGGCGTCGTGATCTGCGCGGGGATCATTCGCGGCGAGCGAATTCTCGGAGCCAGTGGTCCATTCGATCTGAATCTGTTTCGGCGAGTCATCGAGGTCAACCTGGTGGGCACGTTCAACGTGCTGCGATTGGCCGCGCAAGTCATGCGCGACAACGCACCGAACGCCGACGGAGAACGTGGCGTCATCATCACGACCTCCTCCGTGGCCGCGTTCGAGGGCCAGATCGGTCAAGCCGCGTATGCCGCCTCGAAAGGGGGAGTCGCCTCGCTGACCTTGCCGGCGGCGCGCGAGTTGGGCCGGTTCGGCATTCGTGTGGTCTCGATCGCGCCGGGTGTGTTCGAGACACCGATGGTGCAACAACTCCCGGAGAAAGTGCGGCAATCGCTGGAAGCTCAAACGGTCTTCCCGACTCGGCTCGGCCGTCCCAATGAATTCGCGTCGCTCGTGCTGCACATCCTCGACAACCCGATGCTCAACGGCGACGTCATCCGACTCGACGGCGGCATGCGCATGGGGGCGAAGTAAACGCGCTCCAGTTTTTTGCGACGGCGCGGGTAGGGCTATGATCGTCTGGAGCCCTCAGTTTGGTGGATAATCCGTTTCGATGAACCCGGCTTTGCCCCCCCCTCTAAGCCTTGAAGTTGTAATTCGGCTGGATACAGCTTTCAGACCTTTCTCGAACAGTAGCGGCGTTACGATCACATCTCTCGCACACTACTCGTCAGATCTTGATTCTCGTGCTGCGTCGTGAGTCCATGTCCGGACTCAGACAATGGTTCTTTCTAATTCTAAGCAGCCTCCTCTCATGCGCATGCAATCTTGGCTTTCGACATTTCGGCCCAACACATCCAACTCGCCTATCGTCCTTGCCCCTCCATTGCCGATTTGTCGCGAGCCAGAAACGCGAACGCCTGCCGAGAACTTCCCAACGCAACTTCTCGCGGACCTTTTGGACAACCCCGCCACAGAATGCCAAACGCAGACCGTCGCGACAAAGTCGTTGGTCGTTTCTGTTGTGATCTGTCGATGGTTGAGATCGGTCAAACAACGACTGGCCTCATCAACCGCAATGCGCCGCCGAACTCGGCGTCCGTGGAGCCTCGCCTGTTTCAACTCGTTCGAGCGCCTTGAGGCCAGAGTTTGTCTCGCTGCGGATCCGACCGCGAATGCAGGAGGTCCGTACAATATTTCCGCTGGCGACACCCTCATGTTGAATGGGTCGGCGTCGATGTCCGACATGTCGGATCCTGACAACCCACCCGGCACCATGTACTACGCATGGGTTCTCAATGGAACCTCCGTGACCGGTGATGCGATGGTGTCCATCCCTTGGCTTCCGAATCCGTTTGATCCGACCGCTCAGTCGCTCACCGGAACATTCGGATTCGCTAAGGGCGTGACAGCGAACATCTACAACGTGAATCTTGCAGTCACCGACAGCAATGCGAACGACGGTGACGCGACCACGGTGACGGTTGCCGCCAACTGTGATCCGGTTCCGTATATTTCGAGTAGCAATGGCGTCAACGCAGACGACGAAATTCACATTCACGCGTATGACAGCTTAAATCTCGATGGCTCGGCAACCATGGATTCCGATGCGTTCGATACGCTGACGTACTCTTGGGACATTCTTGATGATGGAACGATTGAATTCTCAGGCCAGGCCCAAGCGTTGCAAACAATCACTTGGGACGACCTCGTTAGTGACTATGGCTTCGCGGTGGGTGGCATGTATCCCGTCTCGCTGACGGTGAATGACGGATACGTCGATCGAACCACGTCCGTCACGGTCTTTGTCGATAATACCGGCCCAACCGCTCATGCGATTGGTTTTGTGCCCGGCGGGTGCTACGACATCTACGTCGGCGAAGCGCTGGATCTTGACGCGTCTCTATCGAGCGATCCAGACGGCGCACCCAGCCCGCTGACGTTTACCTGGGATTTGGACAACGACGGGGTCTTTAACTATGGACCATTCGGGCCGACAACATCCGTGCCGTGGGCGACTTTCGCAAGTCTTGTCGGCTACACGAGCGGCGCGCAGTCCTATCAAATTGCCGTGAAGGTCAGTGACGGCGACACGGATCTGGACGCGACCGCGACGGTGAATGTGAACTTGCCCATCATCGGTGTCGAGTTTGTGGACGGGACGATGAGTGAGAAGAAGTCGCCGACACCGCAGGACAATGGCAGTTTTCGAATTTATCGAGTGACGCCGCCATTCCGAACCTCACCGCCGAACGGTGTCGCGATTACCAACATTTCCTTTACGCTTCCTGGCAGTGAAGGATTCGCAAAAAATGGAGATGATTACAACACGATTACAACCTCGGGATGGGGAATTGCTGCGGGTGCCGACGAGGTTGTGATTCAGATTCTTGTGGTTCCCGACACAATTCCTGAAAGCTACCCCACCAATCTTGAAAGTGACGTCGCTCAACCACACTGCGAGTTTGTCGATGTCAGTCTGAATCCGTCACCAGGAGACTATGTGATCGATCCCATGGCGGTTGTCGCCGCTCACTCGAAAATCGTCGATAACGACAGGTGGGATTGGGATAATTCCAGCGATACCGCAGGGCCTCTTACCGATTCGAAGGGAGTTACCGGCTATGACCATCTGATTGACTCTGGGACTTCGTTGCTTTCTTACACGGCGACCATTGTGCGAACCAAAAACTTAATCACCGTTGACCTGTATGGAACTTTCTCTGACCCGCTTGCATTCGGATTCGGTACCGACGAGTACGTTGTTAATGGCTACGGCGTGGGAATCGGTTTTAAGGTCAGTGATTACGGCGAAATTGAACTCGATTCGGCGGTTTCTAGTTCACACACTACTATGCCGGATGGTCCTCTCCAAGGTGGTGTGCCGGCGGAGTACCAGATTTCCAATACAGCGTTAAGCCGCACTGCAAAAGTCCGTTTCAAGGGCATCGGTGTGGTCGTCGATGGCACCGTTACACCGGTCTCGGCTGCCTTCGGTTGGTCGTCAGTGAGTGGGCCAAGTGCGGAGCTCCAATACACCCACGCTTCGACGGGCGACAAACTGGAGATGCCCGCTTGGGAAGCAGCCTTCAGCCTGAAGGTCGTGGAGCTCCCATGATGCATTCAGAAAAGAAACCCATCCCGGTTTGGTTGATCTTGGTTATCGGATCGGTTGCGCTGTTGGTCGGGATTGTTGCTTTTCCTTGGCAGAGGCTGCGAGACAGTGGCTGCTTCGGGCTGGGCGGTGCAATGCCCGGGGGCGACTGTAACGTCGAGGCGCTTTGGCAAAAGCGCGTCGGAGGTACTGTGTTGCTGCATGTCATGTTTATTCCACATGGCAACACTCGCAGCATGGGTTCAAGCGGGGCCTATGGCGGCGTCCCCAGATCACGAGGTATCGATTCCATGCCCGAGGGCCTTTTCATCGACGGCAGGCGCTTGGGGCCCAGTGCGGATGTGCGTGTCTTCGTCTTGCGTAAAGACACGACCGCCGAGGGGATCCCATTGACTCCGGAGGAACTGCGGTTGTTCGCGCCGAATGTCATCAACAATCTGTCGATGACCGATGTTTGGAAGGACAAGATCGGTCCCATTGTTGAACGCGAAACAAGCGCCAAAAAATAGTTCAAAGACGCACAGAATCCGCATAGTTCTTTTCGTCTCGCCTTTTGTGTTTGGAGAAAGCGATGAAAAGCCGGGGTATTGTGGTCGCCATCGTCATGCAGTTCATCGTCACAGGGCCGCTGGTGGCCGATGAAATGAATACCAAAGCCAGCGGAGATCTACATGCGAAGATGCGGCTTAGGATCTTTGCCGAACTGACGGGTAGGATTCCTGATAAACGCATCCAAGACGAGATTAAGGCGGACCTAGCAACAAGACAGCGACTCAATGGTTTGGTTACGGAATTTAGTTTTGCAAGACAAGCGTTACTCAAGGAGTTCGCGTCCGCGACGACAGCGGAGTTGAAAGAGAAGGAGCGAAGAACGAGGGAGCTTCATGAGAAATACGACGCCGAACTTCGTGGTATTTTGACCGTCGAGCAGATCGAACGGGTGCAGCAAGTGTATTTTCAAGAACGCGGCAGTGAGACCCTGCGAGAACCAGAGATCATCGAATGGCTTGATCTCACGATACCTCAACAAAGACGGATTCTGTTGGTGCATGGCGAGCGTTCGCAGAAGATGAAAGCGTTGACAGACGAGTGGCAAAAGGTGAACGACACAACAAGGGCGGCTGAGTTTCAAGACCGCAAGAATAAGATCGAAGATGAGCGAAATCGAAATGCGTTCAATGTCCTGACGGGCGATCAACGTAGGAAGTACGATGACTTGATCGGAAAACCGTATGTGTCGCCCAAATCTTCAGACACACGAAAAGCCGAATAGAGCCGGCTCCTGCTGGCCGTGATTTTGGGAATTCCGTAATCGTCGATGACGCATCCAAACTGCGGCCGGCAGGAGCCGACCCTACTTCTACTTCGCTACAGCAAGGATTTCGCGGTCGCTTCGATCACTGCGTTGTCATTGTTTTGCAGTCGCAGCAGCGCTTCGCGGACTCGGCGAGCCGACTGTTTCAGAAACAAGTTCGCGGCCGGTTGCAAACCTGCCCCACGGTCGGCGTCGAGGCGTGACAGCACGCAGCACGAGGCGAACAGTTCCATCGCCGCTTCGGCGATCGGTTCTTGCACGAGTTGCCGTTCCAGGATTTCCTCGCGGTGACGGATCAGCGATTTCTGAACGGTCAGCCCGAAACGGTGAATCAATCGGCTGAGTGTTTCGGCGTGCGGAACCAGCACCGGCGACTGCACTGGCACGGCGGGACGATTGAGCCGCCGCGAGACTTCTTCCGACAGGAATCGGCCAAGTGTCGCGTAGCCGCGCCACGGATGATGCAGCGCTTCCCACACGGAGCGGAGTCGCTCGCCCGGTTCGCGCATGCCGACGAGGGAGATGAACGATGTCAGGACTTCGTTGGCCCCTTCGCCGATTTGGTTGATTCGCGCGTCGCGCAACATTCGTTCGAGCGGCCGATCGCAGAAGTAGGCGGCTCCGCCGTAAATCTGGAATGCGTCGTTCACGATCGTCCAGAGTCGCTCGGTGCTCCACACTTTCAGCATCGCGGTTTCGAGCATGTAGTCTTCGAGGCCGCGATCAATCAGGCCGGCGGTGACGCTGGTCATTGCTTCCATCGCGTAGGTCCACGCCGCCATCCGAGCCAGCTTCTTTTGCACGAGCGGGAACTCCCCCAGCGTGCGGCCAAATTGTTTCCGAACGCGAGCGTGCTCGGTCGCCAATCGCAGGCAGGTCTTCGCCGAGCCGGTGCAGCAAGCTCCGAACGTCGTGCGGCCGAAGTCGAGCACCGTCAGCGCGACCTTCAAGCCTTTGCCCAGCGGGCCGAGGATGTTTTCTTTCGGGACCGGCATGTTCTCGAACGCCAGCTTGGCGGTCGCGGTGCCGCGAATGCCCAGCTTCTCCATGCGTGGCTCGACCACGCGAAAGCCCGGCAAGTCGGGCGTGACCAGAAACGCGGTGACCGCCGTGTCACTGCGGCCGGGGACGACCGTGCGAGCCATCACCGTCAGCACGTCGGCGATCGCGCCGTTGGTGATGTAGCGCTTCTCGCCGTTGAGCACGTAATGCGAACCGTCCTCCGACAACTTCGCTTGCGTCTGTACGTTACTCGCATCCGATCCCGCCTCCGGTTCCGTCAGAGCGAACGCGGCCAACTTGCGGCCATGAATCAAATCGGGCAGCCAACGTTGTTGCTGCGATTCGGTGCCGAACAACAGCAGCGCCCTCATGCCGATCGAATGATGCGCGTTGACGAAGATCGACGTCGCACTACACCGCCCACCCAACTCTTCGAGGATGCGGCAGTAGGCCAGTTGCGAGAAGCCGCGTCCGCCCATCGCTTTGGGAGCCGTCATGCCCAACACACCGAGCTGCGCGAGCCCGTCGATCACGCTGCGCGGGATATCGGCCTGACGGTCGATGGCGTCCGGATCGAGGTGTTCGTCGCAGTAAGCGCGCAGTTCGCTGAGCGAATCATCGACCTTGAGTTGCTCAGTGCCGGACAGTTTCGGATACGGCAGTACCAACTCGGAGGCGAACCGCCCCGCGAACAATTCTTTGGCAACGCTGCGCTGTGGCGGACCTGCGAAGAGCAATTCCTCAGCCTGCTTGACCTGCTTGTCACGTTCCGTGTTCGTCATGAGCGAATTCCTTGAACGGCGGCCTCAAGATCGGTGAGCACGTTATATCTCGCATGAGCAATCAAGGGACATCCAGGCGAGCGGGGCGGATACGAGTTAGATTCGGCGAGCCGGGTGGCGTTAGCCCCCGGACTGGATGCGGCGTCGAAATGTCCGGGGGCTAACGCCGCCCGGCTCGCCAGTCGCGTTGTGGGGTAGTCGCTGGCTGCTGCAAAATCCGGCGCTCCACATCACAATACTCCCCTTCCCGCCGCGGCCTGGGATTCATCAACAGCCTTGATGACCAACCGGGTTGCTCAATCCCTCAAGGAGTCCGCTGATGAGAGTCTCTGTGGTGTGCGTGGCTGCCGCGTGTGTGTTGTCGTGGTGCGTGGCTGAAGGAACGGCTCAGGTGCCGTCGAAGCCGGGGGATTGGCCGCAGTGGCGCGGGCCGAAACGGGATGGCATCAGTCTCGACACAGGCTTGCTCAAGGAGTGGCCGAGCGATGGGCCGAAAATGCTCTGGCAAGTGAATTCGGTCGGAGTCGGCTATTCGTCGATCGCGGTGAAGGACGGGCACATCTTTACTCAGGGAGATTTAGATGGGGTCGAACACATCATCGCCCTCGATGCGAAGGACGGCCGCACGTTGTGGGCGGTGCAGCCGGGACCGGTCGCCTCGCTGCTGGAGACACGCATCGCGAATGAACTGAAGCAACTCGATCGCGACGGAGATGGCGTGATCAGTGAATTGGAAGCACTCAGCCGCCTGAACTGGGACTGGAACAAATTTGACAAGCCGGGATCCGATCCCGTCGATGCGGTGGCCGCGCGACGCTCAACCGTGCTCTTCAAAGAGTTGGACAAAGACGGCGACGGCAAGCTGACCTTCGTCGAGGCCGGCAACGTGCTGCGCGACACGTTTGATCGCGTCGACGTCTCGGACAAGAACGCCGATCCGATTGCGTTGGCGAAGCAGCGAACCGAGTCGGCCATGAAGGAACTCGATCAAGACGAAGACGGATTCATCTCGCGGAAGGAAGCGCAAGTCACGGTGCTCGATCGCCACTTCGGCCGCATGGATCTCCCCGATCCCGCGACCAGCAAGGGAGACAATCAGCTCACAGCGGATGAGATTCTCACGTTCTACGCCAAGCATGAAATCGGACGCGATGGAGTCGTGACGCTTGAGGAACTGCGGCGTCACTACGTCGCCACCAAGGTCAGCGGCGATGGCGTGCTGACCGCGACCGAATTGAAAGCGATGGTCGGCGGCTATCGCAACGGCATGGGAGATGGCCCACGCGGTACTCCGACGGTTGATGGCGATCGAGTCTACGTCGAAGGTGGCAACGGCGACGTCGCGTGCCTCGAAGCGGCGACCGGTAAGACGATTTGGTACGTCAGCCTGCGAAACGATTTTGGTGGTGGGACTCCGGGCTGGGGCTATTCCGAATCTCCGTTGATCGCGGACGAACTGGTGATCGTCACACCGGGAGGAAAGGGCGGGACGCTCGTCGCGCTGAGCAAGCTCGACGGCAAGCTGGTCTGGCAGAGCAAAGGATTCACGGAAGGAGCCCACTACTCCTCGCCGGTCCTCGCCGAGATCAATGGTGAGAAGCAGATCGTGCAGTTCTCCAATCAAAGCGTGTTTGGCGTCTCGCTGGCGGAAGGCAAGCCGCTGTGGCGTTACGCCGCTCCGGCCAACGGCACAGCCAATTGCTGTGCGCCGATCGTCGAGGACAACTTGGTCTTCGCGGCGAGCGGATACGGCAAGGGGGGCGGCTTGGCCAAAATCACCGGAGCTGGCAGCACTCAAACCGCCGAAGAGGTTTACTTCGAGCAAAAGATGCGTTGCCACCACGGCGGGATCGTGAAGGTTGGCGACTACATGTACTCGGCCGGCGACGGCCCGCTGATGTGCATGGAGTTCAAGACCGGCCGCATCGCCTGGCAAGCTCGCGGAGCTAGCAAGGGCTCGATCTGCGTCGCTGACGGGATGCTCTACATCCTGGGTGAGAACCACGAAGTCTTCCTGGCCGAAGCGAATTCCGAAGAGTACCGCGAACGGGGCCGCTTCAAGATCCAAGGCCACGGCCGCCCGTCATGGGCGCACGTCATCGTCACCGGCGGGCGAATGTATCTGCGCGATCAAGAGTCGTTGACAGCGTATGACGTGAAGGTGAAATAAACAGAACGACTTGGCGAGCGGGGCGGCGTCAGCTCCCCCGGTTGATCGGTTTGAACTCACCGGGGGGCTGACGCCGCCCCGCTCGCCTATTTGATAAGTGGCCGAGGACGAATCACTCTCAAAGGCGTTGACCATGATCAGATCTCAGGCCGGTGTTGTTTCCGTCTTGCTCGCTTTGCTTGTCACGACCGCAAAGTCCGAGGATCAAAAGCCGTCGCCGATCAGCCCGACCGAGGGGGTCGTGAAGCTTTGCAACGGCAAAGATCTCACCGGTCTCTACGCCTGGGTCAAAGACGGGCAACGCAACGACGCGAAGAAAGTCTTCACCGTTAAAGATGGAATCATCAACGTCTCCGGCGAAGGCAACGGCTATCTCGCCACCGAGCGTGAGTACCGCGATTACCATTTGGTCGTGGAATACAAATGGGGCCAGCGCACCGACGGCGGCAAGTGCGTCCGCAATTCGGGAGTCCTGCTGCACGCGACCGGCCCCGACGGCAACGCGGGAAACGGCGCATGGATGGCGTCGATCGAATGCCAGCTCGCTCAAGGTTGCGCGGGAGACTTGATTCCGATTCGCGGCAAGAACAAAGACGAGGTCATCCCCGTCGCGTTCAAAAGCGAAACCATCCTTGGTCCGGACAAGCGACCGCGCTGGAAGAAGGGGGGCGAAGTGCTCACCTTCACCGGCCGCCAGCTTTGGTGGGCGCTGCACGATCCGGAATTCAAAGAGTTACTCGACACGCGCGGCAAGCAAGACGTCGAAAGCCCACGCGATGAATGGACGCGAGTCGAATGTGTTTGTGAAGGCCATCGCATCACGGTCCTCATCAACGGCGTCACCGTCAATCATTGCTTCGAGACCGTCCCCGCATCGGGAAAGATCCTGCTGCAATCCGAGGGACACGAAATCTACTTCCGCAATTTTGAACTGCGACCGCTGAAGAAAACGTAGCCATCACGCTCCCGCGTGACGAGCCGAACGCTTCACAGCGGTTGGTGCTTGTCAAAGTCTTATGGAGCATTCGGCTCATCACGCGGGAGCGTGATGGCTACGTAAAAGCACAATTCCAAGGAGACCGTCATGATATCCGCAACGCGACGTGAATTCCTACAAGCCTCCACATCCACCGCGATCGCCGCCACGCTGGTCACTCAGCTCGGCGAGCCAGCCCAAGGGCAGAACAGTGACACGCTCAAAGTTGGCCTGGTCGGCTGCGGCGGACGAGGCAGCGGCGCGGCCGCTCAAGCCTTGAAGGCGGACAAGAACGTCAAGCTCTGGGCGATGGCCGATGCGTTCGAGGATCGACTCGACCTGAGTTTGTCCTCGCTTCAGAAACAAGAAGGCCTAGCCGACAAGATCGACGTTCCGAAAGAGCGGCAATTCACCGGCTTCGACGCCTACAAGAAAGTCATCGCGGCTTGCGATGTTGTGCTGCTCTGCACGCCGCCTCAATTCCGACCGCTGCATCTGAAAGCCGCCGTCGAAGCGGGCCGCCATGTCTTCGCCGAGAAACCAGTCGCCGTCGATGCTCCGGGAGTTCGCTCGGTGCTGGCGACCTGCGAGCTGGCCAAGCAGAAGAAGCTGTCGGTCGTCTCCGGGCTTTGTCTGCGCTACGACAACGGATTCCGTGAGACGGTGCGACGTCTGCAAGAGGGAGAAATCGGCGAGATCACCACGCTGATCGCCAACGACTATCGCGGCCCGATCTGGGTCAAGCCGCGACAGCCCGACTGGTCCGACATGCTGTGGCAGATGCGCAACTGGTACTACTTCACATGGCTCTCGGGCGACTTCAACGTCGAGCAGCATGTGCATTTCTTGGATGTCTGCTCGTGGGTGATGAAGGACGCCCATCCGATCTCCGCCGTGGCGATGGGTGGCCGTCAGCAACGAACGGGTCCAGAGTTCGGCCACATCTACGACCATTTCTCCGTGACTTACGAATTCGCCGGCGGAGCGAAGCTGTTCAGCAATTGCCGCCAGCAAGTCGGCTGCAAGAACGACATTAGCGCTCAAGTCTTCGGAACAAAGGGCCAAGCTCAGCTTTCTGAACGCCGCAAAGGGATGCGAATCAAGACGACCAACGAATGGATCTACGAAGGCCCGGAAAACCAGATGTATCAGGCCGAGCACGACGAACTCTTCGCCAGCATCCGCAACGGCCAGCCGCTCAACAACGGCGAGTACATGGCGCGCAGCACGCTCATCGCCATCATGGGCCGCATGGCCGCCTACACCGGCCAGGCCATTACTTGGGAGATGGCGTTGAACTCGCAAGAAGACCTCACGCCACCGCGCTACGACTGGGACGTCGAACTGCCAGTCCCGCCCGTCGCGGTCCCTGGACAGACAAAGTTCATTTGAGTTTCTCACACAAATCGTTAACGACAATGTCTTCCTTCGCGCTCTTCGCGACCTTCTGTTCAAAATAGAATTCTGTTTGAACAGAAGGTCGCAAAGGACGCGAAGGGGAAGAGGAGAAGATCGTGATCAATGATCTTGGAGTTCAGCCCCATCGTCTGGCGAGGCGATCTGTTCTTCAGCTTGGTGTTGCCGGTTTGTTAGGTGCGGCGTTCGGCCGAGTCGTTCGTGCTCAGTCTGACGCGGAGAAACAGGCACCGCCGCCACAGGGGCCACCGACGAAGTTTCAGATTGCCTGCATGACTCTACCTTACAACCACTACCCCTTGGAGCGGGCTCTGATGGGGCTCAAGTCGGCCGGCTATAAGCACGTCGCGTGGGGCACTTCGCACAAAGAAGAGGGCGAATCAAAGGGCGTCCCGGTGATGGCCGCCGAGGCTCCACCGCAGAAGGCCAAAGAGCTTGGTGCTCGCTGCCGTGATCTGGGGCTTGAACCATTGATGATGTTCTCCGGCATCTATCCCGAGCATCCGAAAGGGATCGAGGTGCTAACCGCTCGCATCCTGCAAGCGGAGGCGGCGGGCATTCCGCAGGTGCTGACGTTCGGACACACGCAGGGGCCGAACCGAAAAATCTGGGTTGAGCGATTCAAGGAACTCGGCCCGATCGCTCGCGATCATGGCGTGTTGATCGTCGTCAAACAGCACGGCGAAACCGGCGAGCTGACTGGCGAGATCGTTCGTGAAGTCGCCGACGCGAACATTCAAGTCAACTACGACGCCGGCAACGTGATGGACTACACACGCGGGAAAGTGAATCCGCTCGACGACATCAAGACCTGCGCCGAGTCGATCCGCAGCTTCTGCATCAAGGATCACCGCCTGTTCCCGGTCGATCAAGACTGCGGCCCCGGTCTCGGCGAGATCGACCACTATCGCTTGCTGCACAACGTCGCGTTCACGGGCCGGGCAATGCCGCTGTGCTGCGAAAACATCTCCGCACCCAAGCTCCGTCCGACTCGGCCCGAAGAGATCGACGGACTGGCTCGTCGCGCGAGAGAGTTTCTGGAGACGGTCATCCAAGGTCTGCACGGTTGAGCGAAATGTTTTAGGCGAGCGGGGCGGCGTCAGCCCCCCGGTGATTTGCTGAGTGAGTTCGCCGCAGGACCGGGGGGCTGACGCCGCCCCGCTCGCCTGTCTAATTCGGGGTCAAGCAACTACGGCGACGGCTCATCCGCGCGCCAGTCAATGAGTCGCAGTTCGACGTTCTCGTAGCCGTTGAAACTGTTGATCGTCGGGGCGAAGCAGACGGAGATCGGCCCGCCGACCGCTGCGATCTGGTCGGCCCAGTCGCCGGCTCCGAAGCAGACGGCGCGCATCACGGTGCCGTAGTGCTTGAGTCGCAGTGAGAGATGGCGTTCTCCCTCCCCCATCTTGCGTGGCGGTTCGGCCAATTCGCAGCGAGCGGCGACGAACACCGGCTTCGGGTTCTCGCGGCCGAACGGGCCGAGCTTCGAAAGCATCTGCACCGCTTGCCGAGTCAGGTCCGCCAGTCGCACCTCGGCATCCACCGACACCTCGCGGTCGCTGGCCTGGACCTCGTGTGTGCGCGAGAAGTGTTCGCAGAACTCCGTTCGGAAGGCGTCGATCCGGTCGGCGTCGATCTTCAAACCGGCGGCGGCTTGATGTCCGCCGTACGATTTCAGGTGGTGAGCACACGCCGTCAACCCGGTGTGCAAATCGAATCGGGCGAATGTCCGCCCCGATCCCTGACCGACGTGATCTTGCCGAGACAGTGAGATCAAGATGGCTGGCTTCTCGAATTGCTCGGCGACACGGCTGGCGACGATACCGATCACTCCCGCATGCCATTCCTCGTGAGCCAACACCAGCGCGGGGCTGTCGAGCCACGCGGGGTTCTCGGCGACCATCTCCTTCGCTTGCTTCAGGATTTTGCGTTCGACCGTCTGCCGCTGCTGATTGAGTTCGTCGAGATACTTGGCCAGCGCGAGCGCCCGTTCGGGGTTGTCGGTCGTCAGCAACTCGACTGCCAGCCGCGCTTGGCCCAGGCGTCCGACCGCATTGATGCGCGGGCCGAGCGTGAAGCCGATGTCGTCCGCGGCGAGTTCGTTTTTGTCTCCCAAGCCTGCGACTTTCAGCAGCGCTTTCATCCCCAAGCTGCATCGTTCGACGAGACTCCCCAGCCCGTACCGCACGAGCACTCGATTCTCGTCAACCAGCGGCACGCAATCGGCCACGGTGCCGATCGCCGCGAGCCCCGCCGCGCTCATCAAGAACTCACGCATCGCAGGTGAGGCCCGCTTGCCGTCTCCCAATCGCTGACAAATGCCCCATGCCAGTTTGAACGCGACACCCGCTCCGCAAAGTTCGCCGAACGGATACGTCGAACCAGGCAAACGAGGATGTACGAGACACGCGGCCGGAGGCAGTTCGGCCCCCATAACATGATGGTCGGTGATGATCAGTTCGAGTCCGAGTTCTTTCGCCAGCGCCGCTTCGGCGACGCTAGAGATGCCGCAATCGACGGTCACGACCAGCCGCTGCGGGTCTTCCTCATGAAG
Organism: Planctomyces sp.; assembly: GCA_005778115.1. Lineage (GTDB taxonomy): Bacteria > Planctomycetota > Planctomycetia > Planctomycetales > Planctomycetaceae > SXKJ01. The sequence continues at coordinate 23,676 of SXKJ01000258.1, read as the reverse complement.
CTGCCGGATCGCGTCGCAGTTCAGGCCGTAGCCCTCTTCCATGCGATGCGGGATGTAGTAATCGACGGTCGCATTCGCGAGCCGCAAGCAATGCCACAGGATGCTTGTCGCGGTCACGCCATCGACGTCGTAGTCGCCGTAGATCGTGATCCGTCGCCCCGACTTCACCGCCGAAACGACTCGATCCGCGGCCTCCGAGAGATGCGGCATCAAATCCGGTTCGTGCAGCGCCATCATGCTCGATTGCAAGAACGTCTCGGCCGCCGAACTGCTGCTGTGCCCACGTGCGACCAAGACTTGCGCGACCAGCGCGGGGACTCGCAATCGTTGAGACAACTCGCGCACGGCGGCGGCATCATGCGGGGCAAACCGCCAAGGCTTTGGCATCGGGAGGCTCCTTCCAAGTTCGGATCGACGAGACGGGATTACAGCAGTCACTCGACTGGCGGGGAAGAGTCGGCGAACCTGAGGGTACGGCTGGCCAATTCTTCAATCTTAAGTTCCGCTCGTCTTACCCCTTGCTGGTCGATCGATTCATTCCTTTGAGCAAATTCTCAAGGCCGTGAGAGCCTAAACGCCGAGTTTTGGGTGTCGCCATCAGGCTACTGATTCGAAACCGCGCATCGCACCGCCAACGCGAGCCGCGAATCGTCTTCCGGCAGCACGCTCCGTAAATCGAGCAACACGTCGTCTTGCTGGATTCTCCCAAACACGCGGATCGAACCCAGGCGCAATCGGCGAGAGAACTCGTCGGCCGACATCAACTGCGATCGCAGTCGCAACGTGACCGTTGGCAGATCGACTCCCGGCAACGAACCGCCACCCACAGCTGCCGTTTCATTCGCAAGTTCGATACGGCAATCTGGAAATTCGCCGAGCTCGTCCGCGACTTGCCGAGCTCGCAATCGCAACGACTCGACCGACGCCGAAAGCATCGCCAGCGTTGGAATCTCTGTGGCTGCGGTCCCTCGCAGATAGGCATCGAGTGTGGCTTGCAATGCGGCCAGTGTCAGCTTGCCGACTCGAACGGCACGAGCGAGCGGATGCTGACGAATTCGCTCCACGAACTCGTGCTTTCCGAGAATGATTCCGCATTGCGGCCCACCTAGCAGCTTGTCGCCGCTTCCGAGCACGACATCCGCTCCGGCTGAGAGGCTTTGCTGAAATGTCGGCTCGGCAGGGAGCCCGAACTCCGCGACATCAATCAAGGCTCCGCTGCCGATGTCGTCGATCGCGGTCACGCCATGTTTCCGAGCGGTCGGCACGAGGTCTTCGATCGCCGGCGTCTCGCTGAACCCGATCACGCGGTAATTCGACGGATGGACGTGCATGATCGCCGCCGTGTTGGCGGTGATTGCTGCGGCATAGTCACTAACATGGGTGCGGTTCGTTGTACCGATTTCTCGCAACACCGCGCCACTCAGCGAGAAGATCTCCGGCAACCGAAACGAACCACCGATCTCGATCAGTTGTCCGCGCGAGATGACGACTTCGCGTCCGGCGCAGAGCGATTGCAGAGTCAGCAAGGTCGCAGCTGCATTGTTGTTGACGATCAGCACATCTTCGCAACCGGTCAACGCGCGGAATGTCGCTTCCAACTGATGGCCCCGATATCGCCGCTCGGCCGTTGCGAGATCGACTTCGACGTTGCAGTGACCGCCGAGTTCGCTTAGCGCGTGCCGCGCGGCGGCTGATAACGGAGCGCGACCCAATCCGGTGTGCAACACAACACCGGTCGCGTTGATAACTCGGCTGAGTTGCTGCTGGTCCGCAATTCGAGCTTGCCGTTGAACTTGCTCTGCCAGCAACTCCGTCCACGCGGTTCGGTCGAACGATGCTTTTTGAGGTCCATCGTTGTTGGACTCACCATTCGACGAACTGATCCGTCGTCGTGTCTGATCGAGAACTTCGCGCACCCAACCGAGCACCACCTCGCGGCCGTGCTCCGCGATGAGCGGCTCAACGGTCAGATGACTCAACAGGTCTTGAACTGGCGGCAGGCGTGACAAGATGTCGAACGACATTCGGACCTCGCTGACATTCGGGAAAGGCTCACCCATTGTCCGAGGATTCGACGTCCTCGCCAGTGACTGAGTCCGGTGACGTGGTGTGTTCTGTCGTCGTCCCCTGTGCGGTCACACGAAATTTTCCGATTGGGAGGATTTTTTGTTTGCGGTTGATTAGCGAGGCCGGTAATGTCTCCGCCTCGCCGGGTGGAAAACTTGCCCAATTGATCTTTGGAAACTGGTTGAATGTGGGTTTAAGGCCCAATAGTATCGCAGGCATGGCTGTGGACTCTTTCATCACTGGCGAAGCGCGGCGGACGATCGACGATCGCTTCCGAATCACGCTGCCCGCGGAGATGGCCGAACTCGTGGCGGATTCCGACGGCAACTGCATCCTGGCGAAAGAACGGGCTGGATGTCTGAGCCTCTGGAAAGCAGCCGACTGGACGAAGCGGATCGACGACGGCGTCGCGATCCTCAGGCTGCGGATTCAGGCCGGCAAGATGGAATCCCGCTGGAGTGAAGTGCAGCGACTCGGCCGACTGCTCTCGACACGATCCAAGACAGTGACGCTGGCGAATCGCTCGCGGTTGCTGATCCCGGAGGGCTTTCGGGAGTTTCTCGACGTGCCGGTGAATCAAGACGTGATGATCGTTGGAGCGGCGATCTGTGTAGAGATTTGGAATCCGACCGCCTGGCTGGAAACGTTGCGAAACGACATGCCAGAGTTTGGGCCGCTGTTCACGGATCTGTCGGCGTGACGTCGCACAGGCGGCTCGCCTGTTTGGATCTGTTGAAGCGTTGCGACACAGGCGGGCCGCCTGTGCTACGGAAGTCGGAGCTCGTCTTCCGCTCGCGAGACGCAGTCATGGAGGACAAGTTTTGTTTCGCGAGCGGAAAACGCGCTCCGATGAATTGAGAGACGAATCACGAAACCCACATGGGCAGCCACCTCGCATGCCCGGTTCGAGAATGAGACGCGAAGACTCACTCAGAGTTTTCAATCCCGCTCACCCCGATTGAAGTCCTCCACGGCACCACGGCGGACGTCATTAGGCAGGGATGCCGCAACTCGCTCGGCCGGGCATGTGCTTTTTTCTTCGTGCAGGCGGCTCGCCTCGAACTACACAAAGAAGTCCGGCAGCAATTCGGCAGTCGGATCGACGGCGTAGCACGAAAGGTCGCCGACGCCGGAATCGCGTAGGACGTCCTCGTCGAGAAAGAATCTCCCGGTGCATTCGCGGCTGGAACGAGTGAGGATCGCGTAGGCCGCATCAGCGACGATCTCCGGCTGGCGACAACGACGGACGGCATCGTCGCCTCCCAGCAAGTTGCGAACGGCAGCAGTCGCAATGGCGGTGTGCGGCCACAGCGCGTTGACCGCGATACCCGCCGAGCGAAACTCTTCGGCCATGCCAAGTACGCAGAGACTCATGCCGAACTTCGAGAGACTGTACGCCAAGTGTGGCGCGAACCAACGAGTCTCGATATTCAGTGGCGGGGCGAGGTTGAGGATGTGTGGATTCGCGGCTCGCTTCAGATGCGGCAGACAAGCTTGAGAGGCGAGAAAGGTCCCGCGCACGTTGACCGCGTGGACTAGGTCAAACCGTTTCGTAGGCGTGTCGAGCGTTCCTGCGAGGAACAACGCGCTGGCGTTATTGACGAGGATGTCGATGCCGCCGAATGTCTCAACGGTTCGCTGCACAGCAGCGGAGATCTGATCGTCGAAACGCACATCGCACGGGCACGCCAATCCGTATCCACCGGCCGCGTTGATTTGTTCGACAGCAGAATGAACCGTGCCTGGTAAACGTGGATCAGGTGAGGTGGTCTTCGCGGCGACGGCGATGTTTGCGCCGTCGCGGGCGGCTCGCAGCGCGATTGACAGACCGATGCCGCGACTGGCTCCGGTGATGAACAGCGTTTTGCCAGACAAACTGGGCATTCTGGCCTCGCGTAGGTCGGACACCTCGACTTTGGAAGCGATTGCAGAACTCAGCACAAAGCGCGAGCGGTCAAGTCGCCGTAAGAACAACCACTCGCTGGCGCGTCGTGCTGGATTTGAAACACCCTCTACTCGTCCGGCATCATCGCCTGCTTCTTGTTGTCGAGCTGGTACAGCGGCAGATAGCGGTAGTAGACCTCCAGCGTCAGAGCGTGAATGCTGGTCGACATAACGGGTCCGGCATCGTGTCCATTGGATGTCCAACTTCCACTGGCGCAGCCCTCCTTGATCTGCGTGCTGATGAGATGTTTGCGAGCGTTTCGATTCCAGGTGTCCCATTCTGGTCCCGGCAGGTTGTGCATCACTTGCGTGGCGTAGTACAGAAAATACGAATTGCTTTTTGCGGCTCCCAGATTGGACATGACGTAGTTCAGACCTTCGACCATCGCCGGATCGGTTCGCTTCATGCCGGAATACTGGTTACAGAGCAAGCCGACAGCGGACATCGCGGGCGTCGGTCCCGAATCGGGGCCGTACGAGAATAGGCCACCGGCTTTTCCTTTCGAGACGCTTTTCAAAAACTTCTGGGACTTCGTGAGAGTTGCCGGCGGGACCGGTAGACCTGCCATCTGAGCACTCTTGAGGCCCATCAACTGCCAGCCGACCACCGAGGTATCGCCCACGGTGGGTGGATTCGCGGAGTAATGCCAGCCTCCTGAAGAGTCGTTTTGAGCATCCACAATGTAGGCCACGCCCCCTTCAGCCATCCTTTTCAGGCCTGGATCCTTACTCAAACCATAGGCTTCGCAAACAGCAATCGTCGCCAAGCCGTGCTCGTACATATTGCCGCCCCCCAGGCGACCGGTCTTGGGGTCTTGATTCTTAGACATCCACAACAGACCCCTTTCGATAACGCCCTTATAAGGGCCAGCCGTTTTGTGCGTCTGGCCGGCTGCTAAGAACGGCAGAAGACCAAACGCCGTCGCCGCCATCGGGTAGTCTGTTCCCCCAGCCTTTGCGGCGTGAGCTGAGCAACTGGGGTCTTTGCACTGACGAGTGAACCCTGCGCAGCCCCAACCGCCATCGGGATTTTGGTGCCGAGCCAACCAATTGGTGGCAGCCGCAACCGCTCGTTCCGAATCCGCTGTGCCACCGCCACTGGCGACCGCTGCCGCCCTTGATCCTGATCCGCGGCTGCTGAATCCGCCTTTATCAGTGGCGCCACTACCACCGCCGACTCCGCCGGGACCACGCACGGCCGGCCCGGCACCGATCGCGGTCACATCAAATCCGCCCAGACCGCCGAAGTTTGCTCCCGCAGCCGTGGTGCCAGAAGCTTCCGTAAACACGGCCGAGTTATCGTTGAACTGCGCGTCTTGTTCGATTGTGGCAGCCGGTGGCTCAGTCAGCGTTTCGGTGTTGAGCACCGTCGGCTCGATGGGAGTCTCTCCAACCTCGAAGTGTTCGATAGGCGTTTCTTCGACGGCTTGTTCTACCTCGGTGTCGAAGAAGACGACCTCTTGCAACACCTTCTTCACATGCGGCGCGCCAATCGCGACTCCCAAGACGGCGAAAATCAACACATGCATGCCGACGCTCACGACCCAGAATTTACCGTTCTCCTTGATCCAATTCTGGACGCCGACTTTGATATCTTGTGGGGTTGGAAGAGTCCCAATTAGCTGCTTCAAAAAATTCATCATGCACCTCTTCGCTTGGAATCCCGTTGACGATGGGAGCTACTCTGAACCAATTTCATCGCTTATGTCAGCCGACGGAGTCCGAGTTTTCACTTCAGACGACCCGCAACCATAGTACGTTCAATTGTCTGGCGTGACATCCCCGGACTGCGAGATTCTGGGATCTTTGGAGAGCGAGACCGGTCGCGATTCCGTTTCGGTGTCCGCCCCTTCCCATTCGGCAAGAACCCCGTCGAGTCGCGAGGGGTCTTCCGGTGCTCCGGAATCCAGCCAGCTTTCGATGGCAGCGTGATCGGGCGGTGCGGTCGCATCCAGGCCCTGGCGGTGAGACGGCCGAGTCTTTTTCCAAGCCACTCCCAACACGACCACGGCTCCGGCAATGATGAGCCACTGCCAGTGGTTTCCGCCTTGGCGTTGTCGGCGCAATGCCGATCGCGTCACGTTTTCTCGCCAGTGCAATCGGCCGATGAGCAGCGGAGCCCAACGCTTTTTGCCCATCGCGTCTTCGTAGGTGAACTGCTTCAAAAAGTAACCAACGAACGTGGCCTCTTCGTGGATGCTGGGCTGAATCGCCAGTTCGGGTGGCTTGTCATAAAAGACCAAGCAATACAGTCCGGAGCGCGACTCATTGGTGACGCCCCAAGCCTCATACACTTGCTTGGCACCCGCCGAATTCTCTTCGACCTCGTGTGTGAGGGCTCGCCGCAAGCTGACCTTCAGGCCAATCAACTCGCCACGATATTTGTCAGGCGCTTCGGCCAGATGAGTGAAGTAAAGATCTTTGCGAGAGCGTTCCCAAAGATCGTCGAACGATTCCGTCATGCTCCAACGCATGAGTTTCCAGTAAGCCGGCATCTCTTCGCGCGCGAGCGGTTCCTTGTCGGTGATGGCCTGGAAGAGGTATTCGGCCTGAGAATGCTCGAACGGCTGTTGATCATTCGGGCCGGTGACTTGCGTTTCGTCGTTCTTCTTTTCCACCGGTGCCGAGTCCTGGTTGAGCTTCGCCGGTGCGGCCTCCTCGTCTTGGACATCGTCAGCGAGCCATTTCCACATTCCCGGATCGCGGGTCCAATAAACCGCCATCCCAACGACCCACAACATCACCAGCATCCTCACCAACCGGGACATTTCGCGGCGAGGAAATGGGTTCGGGGATCGTGAGGAAAATGTGGACATGACGGTTACGGCTGTGCTCCATCGGGAAGCTCGACGAAACTGAGTTTGGTCAGTTTTTCGCCGTTCGCGAGCGTCTGCTTCGTGCAGACATCGACGACTTTCATCAGCTCATCGTATTTCAGCTTGGAACCGACTTGCAGAATGACCTGATCGAACGACGCCCCCGACTCGGGGCCGAGCACCTGTTTCAATCGTCCGTCCAGAGCCGTCGTTCCCGCGATGTTCGCCTCACCGACGGCCAGCGTCGCGACACGGCCATTCGAGGTCGCAAAGATCGAGATGATCAACGAATTGAGATTCTTAACCGGGTCATTATTCGATTCGTCGTCGCCAGCTTTCTTGGCATTCGCCGCACCCGCGACGGGTTGAGGCGGCGGCAGCTTCAGATTGATCTGCCCTTCGATCGGAGCCGGCTTGAACGTCATGATGAAGAACGCCAGCAACTGAAACGCCATATCCAGCATTGCGGCCAGATTGAGTTCGACGCCACCTTCACTGTGTTTCTTTTTTCGACGACTCACAGCGCACCTGCCCTGTTACTCTGCTTACGAACCGGCCTTATCGGTTGCCTTGAGTGCAAATTTCCGAAAGCCATTGTCCTGGCAATTCTTGATGACGAGATTGAGCAAACTAAATGGTGTATCCCTATCGGCCCGCACCACGACCGTTGTGGGAAGGTCATCCGTGTCCTTGAAGCTTGAGGACTTTCGCTTGGCCTCAAGGCGCGCCATTTTGGCCTCGGCTTTGAGATAGGGGCCAATCTCTTGCGGCAGCGAATAGACCATCAACTGCCCCTCTTTATTGACGTTGAGGATCAGCAGGCTTTCCTCGCCTTCTGTTTCGACCGGGCGTGCTGAGCCGACTACCGGCAGTCGCAGCGACAAATCCAGCGAGGCGGCCTTAAAGCTGGTTACCAGCATGAAAAACGTGATCAACTGAAACACCATGTCGAGCATGGGTGTCAGATCCGCTTCGCTTTCACTTTTTGAGCCGGACATGGATGCTCAAGCCTAAGAGGTTCAGAGTTCAGAGGTCGGAGACCAGGCTTACGCGGGTTTTGGTGCCGGTGCTGCCGCCGAGGCGGGAGATGTCGCGCCAGAGGGTGCTGCCGGAGCTTTCGCAGCAGCCTTGGCGGCATTGGCAAGTTTCCGGATGAATTCATCCGCAGTGTACATTGTATTGGAGCTGATTTGCGCAACACGGTTCTTGAAGACGGCAAAGAAAAAGATCGCCGGAACCGAGAGTGCGACTCCCATGAACGTGACGACGAGAGCTTCGGAAATCGCTTCGGCGACTTCATTCGCCTTGATCCCAGCATCGGAGCGAGCGATGACCATGAAGCTGGCGATCATCCCCTTCAGAGTCCCGAGCAAACCGATCATCGGCCCCAGAGATCCGAGGACGGCCAACATGCTGATCTTTTTCTCCATTTCGACGACTTGCACCTCAGCCGTTCGTTCCATCGCGTCGCGAGCTTCCGCCAAGCCGGCCGACAGTTCTGCGAGTCCCGACGAGGTATATCGACTGAAGAGGCAATCCCTGTCCTTGATCCCCTGGTAAACCCCTTTGTAGTCCCGCTTCTCCATCTTTTGTTTGAGGTCATCCACCAAGTCGGGCGGCATCGCCACGATGGGGCGAATGTCGATGAACAACCGGCTGACTAATTGAATGAAGTAGCACGACAGGACGATGATGAAGACGCCGATGGCTCCCGAAATCCGAAGAATCCAGATGACGACATTCTCTTCGGAATGGGTTACTGCCTCATCCTCCTCCCCTTTCTGCGCCTTCTTGGCAGCGGGCTTTTCCGCAGGCTCGTCTTCAGCAGCCGGTTCGGCTTCCTGTTCCTGAGCCACCACGGCGGGAGTCGCCATCCACAGCGACTCGACCACGCCGGCCATCAAAGCCAGCAACAGAACCATCCAAGCCAGCCGCTTCGAGCGGTCGGGAGAGCCAATCATCGCGCAGACCTCTTTATTAAATCGCCAGAAGGGAATCACGGCCGCGGATCCCGCGCAACCGCCGATGAGAAACGGACTCGCAAACCCGAAGTGACCGCCAAAGGTTCGTCGCGATTTGGCCAGAGCGTTCCACCGCCTCGCGCGCCACCGAGTCACTCGCCTCCATTCAGAGGCCGCCGTGCCTCACGAACCGGAAAGAGGCCGACATGCTACAGAGCCACTAGGCCGCAAGAAAGTCTGCCGACTCGTTGTGAGAATCGTACGAACCCCGGCCTCCTTGACGGGCTGCCGTTGATCCGATTCTGCTAACGCATCGAGTCCCTTCCCGGCCACACGTTCGTGTATCTTTCCACGATGTCCGCTCAGGTCATCCCGGAGAACTCGAGCGTCGAGGGCAATTACCACGCTTTCGTCGAAGAACTCCAACGCCGCTGGCGACACGCTCGCGGCGAATAAATGAAGTTGTCGCCTGACTCTCCGAGTTTGGATCTGAATGGCCCCGACTCGGAGAGTTAGCCTGCACACGGCACATTTTCCGTAACACCGAGACGCTTTGATGAACCACTTCCTCGATTACGAACGTCTGCTGACTCGCCGACACCTCTTTGGCCGCTCGGCAACCGGCATCGGCACGGCGGCGCTCGCGTCGTTGCTCAACCCACGGCTCTTTGCGGCCGACACAACGAAGCCGGCCGGCGCGCTGCCGAGGCCGCATCTACCGCCGAAGATCAAGCGCGTCATTTACCTCTTTATGTCCGGAGGTCCTTCGCATATCGACCTGTTGGATGACAAGCCGAAGCTCAAAGAGTTTCACGGCCAGGAACTCCCCGCCTCGATTCGTATGGGACAGCGCATCACCGGCATGACGTCAGGGCAGAAGTCGCTGCCGGTCGCCTCGTCGATTTTCAAATTCCGACAGCACGGCGACTGCGGAGCTTCGATTAGCGAACTTCTGCCACACATCGGGTCGATCGCGGACGACATCACGATCGTGAAGACGCTGAACACCGAGGCGGTCAATCACGACCCGGCGATCACGTTCATCCAAACTGGCTCGCAACAGCCGGGCCGGCCGAGCCTCGGTGCTTGGCTGAGCTACGGGCTCGGCGCGGAGAGCAGCAACCTGCCGGCGTTCGTCGTGATGATCTCGCAAGGGAGCGGAAACAAGACCGACCAACCGATCTTCTCGCGTCTGTGGGGCAGCGGCTTCTTGCCGTCGAAGCATCAAGGGGTCCGCTTCCGCAGCGGTGATGATCCGGTGCTGTACTTGTCAAACCCGCCCGGCATTGATCGTGGCTCGCGGCGGCAAATGCTCGATGGACTCTCTGAGTTGAATCAGATCACGGCCGAGTCGTTCGGCGATCCAGAGATCAATACGCGGATCGCGCAGTACGAGATGGCGTTTCGGATGCAGGCGTCCGTTCCCGAATTGACCGATTTGTCGTCCGAACCGAAACACGTCATCGATTCTTACGGCATCAAGGATGACAACGTGGACGGTGGCTTTGCTCGGAACTGTTTGCTCGCGAGACGGATGATCGAACGCGGTGTTCGCTTCGTGCAGCTCATGCACCGGGGATGGGATCAGCACAGTTCACTGCCGAACCAAATCAAAGGCCAGTGTCGCGACGTCGATCGACCGAGCGCCGCGCTGGTGAAAGACCTCCAAGAGCGCGGGCTGCTCGACGACACGCTGGTCATCTGGGGCGGCGAATTCGGCCGCACGGTCTACAGTCAGGGAGCACTCACCCCCACCAACTACGGCCGCGACCATCACGGCCGTTGCTTCACGATGTGGATGGCCGGTGGCGGCCTGAAGCCCGGCCTCACCTACGGTGAGACCGACGACTATTGCTACAACATCGTCCGCGATCCCGTCCCCATCCACGACTGGAACGCGACGATCCTGCATCAGCTTGGCATCGACCACACCAAGCTGACCTTTCGCTTCCAAGGCCGCGACTTCCGGCTGACCGATGTTGAGGGCAACGTCGTGAAGGGTCTGCTGGCCTAGCCAAACATGTAGGGTGGGTCGAGTCATCGAGACCCACCAACCACTGTGCCTCGCTACGAATGCGTTCATGCAACTCATCGCCGCTACCACCTTTGGTCTCGAAGCTGTCGTCTCGCGAGAACTCAAGCAACTCGGCTACGACAAACAATCGACCGAGGATGGCAAGGTCACGTTTGAAGCCGACGCCTCCGCAATCGCGCGAGCCAACTTGTGGCTGCGATCCGCCGAGCGGGTGCTGGTCCAAGTCGGACAGTTTGAAGCGACCGATTTCGGAGAACTCTTCGATTGCACGAAAGCGTTGCCGTGGGAGGAGTGGCTGCCGGAGAACGCTTACTTTCCGGTGGAAGGCCGCTCGGTGCGGTCGCAATTGCATAGCACGCCGGATTGTCAGGCGATCGTGAAGAAGGCGATCGTCGAGCGACTCAAGCAGCACTACCACAAGGTCTGGTTTGAAGAGAACGGGCCGACATACACGATTGAAGTGGCGCTGCTGAAAGACCGAGCCACGTTGACCATCGACACGTCCGGTCCCGGCTTGCACAAGCGCGGGTATCGTAAACTCGTCGGCGAGGCTCCGCTGAAGGAGACGCTCGCCGCCGCGCTGATTCAGTTGAGCTATTGGAACTCCAGCCGCATGTTGCTCGATCCGTTCTGCGGCAGCGGCACGATTCCCATTGAAGCGGCTTTGATCGGCCGCAAACTTGCTCCGGGGCTTCATCGCCCGTTCGCTGCCGAGGAATGGCCGACCGTGCCTGCCGAGATCTGGCAACAGGCTCGTGACGAAGCCCGCGCCGTCGCGCTGCCGAAGCTCGAGGGCGAGATCATTGGCAGCGACATCGACGCCGAAGCGATCAAGCTCGCGACGCATCACGCGATGCTCGCCGGAGTCGCCGATGACATGCGTTTCGAGCATCGCGACTTCGCCCGCATCACGACCGACCAACTGCAACCCTACGGCTGCCTGATCGCGAACCCGCCCTATGGTGAGCGGCTCGGAGAACTCGCCGAAGCGGAGGCTCTCTATCAACGCCTGGGAACGTTCTGCAATCGCCTCAACGGCTGGTCGATCTATGTGCTGACCTCGCACAAAGAATTCGAGCCACTCTTTGGCCGTGCCGGTGACCGCCGCCGCAAGCTCTTCAACGGCCGCATCGAATGCACCTACTACCAATACCAGGGCCCGAAGCCGCCGAAAGTCGACGAGTCACTCCATGACTCGAATCGAGTCGCAGAGAGGCTGTGAAGAAATTGGCGAGCGGGGCGGCGTCAATTGTTTCACAGCCTCAGAGTGACTCGTTTACTTAGCCGAAACATCAGCCGAACAAATCCACTAGCGGCTGCCCACCTTCCATGACGGGGACGGGCCGGCCGAGCGCATCGTGAATGCGAGTCTCTGGCGAGATCCCCATTGCATGGAAGATCGTTGCGCCAAGATTCAGCGGGCTGACCGGCTTGTCCTGCGGATACGCGGCGTCCTTGTCCGACTTCCCATAGACCGCGCCGCCGCGAATGCCCGCTCCGGCCAGCACGGCGGGGAAGCAATAGCCCCAGTGATCGCGGCCCCAGTTCGCGTTGCCGCGCGGAGTGCGGCCCATCTCACCCAAGCAGACGACCAGTGTTTCGTCGAGCAACCCGCGATCGGCCATGTCGTCCAGCAGCGCCGACAAACTTTGATCGAGACCTGGCAACAGATGCTTGCCGACATCTTGCGAATGAGCATGACTGTCCCAACTGTAGCCGTCCGGGCAGTCCCACAAGACGGTCACGAATCTCGCTCCGGCTTCGATCATACGACGGCCCATCAGCATCGACTGGCCGAACAAGTGTCGGCCATAGCGGTCGCGAAGTTGCGGCGACTCGCGACGAATATCGAACGCGGCACGCATCTTCTCCGACGTGACAAGATCCATCGCCCGTTCACGCAGCCGACCGAAATCACGCACGCCGCGCGATTGATCGAGTTCCTGTCGCGCGGCGTCAAACTGAGTCAGCAGGCTGCCACGCTGTGAAAGCCGGTCGAGCGTCATGCCCGCGTGCGATTCCACCCCTTCGACGCGGAAGGTCAATTCCTCGTCAGTACAGTCGCGGAAGTACGGGTTGTCTTTGGCATCGCGCTTGGCGACTTTCGTTGCCAGCGGGTTGTAGCTGTGTCCCAACCAGCCGGCGTACTGCCCCGATCGGTCGTAGCCTTGGATGTGTCCCAACCGATTCGGCAGATACACGAAGCTCGGAAAGTCGCGACGTTGATCAGCCGGTCGCCGTGCGTCGGCTCGTTGATCGAGGTACTCAACCACCGAGCCGAATGCCGGCCAATCTTTCTCAGTCGCGTTTACGCGAGCGGGACCGCGCTCGGCGGGAGGCATTTCGTGGCCGGTCTGAATGATGTGGCAGGCGTTGTGATCGTTCTGCCCGTGAGTCATCGTGCGAATGACCGCGTACTTGTCCGACATCGCCGCCAGCTTCGGCAGATGATCGCTGACAAGCAGTCCTGGTGAGCGAGATGCGATCGGCTGATATGGCCCGCGAATCTCCTTCGGAGCCTCCGGCTTCATGTCATACGTTTCGAGCTGACTCGGACCTCCGAATAAAAACACGAACAGGACCGACTTCGCACGCGGATGAACGACCGCCCCGGCCTCTTCTGCCGCTATCAGTTTCGGCAGGCTGGCTCCCAGAAGCCCGGTGCCAGCCGCGCGAATCACATCACGACGTGAGAGACCGCTGCAAACTCGTTGGGTCGAGCCTTGAATGGTGAGCATCGAAAGATCCTCGAAAGACTCTTAGGCGAGCGGGGCGGCGTCAGCCCCCCGGTCTGAATTTAGCAACCATCGCGATGAATCACCGGGGGGCTGACGCCGCCCCGCTCGCCTGGATGATCGTGAGAACTCTATTGTGTACCAGTATCGCTGAAGATCGGTAATCTGCGAAGTCAGACTGAAAACTGTTGGCTCCGCCTATCCAACTCCGTCTTAGGGAATCGCCCATGAGCTATCTCTGGAATCGAAGAACCTTTCTCGGCAGCGCAGCAGGTGGTGCCGCTGCGGTCTTCACACCCTACACCTGGACCGCGAACGCCGACGAGAAGGCGACTCCCAAATCGCCAAACGACCGTTGGCGAATCGGCGTGATCGGGCTGCGGTATCAGGGCTCCGTGATCACGCGCGAGGCGTTGCCTTATGGCGATGTCGTCGCGATCTGCGATGTTGATCGGCATGTGCGCGAACAAGCGAGAGCCAGCTTCGGCAGCACTGCGGCGATCTTTGAAAACTACACCGACTTGCTGGCGAAGAAGGACATCGACGTCGTGCTGATCGGCACGCCGGATCATTGGCACGCGAAGATGCTGATCGGCGCCTGCCGAGCGAAGAAAGACGTCTACTGCGAGAAACCGCTCACGCTGACCGTGGCCGAGGGGCAACGCATCTGCGAAGTCGTTCAAGAAACCGGGCGAGTCGTCCAAGTCGGCACCTGGCAGCGCAGCGACGCGCGGTTCCGTCAGGCGGTCGAGATGGTGCAGTCCGGCCGCATCGGCAAGCTGCAGCGGATGGTGGTCGTCATGGGCAAGAACAAAACCGGAGGGCCGTTTAAGCCGACGCCGGTGCCGGGACATTTCAATTGGAATCTCTGGCAGGGACAGACCCCCGACGTTCCATACCTTGCGGAGCGCAGCCACTACACGTTTCGCTGGTGGTACGAGTACTCCGGCGGCGAGATGACTGACACGGGAGCCCATCATCTCGACATCGCACAGTGGGGCGCGGGCTTGCAGCACTCCGGCCCGGTGGAGATCGAGGGGACCGCCAAGTACCCGTCGGTCGAGAACGGCTACAACGTCGCGCTCGACTACCACATCCGCTACCGCTACGCGAACGGCGTCGAGTTGGAAGTGCTCGACGCCCCACGCGGCGACTACAACCGCGACGGCATCATGTTTGAAGGAGATGCCGGCCGCCTCTTCGTGAACCGGGGCACGATCGCCGGTCGGCCGGTTGAAGATTTGAAATCGCAACCGTTCAACCGCGGCGACTTCCGCATCTACGCGAACGACAACCTCGATCGCCCGGAGCGGATGGGCAAGATCGACGCGATCAAGAATCACATGGGCAACTTCTACGACTGCACGCTCAGCCGCAAGACGCCGATTTCCGACGTCGTCAGCCAGCATCGTTCCGTCAGTCTCTGCCATTTGGGCAACATCGCCATGCGCGTCGGCACGAAACTGACCTGGAACCCGCAGACCGAGCAATTCAGCGACTCACCAGCCGCCACCAAACTGCTCAGCCGCGAGCAGCGCCATGGGTTTGAGATCGGCTGAAGCAAATTGAATCCATTTGCATTCAAAAAGCTCAGGCCGATTGGTATGCTCTGCCGATCCAGTCTTGCGGAGAGCAATCATGCGGACGGCGCAACCACTCGCGGAAGAGGACGTGCTGAGCTTCTTGCAGCAGCGGCATCAGGCCGGTCAATCGTCGCCCTCGTTGCGCGAGATTGCCGAGCACGTCGGACACACAACCACGATCAGTGTGCAACGGATTTTGGACCGGCTGGAAAGCCAGAACCTCATCGAACGAGAGGCGGGCAAATCGCGGAGCCTGAAACTGACCGGCAAGGCGAAACCGAAACGAGGCCTGATCCTGTGGGGCCAGATCGCCGCTGGGCCGCTGACGGAAGCAATCGCCGATGAAGAGCTGTTCGATCTGGGGGAAGAGTATGACTCGGACACGCATCGCGGTTTGCGAGTCAAAGGGAACTCGATGGTCGAGGCACATATCCTGGACGGCGACATCGCCGTGATTCGTTTGCAGGAGTCGTGCAACGACGGCGACATCGTCGCCGCCGTCGTCGATGGCGAAGCGACGCTCAAGCGGTTCTTCCGGCGCAAGGATCACATCTTGCTCCAGCCGGAGAACAAACGGATGAAGCCGATCCGAGTCCCGGAGGTGGAGATTCGAGGCGTGCTCGTAGGACTCATTCGGAGGTTCTGACTGATGGTGGCTCGCGATGTTATCGCCGACTTGTCTCAACGCATCCGCACGATCGAGCGGACTGGTCAGCGTTGCGCGACGAAGTCGGATCTCACCGCCAATGGCTTACCGGGACTGGAGCGACTGTTGTGCGAAGCGGGTTGGCCGCGTGGCGGTCTGGTGGAATGGTTGGCGGAAGGACGTGGCACCGGTTCGATGTGCTTGGCGTTGTGGGCCAGTCGCGCGGCTTGGCACGACAGCTTATTGGTGATGATCGACAGTCAGCGCGAGCTTCACGCGCCGGCCGCTGTTCCCTTCGCTGTGGACTTGAGCAAGACCGTCTTCATCCGCCCAGAGCGACCACCGGATGCGTTGTGGTCGTTGGAGCAAGCGTTGCGAACTCGCGGCGTCGGAGCGGTGGTGTGTGATGTGGAACAACTCTCACCGCAGGCGTGCCGACGATTGCAGTTAGCGGCCGAAACGGGTGGCGGGCTGGGCATCCTGTTGCGGCCGGCCAAGGCACGCGGGCAACCCTCGTTTGCCGAGTATCGTTTTTTGGTGCAGCCACTGCCGCCGCCAGACGCACGGCGAGCGGGAGTGGCGGCAGTCTCGCGGCGCTGGCGAGTCGAGTTGTTGCGTGGTCGGAAGCGGTTCGGCGGGGACTCTGTGATCGTGGAACTCAGCGATGGCCCGAATGGTTTGTCTTTGGCTGCCGAACTGGCCTCTGCAACGCCTGCGGCATGAGCGGCCGGAATTGAAAGATCGGCCGGTCGTGCTGTTCTCGAACACCGGCCATCGCGGCCCGCGCGTTGTGGCATGGTCGGACGCAACCTCCAAGCACAAAGTCTTGGCGAGCGGGGTGGCGTCAGCCCCGCGGTGTTCTGCGAACTCCACGAAGGACCGGGGGGCTGACGCCGCCCCGCTCGCCTGTTTGACGCCTGGGATGCCCTTGGCCGAAGCGGAAGCGTTGCTGGCTGGGCGCGACGTTCCCGCTCACATCGAACAGCATGATCCTGCCGCTGATGTCGCGGGGCTACGCGAGCTGGCTCGAACCTGCAACTCCTTCTCGCCGCTGTTCGGCATTGAAGCGGCAGAGTCGCCGGAGTGCGTGTTGCTCGACGTGACCGGCTGCGAGCACCTGTTTGGCGGCGAGCAAAACTTGGTCGCGGCTCTCACCAGAGATTTCCAGCAACGAGGCTTTCAAGTCCGAGCGGCGCTCGCGCCAACCATCGGAGCCGCATGGGCGGCAGCACACTACCGTAGCCCGACCCCTTGTGGTTCGGTCGATTCCCGAACGAATCCGAACCAACCAGGCCACAAGGGCCTGGGCTACGAGAGTCTCGAAGAGACACTCGCGCCATTGCCGGTCACCGCGTTGCGATTACCAATCAAGATCGTCGAGACGTTGCGCGAGTTGGGCCTGCACCGCATCGGCCAGTTACGAGCGTTGCCGCGAGAGAGCCTGCCGTCTCGATTTGGTTCCGAGTTGCTCCACCGATTGGATCAAGCGTTTGGCAATGTGCCGGAGTTGCTCATCCCCGAGCGTCCCGCCGAACCGATCGCCGTCACCTGGGTCACGGACGAACCGCTCACCGATCGCGAGTCATTGCGATTCATCTGCCGAGAACTGATCGACGAACTGATCGGCCGACTCAAACCGCGCCGCGAAGGAGCGCGGCAGTTGCTCTGCCAAGTGAAAGGGACCGCGGCGCGGCCGGTTGAGATGCTCGTGAGTTTGGTCAGCCCCAGCGACGCGACGAAACACTTGCTGGAGTTACTCGGCTTGCAAATCGACCGGGCAGACCTCCCCGAAGGGATTTCGTTCGTCCGATTGGAAGCGACCAGCATCGAATCACTCGCAACACGGCAGCGCGACTTGTTCGGCTTGGAAGCGGACACCGACACGCACCGCGAAGTCAGCTCACTGCTCGACCGGCTGAGCAATCGCTTGGGAGCGACCGCAGTCGCTCATGCAGCACTGGTCCCGGATGCTCAACCAGAGCTGTCGGTCCGATATAAGCCGTGTGACACGATCGGCTCTCAGGCGAGCGGGGCGGCGTCAGCCCCCCGGTTGTTTGCGGCCCGCACGCCCACCGGGGGGCTGACGCCCAATGGCACTCGATTTGTGAGCGGCACGGCGCTAGCCGCCGGTAGTTCGCCGGTAATCGTCGATTCCGAATTACCGGTGGCTAGCGCCATTCCGCTCAAAGTCAGCACCGAGGGGCTGACGCCGCCCCGCTCGCCAATTTGTTGGCAGGCTCGCCCGCTGCGTCTGTTCGCGCCACCGCAGCGCATCGAGGCCACGACCGCCGGCCCGGAGGGCGCACCGATGCGCTTTCACTGGGAACGCCGCGAGTACCGCGTTATCCGCAGTTGGGGACCGGAGCGAATCGAAACCGGTTGGTGGCGCGACCAGTCGATCTGTCGCGACTACTTCCGCGTCGAGACACAAACGGGACAACACTTCTGGCTGTTCCGCAGCTTTGAACAAGCCGCATGGTTCATTCACGGAGCGTTCGACTAACCATGCCCGAGCAACCACTCCACAAACGACAGCCCATTCGTAGCTCAGGCGGCTCGCCTGAGTTTGTTCGCCTTACGCCAAAAGCAGGCGTGCCGCCTGCTCTACGTCAGTACGCCGAGTTGCATTGCCGAACCAACTACTCGTTTTTGGAAGGGGCGTCGCATCCCGACGAACTCGTCGTACGAGCGGGCGAGTTGGGGCTGACGGCACTCGCGATCACCGACCGCAACAGCTTGGCCGGCGTCGTGCGTGCTCACGTCGCCGCCAAGGAAGCGAAGTTGAAGTTGCTGATCGGCGCAGAGATCACGCCGGTCGATGCGCCACCCGTCGTCTTATGGGCGATGAACCGAGCGGGCTACGGACGCCTTTGCCGACTGATCACGCGCGGTCGGCAGCGTGCTCCGAAGGGAGAGTCGCGGCTCACGCTGGCCGATGTCATCGAACACCAAGAAGGATTGTTGGCGGGTGTGGTGTTGAGAGGGGGAGACAGGGAGAGGGGGAGAGGGGGAGATGTTGACAGCATCGCAACACAGATTGCCCCCCCTCCCCCTCTCCCTCTCTCCCCCTCTCCCCCACTAATGCAATACCGCAATGCCTTCGGCGATCGCCTCTACGCACTCGCCGAACTTCATCGCGGACCGAATGATCGCCAGCAATTGGTCGAGTGGCAACAACTCGCTCACCGCGCGAATGTGCCGCTTGTCGCTGCGAACGAGGTGCATTGTCACGTCAAAGAGCGGCAGCGGTTGCAAGACGTGCTGACCGCCATTCGACACGGCTGCTCGGTCGCGGAACTTGGCGAGCGGCGGTTTCCCAACGCCGAGCGGCATCTCAAGTCGGCGACGGAAATGGTCATGCTCTTTGCGGACTGCCCGGATGTCATCGCTCGCACGATCGAGATTGCTGACCGCTGCCACTTCTCGCTCGATGAATTGAGATACGACTATCCGGAGGAACTCTGCCCGCCGGGACTGACGCCAATCCAACACCTCACCAACCTGACGTGGCAGGGGGCGAAGAACCGCTACTCGCGCGGTGTCCCCGACAAGATTCGCCGGCTCGTCGAGCACGAATTGATGCTGATCGGCGAGCTGAACTACGCCCCGTATTTTCTGACCGTGTGGGATCTGGTCCGCTTCGCGCGGAGTCGTGACATCTTGTGTCAGGGACGAGGGTCAGCGGCGAATTCGGTGGTTTGCTTTTGCTTGGGCGTGACTTCGGTCGACCCCGAACGGATCGACGTGTTGTTCGAGCGGTTCATCAGCAAGGAACGGAATGAAGCTCCCGACATCGACGTGGACTTCGAACACGAGCGGCGTGAGGAAGTTATCCAATACCTCTATGAGAAATACGGCCGCGAACGCGCGGCCATGACGGCGGAGGTCATCAGCTATCGCCCTCGCTCGGCGGTGCGCGACGTGGGCAAGGCGCTGGGCCTGTCGCTGGACCGAGTCGATGTGCTGGCCAAGCAAGTCGATCACCTGCATGACCGATCCAAATTAGAAGCTCGCTTTCGCGAAGTCGGCTTCCCGCCGGAATCGCGGCTCGGCACGCAGTTGATTGAACTGGTCGAAGAGATTCTGGAGTTCCCGCGTCACTTATCGCAGCACGTCGGCGGCATGGTGCTGACAAACGGGCCGTTGTGCGAATTGGTGCCGATTGAAAACGCGACGATGCCCGGTCGCACCGTGATCGAGTGGGACAAGAACGACCTCGACGCGCTGGGTATCCTCAAGGTCGATTGCCTGTCGCTGGGCATGTTGACGGCGATTCGCAAATGCTTTGATCTCATCTCTCTAACCCGAAGCGTCAGCGAGGGCGAACGCCCCACAGGCCCCGATATCGGCAGCAATCATCAGCCGGAACGCGCTAGCGTCCGGTTGGTCGGCGGGACTGCGTCCGAACCGGACACTGGCGCGTTCCGGCACAGCAATTCGAGCGATGTGAAGCGTTCGCCCTCGCGGTCGTTCATTGAAGGTGCGCAGTTCTTAGCCCCGAAGGGGGCGAGACTCGAAAGCCCAGGGCGCAGCCCTGGGGAACAGGCAGTTTTCAAACCCATAAGCCCCGAAGGGGCGCAACAAAATGAGTCGCGCCCCTTCAGGGCTATCCAAATCCCAATTGCTCAAACCCCAGGGCTTCGCCCTGGGCTTTCGAGTTCCGCCCCCTTCGGGGCTGAAAACAGCGCCGCTTCAAAACCGACGCGTCGGGTTACTGGACAGCTCGAAAAGCTGACTCTGGCCAGCATCCCGCCCAATGACCATCGCGTGTATGACATGATCTCGCGAGCGGACACGATGGGCGTGTTTCAAATCGAGAGCCGAGCCCAGATGTCGATGCTGCCGCGACTCAAGCCGCGTTGTTTTTACGACCTAGTCATCGAAGTCGCGATCGTTCGTCCCGGCCCAATTCAAGGGGACATGGTTCACCCGTATTTGCGTCGCCGCTGTGGTGAGGAAGCGGTCGAGTATCCTGATGATCGCATTTGCGCGGTGTTGGAGAAAACCTTGGGAGTCCCGATCTTCCAAGAGCAAGCCATGCGACTGGCGATTGTCGCCGCCGGCTTCACGCCCGGTGAGGCCGATCAACTCCGCCGCGCGATGGGTGCCTGGCGACGGCGCGGAGTCATCGATCAGTTCCGCGTGAAGCTGATCAATGGCATGACCGCCAACGGCTACTCCGCTGAGTTCGCTGACCGTGTCTTCCGCCAGCTTCGCGGATTCGGCGAATACGGATTCCCCGAAAGCCACGCCGCCAGCTTCGCGCTGTTGGTCTATGTCTCCGCTTGGCTGAAGTATCACCACCCCGCCGCGTTCACCGCCGCGCTGCTCAATAGCCAACCGATGGGCTTCTACGCGCCGGCCCAGCTTGTGGGAGACGCTCGGAAGCATGGCGTCACTGTGCTGCCGGTCGATGTGAACTTCAGCGAGTGGGATTGTGTTTTGGAGGGGCGAGAGGAGGGGTTAGTGGCGAGGGGCGAGGGGCGAGGAAGGCAGGTTACAAATACAACCGGTCCAAATTTGGATGATTCTTGCCCCTCGCCCCTCATCCCTCGCCCCTCACTTCGTCTCGGCTTTCGCATGTTGAGCGGCTTCTCCGCCGCGCACGCCGAGCGGATCGTCGAGCAACGTCGCGTGCGACCGTTTGATTCGTTGGACGAATTCGCGCAGCGCACCGGTTTGAGCAACAGCGTGCTGACACGTCTTTCCAAAGCGGATGCATTTGCCTCGCTGAGATTGAATCGCCGCTCGGCGTTGTGGCAATCGCTTCCCGATCACACTCCGAGTCCGCTGCTCAACGCGCAACCGGTCGCTGACGAGCCAGCCGTTTCACTTCCAAAGCTGGGAGCGTTTGGGGAAGTCGCCGCCGACTACCGCACGACGGGACTCTCGCTGCGAGCACACCCGCTGAAGTTTCTTCGTCCGCAACTCGACACGCGCCGCATCACCCCGGCGTGGCGATTGGTCTCCACCGGCAACGGTCGCTTCTTGCGAGTCGCCGGATTGGTGTTGCTGCGTCAGCGGCCGAGCACCGCGCGCGGCATCACGTTCGTCACCTTGGAAGATGAAAGCGGCACGATCAACCTGATCGTTCGCCCGGACGTGTGGGAGCGGCATCATCAAGCCGCACGCTCGGCCACCGTGCTGCTGGCTCATGGAATCTTGCAGCGACACGAGGCCAACATTCACGTTCTCGTGAACCGCCTGGAGGACTTGTCTCACGAACTGATCCAGATCGAAACCAAGTCCCGCGATTTTCGTTGAGCCAAGTCATTTAGGACTACTGCGCACGTTCGACTGTCTTGTCCCCTCTCCCCCGATGCGGGGGAGAGGGAGCCGGAAAACAAACCGTGCTCAGTCGGATGAGTCATCCTCGTCGAACAAACTTCGGACTCTCAATCGTGGTGGCACAACCGCGACGGCCAATTGCGGATCGACGTCGTTTTTCGCGTTGTTGATCGCGTCACTGACACGTTCCGCGCGCATGGCCTCGGCGGGAAACGGAACCAACAGCGGCTGCAATGCCGCGACTTCTTGATTCAGCGGATCGAGCCAGCGGTCGTAATCGTTCGGATGCAGGATGACCGGCATGCGATTGTGGATCGACTGCACGAGCGCGTTCGGTTCGGTCGTAATGACGGAACACGATTCGACCACCTCTCCCGTTGGCGCGCACCAGCGATCCATCAAACCGGCAAACGCGAACAGGTTGTCATCCGCCAGAGAAAAACGAATCGGCACTTTCTTCTTCGGGTTGGCTCGATCCCATTCATAGAAGCCGTCCGCCACGATCAAGCAACGACTCCGGCGAAACGGCGTGCGGAACACTCGATTGTTCGCCAAATCCTCGCCACGAGCGTTGATGCACTTGGCGGCCATCGACGTATCCTTGGACCAGCTTGCAACCAGCCCCCAGCGCAGCAGGACCGGTTCACGTCCCGTCGTTGTTCGTCGCACCGCCAACACGGATTGAGTCGGCGCAATATTGAAGCGCGGGGTGTCCCATTCGACCAGGTCGAACATCAATTCGAAGAACTCGGCGATCTGCCGAGCCGCCGTTCTCAGGGTAAATCGACCGCACATACTTCGGCATTCCTGATGCCTCGAATTCGACCAACGCACAAAAGAAGGATACCGACCACGCCATCGAACGCGACGCTCAAAAGTCAGATTCCTGAACGACAAACACCTCGAATCACGAATTGCTGAAATTCCAGGCTCACGTTGCAACACTCATTCACTATGAGGTCAAGTTCACAGTGTTTGTGCTTGGCAAAACATATTTCCAAAACTCGGAGGTTGCACCATGGCGAGTTTCTCAGACGCGTTTGCGGCATTGGACGACTATCGCGTGGCTCTGATGGGAGCGCAGCAGGACGAAGGGGCCGGCGCGACGGCTGCGGCAATGGCGGGAGCCTTTGCTGCACGCGGTGCTTTGACGGCTTTCACCACACCCTTGAGCAACGTTCATGCAACCGGCGTGGGCATCCGGGTAAAGGGTGGCAAAATCCTCGAGAAAGAGTTCGTACTCAAAGTCTATGTGTTCGATAAGCAGGATTTGGGATCGCGGACTCCCAAGCTCACACAGGGAGCGTTTCAAGGGGTGGAGATTGATGTCGAGCACTTGCCGATTCAGCAAGCCTTGGCAAAGCGGCGTGCCACGACGTCCGCGCAAGCGGGGGCCACGCCGGCACAACATCAAGCTCGGCGACGGCCCGTGATCGGAGGCATTCAAATCAGCCCCTTCGCGCAACGCCGTGAACGATTTGGCGTCGAAGAAAGTGGGGTTTCAGAAACGAAGGAGAGAAAAGAAAAGCCAGATTCCTAACAGGACCAACTGAAAACGCTTCAGTCAGAAAGGAATCTGGCTCATGGATCGAAGGCAGAAG
>SXKJ01000257.1 GCA_005778115.1 Planctomyces sp. | reverse complement strand
TCTGATCCCGATGAGGCCGCTTGATCCGAGCTTGAGCGGCCGACACTTCATTTTGTGAGTTGGATTCATTCATGTCAGAACTTATAGCGCCCAAAAAACTTTCTTGAAGTTCGGCTTCTAAAAAATCACAGCCTCTTCGCGTTAGTTAGCCGGCCGCTTGTTGGGCTTGTTGCGGCGTGTTGGCGTCGCCGGCGACGAAGCGCAGGTTCTCGTTGCGTAGGCTGGCGGCGGCATCGTCGTAGAGGAACGGCAGGAAGACGTAGCGTTTGCCGCTCGTCACTGGTGTCGCCTCGTGCAACAGCGAGCACGAGAAGACGACCGCTCCACCGGCCGGTGGTGCGAACAATTGGCGGCCGAATTCAGGGAACCAGACGAAGCCGCCGTCGAACTCGCCGGTATTGAGCACCAACGAGACGGCGAACTTGCGATGCGCGGTCCCTTTCGTCGTGTTGTCGCGGTGTGCTCGAAAGTGAGCGCCTTGCGTGCCGTCGTAGCAGGCGACGATGTACCGCTCCATGCGCGTGGCTTTGAACTGGTACGCCTTTTCGATCTCCGGGACCAGCCGGTCGTGAATGCGGATCATGCACGCCTTGCGGATCTCCTCGTCGGGGATCTCGAAATCCTGCCGGCGCTTGTGGCCGTAGTCGTACATGCCGACGGTCTTGCCGTCTTTCTCACGCATGAATCCGGATTCCGTGCCGCCATGTTGCTCGTACATCGCGATGAGCTTGCGGCAGAAGTCCGGCTCGAAGATGCGCGGGACGATCATCACGGGGGCTTGAACCTCGGCCACATGCGGCTGGCCGAGCGGCGGTAGCGAATCGATCAACTGCAACAATCGAGTGACGTGCGTGGCTGGATCGGCAAAAGGGATCGCCACCAACACTCGCAAGCGCGTGTCGAGCACCAGCGTGTGAGCGACGAACCTCTGCAAGCCGGTGTTCGGATCGAGCTGCACAGCTCCGTATTCTGCCGCCACTTGTCGACCGAAGTCCCAGAAGAACCGCAGGCCGGGAATCTGCTCCTGCACGCGAGCCTGTTGCTGATCGAGCGGATCATTGCTGACCCCGAAGAACGTGACTTCATCGTCGCTGAATCGTGCGCGAGCTTGCCACAGGTCATCGAGAATCCGTCGGCTATCGGGTAGGGCGGCCGATTCAAAGAACGACAGCACGACGTAACGGCCAGCGACTGTGTCGAAATGAAAGTTGGGATTGGCTGTGGTCGGGGCCGCGAACCACGGGGCCGGTTCGCCAAGTGTCAGCAGTCGTTTGCGCATCGCGTCGCTCCTTCGCTACGAAACCAGGACTCACTCAGGGCAAGTCGGTTGGAAAGTAGCGGGAGTGACCTCGCGTGCAAAGCTGGCTTTTGGCGGACTTGCGACCGCAGGGGTGGCTTTACTGTTTCATTCGCTGGCACTCGATCGTCGTCACGCCATCGGCCGGGTTGGTCCGAGGCCGTGGCTGGCCCGGTTCGGCAAGCCAGATCGTCAGCCGATCGCCGTCCAGCTTGTAAACCCCTTTCGCGTAACCCAGCAGATCGAAGTTCCTGAGTGGTGATGTCGGCGAGATCGCGAACTTCAACTCATTCCGAAAGAGTGCGAGGGACTGTGCCGCTCCGCCGACGCGTAATCGCTCTTCGTCAAATTCGAGCCACGGCTCGTTACCGCCCCCCGTGTCGGAAGAGATCGCGACGGCTCCTGTCCCTTGGACGATCCTCCACCTCTCTTGCAGCTTCTCGAAGTCGAGCAGGCTGGGAAACGCTTGATAGGCGAAGTGCTGTCCGGGATAGAGCCTCAGTAATTCAGAATGCACGACGCGGTTGGCACGCTTCACCATCAAGTAGACATCGCCGGGACTCAACCGCGAGACGGTTCCGCCGACAGGTTCGCCCCCGATCGCGTGAAATTGAAAGTCCCCCTCCGAACGATCAGCCTGAATGAGAAAGTACAGATCGCGGTCTTCTGGGCGGCTCGACCGAAAGGTGATGCTGCACTCACTCAGCCAACCCTTCCAGCGGCTGGCGAGGTTGTCGGTGAGGAACAGAAACAAGACGAGACAAACCGCAGCAAAGCCGAGTCCTTGAATCATGGAACGGACGCGACGCGGCGACGTACGGAGTCCGTGATTCCCGCCGACGAAGACTCCCGTGAGCAACAAGAGCAACGCCAGCAGGAACAACC
This sequence comes from Planctomyces sp., assembly GCA_005778115.1. Classification (GTDB taxonomy): domain Bacteria; phylum Planctomycetota; class Planctomycetia; order Planctomycetales; family Planctomycetaceae; genus SXKJ01. The sequence continues at coordinate 6,640 of SXKJ01000257.1, read as the reverse complement.
CCGCTTCGCACAGATGCTCAAGCCAGTCGCCGATCATTCCCGGAATCGGATGCGATGTCCGCTGAACGATCCAACCGATCGTCAGCAAGCCGCCGACAAGTCCCATCGCGAAGGCACCTGGAATTCGTCGATGTGACAAAGGCTCATGCGGAGTCGCCGCCTCTGGTTTTGACGACGCTGGCACGTCGTTGGATTCGCCGCGTTCAATCGCCGCCCAGCGCAGGCCGCGGCACTGTGAGCACCACGCCAGAGTCCACTTGCCTCGCGACTTGGCCCCCAAGCGGATGCCGCCGACTTCACCGAGCGGTTTGCTTCTGTCGCATTTCGTGCAGCGAATCCGCCAGCCGGGAGCCAGATCTGCCAGCGGAATGCCAGCCGCTGCGGCTCTCCGGCGAATGCCGTTGAGGAATCCACCGACGGCGATAAGTGCCAGCCACACGAATATCGCGGCCGCCAACGTGACTCGCGTGTCGTGTGGGCTGAACGCACCCGACAAACTCAGTCCCGCGATCGGCAGAAACAGAAACGCCGCCAGCCAAAACGCCGACCACAGCGAGAAGAGAAAGGGAACTTGCCGCGGACTCGCCGCCGCGAGTTGAGTTCCTGTTGCCGATTGAGGGACACCTCCAGAACTTAGACTCGCGTCCCACGGCTTCGGCCTGCGTGACTCACGCCACCATTGAATCGCGGGAATGAAGCACCAGCAGGCGACGAGCGCCGCGAACGCGCGAGGGCTGATTCCCGGCGGGGCGAGTTCGGGATATGCCGAGACCTGTCCGGCCGCGAACAGCGGAACCATGCCCACAAAAAACGCGATCACGCCCGCACTGAACATTGACGATCGGGTTTCCGAAGCGGGCTCGTCGTCAGTGTCAGTAGTCGTGGTCGGCGAGAGGCCAACGGCAGTCGGAACTCCCTCTGGACGCGGCACGACGAACGGTTGTTGCAAATGAGCCAAGAATCGTCCGAGCAAATCCGCGACCTCCGCCGACGTCTGAAAACGGTCGGCCGGGGCCTTGGCCAACAACTTGGCGATGATCTCAGTCAACCAATCGGGGACGTCGGGATTCACTTCGCGGATCGGCCGGGGCAAGTCGTCGCAAACGCGCTTGATGACCCCCATCGTCGTGCTGGCTCGGAACGGAGCGTGACCGACGCACATCGCGTACATCACGCTGCCCAGACTGAATAGATCACTGCGATGATCGACTGCCTCGCCGCGTGCTTGCTCCGGCGACATGAACAGCGGCGTGCCCGCGATGACTCCGCTCTGCGTCACGCTGGCATCATCCACCGCACGAGCGAGCCCGAAGTCGGTCAACTTCACCCGCTCGACGCCGTTCTCCAGCAGGATGTTCGCCGGCTTGATATCCCGATGCACAAGCCCTTGAGCGTGTGCCGCCGCTGTCTGCATCCCGATCCGCAACACCTCGCGCACCGACAACGGCCCGACTTTGTCGAGCCGCTCTTGCAACGTCTTCCCCTCAATGAACTGCATCGCCAGATACGGTGACTCGTGCTGATCCGCGACCGCGTGAATCGCCACGACATGTTCGTGAGCCACCGCGGCCGCCGCCTGAGCCTCTCGCACAAACCGCCGCCGCGCCGCCGAGTTCGCCGCCAAATGCGGAGCCATGACCTTGATCGCAACTATTCGACGCAGCGACGTGTCAAACGCCTTGAGCACGATCCCCATGCCACCGCTGCCGACCTCTTGCAGAATTTCGTAGTGAGCCAACCGCCCCAACGAATCCGGTTGCTCAGAAGGTTGCAGCAAGCCGGGTGGAAGTTTGACACTCGGAATCGTTGCTTCGAGATCCTTCGCAGCATTGATTGCCTCATGGAGCGCCGGCGTGACCGGCGTCTCTCCGTCACCCAGCCGCCGCGCGAGTCCGTCCCACGACTCCTTGCCCGCCACCAGACCTTCGAGAGTCTGCTGACACCGCTCGCACGAGTCGATGTGCTGCTGCAATTCGGACTGCTCCGTTTCTGGAAGCGCGCCATCGAGCAACGATCGCAATCGGTTAGTGGTTGGGCAATCGGACATCGTCTCCAACTTCATCAATGCAGGATTGGGATAACAGCCGTCAGCCGTCAGCTTTCAGCCGACAGCCATCAGCCGAGCAATGTTCGTTGGCTGAAAGCTGTGAGCTGACGGCTGTTATCTCAAATCAATCGAGTTCATTCACCAATTCTTTTAGCCGAGCCATCACTCGGGTCTTGGCGAGATACACCGCCGCAACCGACATCTCCAAATCCGCAGCGACCTCCTTGCCGGAGTGACCTTCGACGGCAGTTCGCCAGAAGGCTTGCCACGTCGCAGTCTGAACTTCTTTCCGAACTTGCTCGGCAGCCCACGCGAACAGCCGGCGTTCGTGGTCTTGATCCCACAAAGCCGACTCGGTCGCCTCGTCGGCCACTTCCGTCAGCCGCCGCTGTTCACCGGAGTCTCCGGTTCCAACGACAACTCGCCGTTGCCGGCTGAGCCACGTTCGCAGTTCGTTTCTAACGATCGTGAACAACCAGCCGCGAAACGAACCGAGCTTCGCGTCGTACTCAAACCGCTCGGCCGTGCGAGCGACGATCCGCAGCACCTCTTGCGTGAGGTCCACGGCATCGGCGTCTTGCAGACCGTGCTTGCGTCCAAATCCATAGATCAGCGGCGAGTAAATCTCCACAAACTGCGACCACGCCGCTCCGTCTCGCTGATCGCGAATGCGGACCAGCAGGCTGGCTCGTGTTTCGTGCGGATCACTCATCGCCGCCTCTCTGCCGACAAGTACCCTGGCCGATGGGAAACCTATTGCGGAATTTTAGAATGTAGGACGGCCGCCCTCGGCCGTCCGCATTTCGACGCAAGCAGGACGGCCGAGGGCGGCCATCCTACGTCGTTTTCTTGGCCGATGCCTTGCGAACCAATCCAGGAGTGACATCCAGATCGAGCGACGCGGTCTGTCCCCGTTCCAGCAATTCCCACGCGATGGCTCCCATTGCGGCGTTGTCGGTACACATCTCGCGTGGGGCAACAAAAAGTTCCGCGCGGTCACGGCGACACATCTCTTCCAGCCGCGAGCGAAACGCGCTGTTTGCGGCCACGCCGCCACCAACCAGCAGACGTGAGCGGCCTCGCTGTCGCAGCGCTTGGCGACACTTGCCGACGAGCACGTCGAGCGCCGCCGCCTGGAAGCTCGCCGCGAGATCGGCCACTCGTTGCGGAGTCAGTTCAGGAACCGGCTCGCGCGAGCCGGGGATGCCGTTCGCCTTGTAGAGCACCGCTGTCTTCAAACCGCTGAAACTGAATTCGAGCCGCGGTTCTTTGAGGAATACGCGAGGGAATGCGAACGCCTTCGGGTCGCCATTGCGTGCCGCCTGCTCAATCGCCGGGCCACCGGGATAGGGCAGCCCCAGAATCTGCGCGACCTTGTCGAACGCTTCTCCCGCCGCGTCGTCGATCGTCGCACCGAGCCACTCGACGTCGGTCGGGCCGTGGCAGTCGTACAAGTTGGTGTGCCCGCCGCTGACGACCAGGCCGATCGCCGGAAAGATGTCTCGCCCTGCCTGCATCCGGCAGGCGTAGAGATGCGCCTCGATGTGATTGACGGCCAACAACGGCAAGCCTGTCGCCAGTGCGAGCGCCTTCGCGGCGGTCAGCCCGACCAGCAACGAACCGACCAATCCCGGCTGAGTCACCACCGCGATCGCGGACAGTTCGCCGAGATTCACATTTGCCTTACGCAACGCTTCGTCAATCACTGGCAGGATGCAGCGAACGTGTGCTCGCGAGGCGATCTCAGGGACGACGCCGCCGAACCGCTCGTGCAATTCATTCTGGCTGGCGACGATATTCGACAAGACGGAGAGGTCTCGCCGAATCACCGCTGCGCCGGTTTCATCGCAGGAAGACTCAATGGCTAAGAGCAAATCGGAAGAGGACAACGTCAAGTTCTTTCAGATGAAATGGTGCCAGTAGTCATTGAGCCAATCAAAAAAGTCATCGCCCCAGCGGTAGCCGCAAATCAGGGCGCCGGCAACTATCGTGTCTCCCGGAAAGAACGGCGTTTCCGCCAAAAGCCAAAAGCAGACTCCCAAGCCCGCAAGTCCGCCAAGAATCGCTCCGACCACTAACCCCTTGATGCCGTCAATCAAGTCTTCGCTCATGACGATTCTCCGAGCAGCTCAAACATGCGGAGCATAAAGGACTTCGGAGGCATTGCTGCCGGGGCGGTACAGCACGAGGCCGCCTTTCGGGTCATTGACTCGCACAACGCAGTCCGGTTCGCCGTTCGCCGCATGGGCAAGGATCGCTTCGAGAGCTTGCACTGCCGCAACGGTTTGACGGTCGGAAGCGAGGTCGTTGTACGAGAGCTTTTGAACCTCCGCTAATCGCGCCGCTCGGCCCGACGCATCACCGGCGAATTCGACGTAGGCCAACTCACGTACGAAGCGTTCGATGACTTCGATGCCATAGCCGCGCTGAGCACGCTCGCCCCAGGGTTCCAGGCACTTGCCGTTATAGTGCGTGTTGATCGTCGTCTTCAGCTCGATCGGCGTCTTGCCCTCGACGGTGAGTTCGATGCCGCGTTTGCGCGAGTGACCATTCCAGACGCCGTTGTCGAAGCGGAATTGAACTTCTTGCTCGACATAGCCGGGGAAGTTGTCGGGAGTGACCCACGAGGTGTGGATATCGAACGCCGCCTCGCGGCCGTCGGCGTATTCGTAGACCATCCGCAGCTGGTTGCTGTCCCACGTCGAGCCGTCTTTCGGTCCGACAATCCCGCGCTGGCCAGTGGCGGTGATCGTTTTCAATTGGCCGCCGAAGCTGAAGTCGATCAGCTTGATGTAATGCACGGCGACATAGGTGCCGGGATTGCGACCTTGAATCCATTCGGCGAATTGGCCACCGGAAATCGACTTCGGCTCCAGCAGCGAGCAGTAGCCGTTGTTGATGTGCTGTAGCACGTTGTCGATAACCAGCGTTCGCAGTCGCTTGTGGTCCGGATCGAGCAACTTGTGATAGACCACTTTCGCCAGCACGTTCTTGCGTTTCGCGATCGCAACTAGCTCATCGAGTTCTTGCAGAGTCAGGACAGACGGCTTCTCGATCAGCAAGTGTACTCCGGCTTCGAGGATCTGCTTTGCCCCTTCAAAGTGCCGATTGTCCGGTGTCGCGACGCAGGCAAAGTCCACTCCGGCCGCCAGCATTTTCGTGACGGAGTCGCCGCCGGAAAAGTTCTGAAACGGGCCAATCGAATTGCCGGCCTCGGCGCGATACTTCTCCGCGCGGCTACCAGTTCGCGATGCGACCGCTGTCAGCGGCACATCGACGTCGCCGAATTTCCGGTCATAGATACCGGCGACGTGTGCTCGTTCAAAGAACGGGCGGTACGTCTCATCGAAGATCATGCCCATGCCGACCATGCCGGCCCGAAGCTGTTTTTTCTGGTTGGTACTCATGGCGAAGGATTCTAGGAAGCACGGCGTGCGGGATGTAGGCTGCCAGGCAATCGCGGTACGGTTGAACTCTGCAACCGCACTTCTATCAAATGCTCGGCATGAGCTTTTCTGACCCATCGACTGTTACCTTGCCCGCTGCGGATGACGCGGAGTTGCTGAGCCTGCTGCGGCTGCACCTGGTCAACGGAATCGGGCCGAGGCATTCTCAATTGCTGCTCGACCATTTCGGTTCCGCCGAGGGAGTGCTCGCTGCGAGCATCGCTCAACTGGAAGAGGTCAGCGGCATCGGGCCGAAGATCGCCATGTCGATTGCCGCGTCGAGGCTCGGCCGCGATGCGGAAGTCGAACTTGAGGAAGCCCGCAAGCAGGGAGTCAAACTGCTGCGACGTGGCTCGGCCGACTATCCGAAGGGCATTGAACGCATCAGCGATCCGCCGCTGCTGCTGTATTGCCAAGGAGACATTCTGCGGCAGGATGAACTCGCAGTCGCGATCGTCGGTTCGCGACGTTGTACGGTCTATGGCCGGCAACAAGCCGAGAAATTCGCGACGATACTGGCACGCGCGGGAGTCACGATCATCAGCGGACTCGCTCGCGGGATCGACGCGGCCGCGCATCAAGGAGCCATCGCGGGCGGCGGACGCACGATCGCCGTGATGGGAACCGGACTCGCCGAAATCTATCCGCCAGAGCATCGTGACCTCGCCGCACAAGTTGCTGCGCACGGAGCGTTGCTCACTGAGTTCAAGCTGCATCAAACGCCACACGCGGGACACTTTCCACAACGCAATCGAATCATCAGCGGCTTGTCGGTCGCCGTCGTCGTGATCGAAGCCGGCCGCAGCAGCGGAGCGTTACACACCGCTCGGCACGCAATGGAACAAGGTCGCGAGGTGCTCGCCGTTCCCGGCCGCATTGACAGTCTTGCCAGCGAGGGCTGTCACGATCTGATTCGTGACGGCGTCACGCTGGTTCGCCACGTCGATGACATCCTGGCCGCGATCGGCCCACTGACGAAACCAATCTCGGCCACCAGCGACGGCTCCGAAACCGTTCACAGCTTGCGCGAACTGTCACTCAACGAGATTGAACGCCACGTCCTCAACCTCATCACTGCCGAGCCAACGCTACAAGACGAAATCATCTCCAGCAGTCTGCTGGAGCCGCCGCAAGTTCTCGCGACGCT
>SXKJ01000256.1 GCA_005778115.1 Planctomyces sp. | reverse complement strand
CCATCCCCCCAACCCTGATAAAAAACCTCTCGGAGATCCCAAACTCAGCCAGCTCTCTCCGCAAGAAAAGAAGCAACTCACCAACTTCACGAATGAAAACATCGCCGCTTAAAAATTCTTCACGGCGTTGCCCAACGGGGCATGACTCGAATTCGCTAACCGGAGCCTCTCCCCGTTGGGGCTGGAAAATGGCTTGGCCGCGCAACCCCAGGCCGTTGGCCTGGGCTATCGAGTCACACACGTTCGGTGCTGAAACATTGACGGGCGGCTTCAGCAAGACCGGAGGATACTGGCTGGCTCAGTTCGAGTGCAGCGTCGTGGCGACTCCGCAGATCAATCGGTCATCGGCGGCGGTTCGGTGGTAACGTCGTGCCACCGCATGGCGGTGCGGTCCATCGGTTCGATGCGCAGCGTGACTCGGCCATTTTGGAAGAGCCGAACGGTGCCGGTCGATTGCGAGACCGCGATCGCGATCGCTTTGGTGACTTTTGAGATCGCTGCTGCGGCCCAGTGTCGAGCACCCAGTCCTTTCGACAGCGTCACGTCACTGGCCGGCACATCGAGAATGCGCCCGGCCGAGATAACGACGCCATCCGCCGAGATCACGAACGCGCCGTCGATTTGCGCGAGTTCTTTCACGCTCTCACGCACGCGCGGCGAACGAATCAGCCGCTCTTTGCGAGCATAGCCACGGAACGGATCGTGGACTTGTTCGTGCGATAGTTCCAGCACCTTGCGATGCTGGCCGACGACGAACAACGCTCCGACCGGTTTCCCTTCGCGGCCTTCACGCCCGATCTCGATCGCGATGTCAGTGACTTGCCGCAGCGTTTCCAGCGGCACCTGCGTTTCCAGCTTCTGCAAATCGCGTGAGGTCAGTGAGGTGAGGTGTTCGCCCAGCCGAATGAAGGTCAGTGTGTCGAGCGTCTCTTTCTCGAACCCGGCATAGACGGCCACCACCGCATCGCCGCTGCCGAGCAGTTCGTCGCTGATTGCTTCCAGCAACGCCTGGCTGACTTGGTACTGCCGCGTTTGCGGTTCGTCCTGCAACGCGACGACGGCGATCCCATCGTCTTTCGCCGCTTGCTGCACGTCGGCCTTGTCGGAAGTGACGATCAGCCGGACTTTTTTGAGCGAGTCACGAATCTCGGAAAAGTCGTACGGCACCTCGGCCAGCATCACGATCGCAGCGGCCTCGTTGTCTTCCGCGACTTTGCGCGCAGCGGCCAACAGGCTTTCCGACTGCCGAGAAATGTCGTACCGCTTGATCATGCGGAGGAGATTCCTAAAGGGAGGCCTATTTGTCGCGTTTGGCGAGCTTCGGGTTGGGAACCGATCGTTCAGACTGAGTCATCACGGTGCTGACCATCGTATTTGGTCCGATGCCGTTGATGACCTGGCTTTCGACACGCATCTCGCGCGAGACAATCTGGCCAAGCTGGTGGTCGAAGACGATGTTGCCGTTGAGCAGTCGGCTGGTGATTTGCATTTCGAGCTTTGGGTCTCGGAGCGGCGTCAGGCAGACGGTCTTGAGTTCAATCTCCGCCCGCGATCCATCCAGTTTGAGCAGCCGATACTCGCGGCGAAGTTTGACTCCTTGCTTGAGCGATCGGTCGAGCTGGACGGTGGTTTCAAACTCGTCCTTCCAAGACTCGCCAGCTTTGACCGGCTGCTCGGGAAAGACGATCAAGAAGTTCAACGTGGGATCGTTCTCGATGTCTTTAGCGGCCGCCGCTCCTCCATTCACGCCGCTGGCTTGCAGCAGCTTTCCGTTCGGAGCGAATTTGATCCGGACCAGCGGTTTGCCGACCGTGGCCAGCAACGGCCGGTATTCGGCGGGGCAGTTGTCCGCTCCTTCGGCCGAGTCAAATTTTGATTCCGTGTCTTCGTCTTGCCGGCTGGTCATGCGCGTGCGGTCGATGACAGGTTCAACCAGAGCGTTGCCGTCGGCGTCCATAGAGATCACACGCAGGTGTTTCTCCGCAATCGTCTGGCTGCGCATCCTCCGTTTGAGTTCGGCATGGCGAATGTCCATCGTCATGTCTTGCTTGTATTCGAGGTGCAGCGACTCGTTCGGCTGGAACTTGTAGATCAGCCGCACCGCCTCTTGTTCTGCCGCTCCAAAGGAATTCGCAACGAACCCGAGACTGACCAGACATAGGGTCAGCCGCAGTCGCAATCGGGACTTGGTGGTCAACGGTGGCGGGGAATCATCCATCGTTTTGATCTTTCAGACTTTCCGAGATCCTGTTGCGCGGCTAACGGACACCGCTCGCCGGTTTGATTTCGCTTCGCCCTGATTTGCCGACGCCGAACGTGGCAATGTGCGTGCGGAACATTCGCTTCAGCTCGACATGGTCGCGGGGCATCGTGCCGGAAATCAGCAGCACGTCGTCAACAACGAATTGCCCGGACTCACGCACGAGCGTCACCTGAGCGCCGAACTTATCGTCGCCCAGCACCAATGTCGCGCGGTCTTCCGTCTGTTCGATGGCGACCAATGGCGTATGCAGATGCTGGACGACGTCTTGGCTCAGGTTGGGAAGCTTGGAAGTTTGTTGCCAGACGAGCCGATTGAAATCTCGTGACGACTGGCGTTGCAGCGTGTCGAGTTGCTCCAGTCGCAGGCCGCTGGCGAAGTCGAGCACCGGCAGCATCAGTTCCATCGTGGCCTTCAGCGAACTGGGGCGGCCCAGCGTCGGCATCAGCACGTCATCGACCAGCAACGTTCCCTGGCGATCTTGCAGCACATAAGTCAGCGCTCGCGAGCCTTGTGTGACCGTGACCTCGGTCAACGATCCGGCGAAGACGGTCGATCGAATCTTGGGAGCCACGTCTTCAATCTCATTCAGCGGCATGTTCTGTAACGTCCCGGCATGGGTCCGCTTCCAGACTCGGCGCTGAAAATCGGGCGAGGCATTGTGAAACAGAACTTCCAGATCGCGCGAAGCCAGAGCCTCCGCATAGATCTGCACCAACGCTTGAGCCGTGAATAGCGCTGAGAGCCGTTTCTCTTGCCGGCTGTCGAGTTCGTACAGCGTCACGTCTTCGATGAGATACTTCGCCGAGTGATTGGAGTCGTCCCCCTCTTCGCGAACCAAACTGAGCTTGATGACTTCGTTCGCGTTTTCGATCACAAAGTCCGAATGCTTTCCCTGAAGTTGCTGCATCTGCGGATCGCTGTTCGAGCCACTTTGCGCGGCGACATGAATCTGCACGCTATCCGGCGGGACGTCACCGCTAGGAAGCGGAACCTGCGACAGATTTGCGGGAGCCAGACTGCCGCTGAAGAAATTCGGAGTGCAAATCGTTTGCAGTTCGGTCTTGTTTCCGTCGTGATACGCGGCCAGAAATGCCGTCGCCGCATGGGTGACCTGAGCCAGTTGCCGTGTCGAAGGAACGGCCTCGGACTCTTCTCGTGAGTTGACCTCTACTTCATCGACTAGCCATTGCCCCTCGATCCGTTTTGCCGTCAGCCACAACTCGCCGACCGCGATCGGCAGGCGGACGTGAGCCGTGTTTTCGTCGAGTTGTGCTCGCGGTTGCAGCTTGTTGCCAGTCTTTTGCTTGCCGACCACCTGCTGAGTTAACCGGTTGAGATACGCCGGAGGCAACGGCCGCAGCACAGCGGCAAATTCCGGAGTCGCCGTCCGCAACACGCTGTCGCGGTTCCCTTCCTTCCAGGCCGCAAGAAACTCGCGGACGGACAGCAGCAGATCCATTTGCTCGGTGACCGATTTCGTTGCGGTCACGCCGTCTCGCTTCTGCTTGAGATAGATGTCATCCACGACCCACTTCTTGCTTTGCGGGTCCAGCTTCAATTGATACTTCAACTTTTGTTTCGAGGTTCCGACCAACACTGTGACGCGCTTCACGGTCGGCGAGATCTCCTCGACCTTGTCGATTTCCAAATCGCCGGTCGGCAACCGCAGCAGCTTGAGATCATCCAGCGCGGCGTCTTGCCTCAAGGCCCGCGCCTCGAAGTCCGTCGAGGTGGCCTGCTTGAGTTGTTCGAGATTACCGCTTTCCATCGCCTTCGTGAATTGGGCGATGGTGCGTGTCTCAACGACATTCGCGCAGCCAGCAAAGCCGAGCCAGCCCAGACACAACGCCAACCGCACGACATACGATCCGCGGCGACGTGAAATGCTTTGGTAACCACGCATATTGCCATCCGTGGCAGAGATAGGAACACGAGAGGAGAGTGACCGGTCATCCAAGACCAATCGGAGGGGGCGGGCTTGTCCCAGATTTCCGAAACAGGGTCAAGATGGAGGTTTTTGCTCGCCAGCCCAAACCGATTTGAGAATCTTGGCAAACTTTTCCGAAGTTTCCGATTGTGATGGTCGATAACCCCAGTGGGATTTTCGGATGAACCCATTGGTAAGAGGTCCGGCCATGCCACGGAATCGAATCGCTCTGAGTTTGGTAGTCACTCTGATGTGCCCGTTGATGTTCTCAGCGGTTGGCTGTCAGACCACCGTCGGCGGGCAAACGCTTCCGTCACCGACTTACTTGTCGGACGACGTCCAGTACTTCCCCGCCGGCCCGGAGTTCAAGCTCTCGAATCAGGTCCAGGCGATGGAGGAGTACAAGCTCGAACGTGAGAAGTTGCGAGCCGGCTTGGATGACGACGCACAGTAATCGTTGCGAACCTCAGGCCCGTTGATCTCAGAGAGGTCCAACCATGTGGCGAACGGAACGCTCACGGAGAGTGACCACCGCGTTGTTATGCCTGCCGATCTTGATGGCTCTTGGCTGCCAGTCAGGGTTTCGCAAACAGACTCACTCCGCGCAACGTTGCCTCAGCAATGACCCCCGTTACGTCCCGGCCGGCGCGGAGTTCAAGCTAGAGAATCAGAAGAAGGCACTCGCAGCGTACAAGCTGGAGTCTGAGCAACGCCGAGCGGCATTGGCCCAAGACGATCAGTAAGCCAGCGCGTCTCGAACATGACGCTTGCATCGCTCAGCCTCAAAGTTTTCACGGCAACGGCTTGACCTTGCCGAAACTCGGTGGATAGATTGGCGTCCACTTTCCAACAGGAATCATCATGCGATCCGATCTGCGACTCCTTGCCCTGAGCCTTCTCCTGCGTTGACGCGGGGCCTTGGTGTCGTTGTCGCTGTCCGACCGTGCGAATACACCCTGAGCCTCCGCTGGAGGCTCAGGGTTTTTTTGTTTTGATTTTTGGAACTTCGCTGGCGCGGCAAACTAGCCCGACGCGCCAGCGAGGAACGGCGAGGCAGACCCTCGCTGACGCTTCGGGTTAGTTCGACAGGAGTTTCCAAAATGTCCGCCACTCAGCCTGACACGATCACGATCTTCGACACCACCTTGCGCGACGGCGAGCAATCGCCCGGTTGCAGCATGAACTCGGCCGAGAAGCTGGAAATCGCGAAGGCACTTGTGGAACTCGGAGTGGACGTCATCGAGGCGGGCTTTCCGATCGCGTCGCCTGATGACTTCGAGGCGGTGCGGGCGATCGCTCGCGAGTTCGGCAACCGCACGGTGATCTGCGGTTTGGCTCGCTGCCGTAAACCGGACATCGACCGCGCGTGGGAAGCGTTGAAGGAGGCGGAGAAGTGCCGCATTCACGTCTTCCTGGCGACCAGTCCGATCCATCGTGAGTTCAAACTGAAGATGGCCGAAGAAGAAATCCTCCGCGCGACGGTCGAGATGGTGAAGTACACGCGCGACCTGATGTGCTCGCGGCCGGACATCACAACGCCGAACTTGGAGTTCTCGCCGGAGGACGCCGCTCGCACAGAGCTCGACTTCCTGTGCCAGGTGGTCGAGAAGGCGATCGACGCCGGCGCGACGACGGTCAACATCCCAGACACCGTCGGCTATGCGACGCCGGAGCATTTCAAACGCTGCATCGAGTATCTGATCGCCAACGTGACCAACATCGGCAAGGCGGTCATCAGCACGCACTGCCACAACGATCTGGGCCTGGCAGTCGCGAATAGCTTGGCCGGCGTTGAGGCGGGTGCTCGGCAAATCGAATGCACGATTAACGGCTTGGGCGAACGAGCCGGCAACGCGGCGCTCGAAGAGATCGTGATGGCGATCAAGACTCGCGGCGACTTCTACGGTGTAAAGACCAACATCAACACACCGAAACTGTTCCCGATCAGCCGCCTGGTCAGCCGCATCACCGGCATGACGGTGCAGCGCAACAAAGCGATCGTCGGCCAGAATGCGTTCGCGCACGAGGCCGGCATTCATCAGCACGGGATGCTCCAGAACCGTGCGACTTACGAGATCATGAAGCCCGATGACGTCGGCTACGTCGGCACGAATCTCGTGCTGGGCAAGCACAGCGGACGACATGCGTTTCGCGACCGAGTCAACTCGCTGGGCTTCGTCTTGGAACCGGACGTCTTCGAGCGTGTCTTCGACGAATTCATCGCGCTGTGCGACAAAAAGAAGGACGTCTATGACGCGGATATCGCCGCGCTCATCGAAAGCCATCTTGGCGAGAAGACGGACGTCCCCGATCGCTGGAAGCTGATCAGCGTGCAGACCTTTGCCGGAGCCGCCACGATTCCAACCGCCACAGTTGAACTGCAATGCGAGAACGAACCGCCGCGCCGCGATGCGGCCACCGGCGACGGACCGCTCGATGCAATCTTCCTCGCGATGAAGAGAATTACCGGCGTCGCCGGAACCTTGCGGAACTTCCAAGTCCGCAGCGTCAGCGGTGGCGAAGACGCGCAGGGTGAGTCGTTCGTCGAGATCTTGGTCAACGAAAAGTCGTACCACGGCAAGGGCATCAGCACCGACATCATCCAGGCCAGCGCCGAGGCGTATTTGAAAGCGCTCAACCGCGCGATGTCGGACAAGCAACCGACCAAGCGCGTGCTCGCGCAGCACGATTGATTTCTCTGGCCGAAAGCCGTGAGCTGATCGCCGAGAGCCGTGAGCCCTTTCAAAAAAGGTCACGGCCATCGGCTTTCGGCTCACGGCGATCGGCTGGGCTTTTGGGAATTGAGAATCAACGTGAGCTCGCTCGACACGACTGTTCGTTCAGAGGAAGCCGCCGAGGCGCGACGCGGACTGTTCGCGCTGGTCGTGCTGACCGCTTTGCATTTCGTGGTCGATACGATCGCCAGTCAGATCACTCCGCTGTGGCCGACGCTGGAGCAGCATTACCACCTGCCGACGTTTTGGATGTTGTTCATCTGGACGTTGGCGGGGTCGTTCAGTCAGCTCGGCTTTGCGCTGATCGGCGACCGCGCCGCCAGTCGTTGGCTGGTCTGGTGCGGTCCGGCAGTGAGCTGCGTTTGTTTGGGATGCCTCGGTCTGTTCGAGCACTTTCTCGCGCTGGCTGTGTTGCTGGCGATCGCCGGGATGGGGATCGCCTCGTTCCATCCGGAAGGGGCAACATCGGCGGGCAATTGCTGGCCGAACGCGCGCAGCCGAGCGCTTTCGATTTTCGCGATGGGAGGATTCCTCGGTCAGTCAGTCGGACCGCCATGCGGTGGCTGGGTCGTGGATCACTTTGGGCTGAGCGCGTTATCGCACGGCATCGCGATCGGCTTGTTGCTGCTGCTCACGCTGCGCTTGGTGTATCGCCCGACGGCCGCTCCGGCGCGGAGTCATGCGCAAGTGACCGCCGGAAACTGGGCTGTCTTGAGGAAGCGGATTTCAATTCTGCTGATGTTGTTGACGGCCGGGACCGTGCGCGTGATCGCGACGGCTGGCGTGCCAATTACGTTGGCGTACTGGTTGAAGTCTCTGAAATTCTCCGATGGAGCGATCGGAGCAGTGCAGTCCCCCTATCTGGCGGGCATCGGCCTGGGTGGGTTGCTCGCCGCGATTGTGGTACGGCCGCAGCGAGAACGACTGACGTTGTGGCTGGTGCCGCTGTTCTGTGTTCCCTGCCTGCTGGCGATGCCGAACTTGCAAGGCTTCGCGCTCTCGGCCGCGGCGGGTGCGACGGGATTGTTCTTGGGAATCGCGCAGCCGGTTTTCATCAGCTACGGACAACAGTTGTTTCCGGAGAGTCAGCGTGTTGCCAGCTCGATCACGATGGGAGTGAGCTGGGGTGCGGGCGGAGCAATCGTGGCCGGGTTGATCGACGTGTGCGGTCGGCGGCAGTCATTCGACATTGCCTTCGTCGTGTTCTCCGTGGCCGTCATGATTTCGAGTGTGCTGTGCGTGCTGCTGCCGCGCGTCAAACGAAAGTAGGGCTGATTGCGAATGAGGTCGCGGCAGACAATCCGTAAGAACTCCCGGCGAGCGGGGCGGCGTCAGCCCCCGGGTCCTGCGGCGCACACACCGGGGGGCTGACGCCGCCCCGCTCGCCTGTCTCACACGGGGTTGCGTGCATGAAACAGCCGCAGCAGCGACAAGTAGCGCTGGTCTCGATCAGAGCGAACCTTGTCGGCGACTTCAGGGGGATACTGGTAAAAGCCCTGACCGTTCTTAAAGCCGTGATGGCCGGCATCGACGATGGCTTGCACCTTGGGCGGGACTTCGGTTCCCGATGCGATCTGCGGCGCGAGATTGCGGAACACGGCCGTTTGAATATCGAGCCCGCCGAAATCGTGAATCTTGAGCGGGCCGAGCGCAGCCAGCCGAAACCCCATGCTTCCTTGAATTGCTGCGTCGATGTCTTCGACCGACGCGACGCCGCGATTGAACAAGTCCCAGACTTCGCGCATCACTGCGATCTGCACGCGGTTGACGAGGAAGCCGGGCAATTCCTGATTGATGCGGATCGCCAGCTTGCCTGAGCGTCTCAGTAATTCGAGCGTCGCTTGAATAGTCACTTCGTTGGTTCGCGGGCTGCCGACAACCTCGACCGTCGGCACGATGTGCGGCGGGTTGAACCAATGCGTGACGACCGCGCGCTCTTGTCGCTTCAGACGCGCACCGGATTGCGAGATCGGAAACGTGGACGAGTTGCTCGCGAGAATCGCATCGTCGCTGACATCGCGTTCGATCCGCTCGAACAATTCTTGCTTGGCCGCCAAGTCCTCACGCACCGCTTCGGTCACGAACTCCGCGCTGCGGACGGCTTCCGCTTCGGTGCGACAAACTCGCAGACGCTTCAGCACCGCGTCGATTTGGTCAGCCTCGAACAACTTCGCTTCCACGAAGTCGCGGAGGTTCTGCCGGACTCGGTCATGCAGCGAGTCGCCCGCCGCGCTGATTTCATCGAAGCCCGTGACCTCGCAACCGGCCATCGCGAATGTCTGTGCGATCCCATGTCCCATTGTGCCGAGGCCAAGCACGGCGACTCGCTGAATGTTGTTCATCACCATTTTCTCACGCACTTCTCAAGGGTTTGTCGTTTGCCGGCGACCATACTCAATCGAAAGTTCCGAGGTTCTTCAGAAACGGAAAAAGGAGTCCAACGAATGCAAAGGAGTCGACGAATGTCTGCACATGTGGAAGCATTCGTCGACTCCTTCGCATTCGTTGGACTCCTTTCCCCCCTCATGGATCGCAGTTTTGCGTCCCTACAGAATCCCCGCGCTACGGACGTCGATGCCCTTCAGGGCCATCTTCAGCTCTTCGATGTTCGGGGAGATCTCGAACGCATCCGAGCGGCTGATCAATTCTTTGTCGATGAAGTGCTTCAGCGAGTCGTTAAACAACTGCATGCCGTCTTCTTTGCCGATGCGGATGGCGGCGGCCAGTTTGTTGTCTTGCTCTTCCAAGACCAGCTTGCGGACGACGCTGTTGAACAGCATCAGCTCGATGATCGGCACGCGGCTCGGTTTATCGACGATGGTCTTGATGAGCTTCTGAGCGACGATGGCCTTCATGTTGAACGCCATCGCGCCGCGCAGAGCCTTGTGCATGTCTTGCGGAAAGAGGTCCAAGATACGGCCGATACACGACGGCGCGTTCGAGGCGTGGATCGTTCCGTAGACCAAGTGGCCGGTTTCGGCGGCGTGGATCGCGGTGCCGAACGATTCCTGATCGCGCATTTCGCCCACCAGCATGATGTCTGGGTCTTGTCGCACGGCGTGCTTCATGGCGATATGAAAATCCTTCACGTCCATGCCGACCTCACGCTGGTTGATGAGCGCTTTGTCCGGCGTGTAGACGAATTCGATCGGGTCTTCGATCGTCAGGATGTGGACGCTCTTGCGATGATTGATCAGGTCCAGCATCGAAGCGATCGTCGTGGACTTGCCGGAGCCAGTGACGCCGGCCAGCAACACCATGCCCTGGTCGTATTCGGTCAGCCATTCCATCGACGGCGGCAGGTAAAGCCCCTCGAAGTTGGGGATCGAGCGTTCGACTTTACGGCTGACCATGCCGGGAATTCCCATCTGCGTGAAGAGGTTCACGCGGAACCGCCATTTGTCACCCTCCACATCCACGACATGCGAAAAGTCGGAGCCTCCTTCATCCCAGAAGATGTTGGTCAGCCGCTCGTCCATCATGGGCATCAGCAGGGCTTCCATCTTCTCTTTGGTGATCGGCTCCATGTCCAACGGCACCAGCGTCCCCTTGATGCGGAAGATCGGCGGCCGGCCGACCTGCATGTGCAAGTCCGAGCCTTTGTGCTTGACCATCGCTCGGAAAATCTTGTCGACCTCCAGGCTCTTGGTGGCTCCGAATTCGCGCTTGACGATGGGCTTACCTTGCGAAGCAGCGGCAGGAGCAGCATGACCAGACATGGCGAACACCTCAACGGAAAATGAAACGAGGACAAGGCAGTGCCGTCCGACGGACAGCAAATTGGCGAGTGAGTTGTAATCGCCCCTTTCAATCGTTGCCAAACAGGAAAGACAATGAGACGAAACGACTCTAGGCGAGCGGGGCGGCGTCAGCCCCCCGATCATTGCGGATCAAAGACATCGGGGGGCTGACCCCGCCCCGCTCGCCAAGGGGTTGGCGAGTTCGACGTCCTGCGACGACTTTGCTAGAAGGTTCGCCCTACGGCGTCACACACCATCAGAAAGGGAAACCATGCCGCAGCGACATCGACGTGTGAGTTTGATTGCGTTCTCCGTGCTCGCACTGGTGGGATTGTCCGGCTGGGCGGTTGGCTGGTTCGTGCCGAACGAAACCGTGGTCAAAGAGATCGCCCCGGGAGTCTTCTTCCGCAAGATGGAAACCGAGCCGAAGTTTCTTGGCAGCAATCAAGGCTGGATCATCTTCAAGGACTTCGTGCTGGTGATCGAAGCCAGCTTTCCGACTCAGGCCGAGGCGGTCATCAAGGAGATCCGCAAGACGACCGACAAGCCGATCCGCTATGTCTTCGACACGCACTACCACGGCGACCATGCCGACGGGAACCCGATCTTCGTCAACCTGGGCGCGCAGCCCGTTGCGTCCGAGAACAGCAAGGAACTCTTCGAGACGAAAGGCCGCGCCGGTTTCGAGAAATCCCAAAAGGACAACCCCAAAGAGTTCGGACACGAGGGGCTCAAGTACGCACCAGCATCGCTCTATTTCCCGACGAAGCTGGTCATCGACGACGGCACCCAACGGGTCGAACTCTGGCATTTCGGTCACGCTCACACGGCGGGGGACGCCGTCGCTTGGCTGCCGAAGCACGGCATCGTCTTCACGGGCGACGCCTGCGTGAACGGAGCCTTCAATTACGCCGGCGACTCGAACACCGAAAGCTGGATCGGCGTGCTGACCAAGCTGCAAGAACTCCCCATCAAGACCATCTGCCCCGGCCACGGAGAGATGGCCGGCAAGGAACTGCTCGCGACTCAGAAGCGCTGGTTCGTCGAACTGCGTGAAGCCGTCCAGATGGCAATCGACAAAGGCAAAACGCTCGATGAGATCAAAAAAGAACTCAACGTGCCGTTCTACAAAGATTGGACCGGCGTCGAGGCGAAGACTCGTGAAGAGAACATCGAGCATGTTTATGGTGAGCTGACGAAGCGCAAGGCGGGGTAATTCGGGGCGGGAAAAAGATCGAGGGTAAAAAATGAAGCCAGCTCAGACGATCCGTGGAGTCACTTCCCTCTCTTACCCCCGATTTGTTGCCTGCCTCGCCTTCCTTTTACTCTCCCCGTGCTCACTCCCCGCCGCAGTCACACGCATCGAAATCAAAACGCGAGAACCCTATCTCGAAGGCCGGGCATTTGACGGAGTTGGTTCCTACGAACGCCTCCGAGGCAAAGCCTTCTTCGCGGTCGATCCGAAGCATGCCGCGAATCAAACGGTGATCGACCTGGAGTTGGCTCCCAAAAACGAAACCGGCTTGGTCGAGTTCTCAACCGATGTCGAACTGCTCGCGCCGAAAGACTTGAGCAAAGCGAACGGCGCAATGCTTTACGACGTCAACAATCGCGGAGGCAAACTCGCGCTCGGTATGTTCAACACCGGTGCCGACGAGTTCCTGATGCGAAAGGGTTACGTCGTCATCTGGAGCGGTTGGATCGCAGAGACTCAACCAGGAGCCGGTCGCCTGCGATTAACCGCGCCTGTCGCGATCGAGAATGGCAAGCCGCTGACCGGCCCTGTCCGGGCCGAGTTCGTCATCGAAGCTCCGGCCGAGCGGCACACGATGGCGATGTGGGCCAATCAAGGCTGCTACGAACCGACCGAACGGGGCGAACGCGAAGCGGTGCTCACCTGGCGTTCGCGTGAGAAAGACACGCGAGTCGTCATCCCGCGGAAGCAGTGGCGAATGGAGAAACGCTGGGTCGAAGACAACGGCGAGCGCGGTCAATTGCCGATCATCGAACTGGTCGTCGCCGGCGGCTTGCAGCCGGGATACATCTACGAAGTCGTTTACGAAGCTCAAGGCTCGATCGTGCAGGGACTGGGTTTAGCCGGGATTCGCGATCTACTGTCGTTCCTCAAGCATGAGACCTCCGCAAAGAATCCGCTGTTCATGGCGGATTTCAAGAAATCATCGGCGAAGCTCGCGTACGGCTTCGGTGTCTCGCAGTCAGGCCGCTGCTTGCGACAGTTCTTATACGACGGCTTCAACGCGGATGAATCCGGCCAGCAGATTTTTGATGGCGTGATCCCGCACGTCGCGGGCGGTGGACTAGGTTTTTTCAATCATCGCTTTGCTTCTCCTACTCGGCACAACGGACAGCACGACAATCATCTCTTCCCGGCCGATCAATTCCCGTTTACTTACGGCGATGAAATCGACTCATTCACCGGCCGCGAGGACGGCATCCTGCATCGCGACCGCGCTCGCGGTACGGTGCCGAAGGTCATGCACACGCAGAGCAGTAGCGAGTACTGGCATCGAGCCGGATCGCTCGTGCATACCGATCCGCAAGGAAAACGAGACGCAAAGCTGCCGCCAGAAGTGCGTGTGTATTGCTTCGGGGGAACTCAGCACGGTGCCGGCGGCGGCTTCGCGGCGACCGCTCCGGGGAACGGACAACTCATCACAAACCCAGCCGACTATCGCCCGCTGTTGCGAGCGTTACTCACCGCGCTCGACGAATGGGTCCGCACTGGCAAAGAGCCGCCACCCAGCACTCACCCACGCATCGCCGACGGGACGCTGGTGGGTTGGCGTGAATCCGAGAGCGGCTGGCACGGCATCCCCGGCGTGCGTTATCCGGAAGTGATTCAACAACCAGAGCATCTTGATCGCGGGCCTGAGTTCTATCGCTTCCGCCGCTCGACCATCGAACCGCCGATCAGTCGCGGACATTACGTCGTCAACATTCCGAAGTGCGGCCCGGACAACAATGAACTCGGCACGCTAATGCTGCCAGTGGTCGCGGTGCCCGTTGCGACCTACACCAGTTGGAACACGCGCAACCGCAACGTCGGTGCGGAGAATGAAATGCTCGGCTTGCAGGGCGGATACATCCCGTTCGTGAAGACCAAAACCGATCGCGAAAAGCTCGGCGACCCGCGACCCGCATTGTTGGAGCGTTATCGCGACTTCGAGGGTTTCCAAACTCAGTACCGAAAAGTCATCGACCGCATGATCGAACAACGCACGTTGCTCTCCGAAGATGTTGCCGGCTTAATGAACCTGGCGGATCGCTGGCGTCCGCTGTTTGAGTGAGCGATTCTTTTAAGTCCTACAAATAGGCGAGCGGGGCGGCGTCAGCCCCCCGGTTGTCGGTGCGGATCGCGACAACCGGTGGGCT
>SXKJ01000255.1 GCA_005778115.1 Planctomyces sp. | reverse complement strand
TGGCGCAGCAGATGGCTTTTCTTTGGAATCAGCAGCCATTTCTCGCCATGCAGAGACAATTCATTGTGCAGCAGAGCCAATTATTAGCGCAGCAGACGCCTTTCCAGGCGCGGCAGATGGCTTTTCAGGCGCGGCAGAAAGCTTTTCAGGCGCGGCAGAAAGCTTTTCAGGCGCGGCAGAAAGCTTTTCAGGCTCGGCAGAAAGCTTTTCAGGCGCGGCAGAAAGCTTTTCAGGCGCGGCAGAAAGCTTTTCAGGCTCGGCAGATCGCTTTGTTTCTAATTCAGGTGTCGTTACTCCTGATGCAATTCACATTTCTTCTGAGGCGGATGTCTTTTGACGCGCGGCAGCAGTGAGTTGTCCACATTCAGGTGCCGTTCCTCAGGCTGCAACAGGCGTCCCTCCTGCTGCAATCGAGATTTCTGCTGATGCCTGTCCGTGTCCCGTTCAGGAAACGGACGGAATCGCGCCGACTCGGAACGGAATTGCGAGAGACCCTCAACCTGCTCCAATTCGCCCGTGAATGGAAATAGCACGACGCATGAGCGAGTGGTTGTTCACGAAGTACCACTCGCTCGCGCGTCGTGCTGATCCACAGTGTGCGAGACCAAGTCCCATCCCCAACCGAATGGCTCGCCACCCTCGCGGCGGACCAGACCCTCACCGAGCCAGTCCGCCAACGCGCCCTCCAATTCGCCCGCGAATGGAAATGATCCTGTTGTGGCCGGTCTCCTGACCGAGCCACCCGGCCCGACTGAAGGTCTCCCCGAATGGCCAAGCAGCGTGGAACTCGGAATGTCTTACCGCTCGGCCGAGGAGACCTGACGGTCAACGAACCGTGGCTCGGTCAGGAGACCGGCCACAACAGACCCTGAGTCTGCTCCACAGTTTGCGAGCCCAAGGCCAATCCCCGACCGAATAGCTCGCCGCCATCGCAGCGGACCAGCCCCTCACTGAGTCAGTCCGCCAACCCGCCCTCCAATTCGCCCGCGAACGGAAGCTGTAGGTTGGGACTCCGTCCCGACCGAATTGCATAGTCGGGATACATGACGGATGCCACAAAGACTGGTGCGTTCGAGCTTCACAAGCGGGTCGGGACGGACTCCCAACCTACTGACCGAATGGCTCGACGCCTGATTGATCGTCGCCACAAAAATTTCGCCGTTCACCGGCTCTGTGAGTGCAGCTTGGCCAGCTTCGACAACTCTGATTTCACGGCAGCGAGCTTCGGATCATCGACGAGGTTCTTCATCTCGTTTGGATCGGCTTGCTCGTCGAATAGCATCGCTCCGGCTTTGCCTCCGTCGTATTCGACATAGCGATACTGCTGCGTGCGGACGGCGACGCCGCTGACTCCTTTGGCATTGCCGAAGACGCTGAACGCTGGATGCGACCACTCGGCCTGCGGGTTGGCGAGCAGCGGTTTCAAACTGTGGCCGGCCAAGCCGCCGGGCGTCGGCAGGCCGCAGAGTTCGCACAGCGTTGGAAACAGATCGAGCGATTGCACCGGGCGCGGTGATGACGAGCCGTTTCCCTTGGCTTGCGGGTCGATCACGATCAACGGAACGCGCGTGCCGATTTCCCACAGCGAGCCGTGCTTCGACCATTTGCCTTTCTCGCCGAGGTGATAACCGTGATCACCCCAGAAGACGATGATCGTGTTCTCGCGCAGCTTGAGCGTGTCGAGTTCGGCTATCACTCGGCCGAGATTCCAGTCGGTCCACGTCAGCGAGGCCCAATACGCGCGGATCACTTCACGAGCTTCCTCTGGTGACGCATCACGATCGACGAACAAATCGCCGTTGCGAACCGGGACGCTCGGTTTCGGGAATCCTTCCGGCACGGTCGGTCGCGGCTGGAAGTCAGGTGGCAGCGGCACCGACTTCGGATCGTACATGTCGAGAAACTTTTTCGGAGCGGTCGGCGGGCTGTGCGGCTTCGTGAATCCACAGGCGATGAAGAACGGCTTGTCGCCTTTGCCATGCCGGCGCAAGTAGTCGATCGCTCGCGTCGCCGTCTTGTAGTCCTGATGCGATTCGCCATCGCCTTCGAGGGTCACGATGCGATCGGAGTTCTGCTTTTGATTGACGGGGGGCTTGCGGTCGGAGATGGCTCCTTCAAACGTCCGCTTCTCACCCCCTTCGGTCCAGGCGTCGACATCGTCAATGCCGCCGTGAAACACCTTGCCGGTTCGCAGCACGGAGTAACCTTTGTCTTTGAAGTGCCTCGGCAACGAGACGAAGTCGGGATGAGTTGCTCCGAACCACGTCGAGTTGTCGAGCACTCCCGTCACCGGCGGGTGCCGCCCGGTCAACATCGAAGACCGCGAGGGATTGCATAACGGAAACTGACAATACGCTCGCTCGAACCGCACGCCGGCTTTCGCCAGAGCGTCGATGTTTGGCGTTTTGACATGCGTGTTGCCGTAGCAACCCAGCTCCGGTCGCAGGTCATCGATCAAGAAGAACAGCACGTTGGGATGCTCGGCCGCGAGCAACAATTCACGCGGGGAAAAGCTCGCAACAACGGTGATGACGAACAGGATCAAGACGTTGAGAATCCAGCGAGTCTTCATCGCGATGCGTCTCCGATCTCTAAGGAATGGCGTAGGTCAGGCTTTCTAGCCTGACCCGAACGCGCGAAACGGCGTCGATACTCCATCGGGGCAGCCTGGAAAGGCTGACCTACTTTGATTTGCGTAACGGAGACTAGCCCATTTGATCGACGCTGGAAATTCACGCGAGCTTGGAGCGACAATCATCTTGCGGCTTGAGTCCGCTCGACCCGTCCTCGAATACTTTGGTCATCCATGTCCATCGAAGAGCTGCTCATCGTGCTTTTGATTGGAGCGGTGCTTGCCGGTGGGCCGCTCGTCGCGCTGGTGCTTTCGATCATCGCGTTCCGACGCAGTCGCAGGATCTATGAGCTTGCTCGGCGAGTCACGCAGCTAGAGGCTCAACTGCGGGCGCGGCCAGAACCGCTGACGACTCCCGCAAAATCGGTTGCTGTCGTGGAGAGCCAACTGGAAGAACTAGCGGCCGATGAATCGCTGGTGACTCTGGAGCCGGACATCGACCAAACCACTCCGCCCACCAAGTCACATGACGAACCGTCGCACGAGCCGTTTGGTTGGGAGACCTTCATCGGCCAGAAGGCGTTCGGTTGGATGGCGGTCATGCTGTTTGTGTTCTCGGCGGCGTTCTTTTTGCGATACGCCTATCAGAACAACTGGATTGGCCCGGTCGGCCGAGTCGCGATTGGGGAACTGGTCGGCGCGGGGTTGCTCGGCCTGGGTTGGAGCTATTTTCGGAAGAGCTGGACGCGGTTCTCGAACATGCTCACCGCAACGGGAATCGTGGTGCTGTATCTGGCGACCTACAGCGCGTTCGGTTTCTATCGGCTGTTGCCGCAGCAGCACGCGGGAATCTTTCTGGCGGTGCTGGTGATCGAGTCAATGGTCGCGGCAGTTTGTTATCGCTCGTCGGTCGTGGCTCTGGTTGCGGTTGTTGGTGGGTTGCTCACTCCGATTTTGTTGCAGGCGGATCATGATGCGTATCAGTCGTTCTTCACCTACCTAGCCGTGCTCAATGCGGGAGTCGTCATCGCACTGCTGATGCGGTCGTGGTCGATCGTTGGGTCGGTGGCCTATCTCGGAACGCAGTGGTTGTTTTGGATGTGGTATGCCGGCAACTACCACCCGGAGAAGTTCGCTTGGACGCTGGGTTTTCAGGCGGTGTTCTGCGGATCGTATTTGGCTCACACGGCGATCGGCTCGCTGGTTCATTCGCGTCAGGCGGATTGGGAAGAGCTGGCTCGGTTCGTGTTGAACGCCATCTTGAGTTTCGTCGTGCTCCGCGTGCTGACTCGCGAGGACTATGGCATCTGGCAAGGGAGTTTCGCCATCGGCCTGGCGACGTTGTATGCCGGCGTCGCGCGAGCCACGTTAGCCTGGCGGCCGAGCGACAATCGGTTGCTGCTGACGTCGTTGGCGGTGTCGGTCGGCTTCTTGGCGTGGGCATTTCCAATTCAAGCGGATGCGCGCTGGGTCTCGTTGGGCTGGGCGGCGATGGGAGCCGCTCTGTGGTGGTTCGGCTTGCGAGTCACCGCGCCACCGCTGCGTATCATGGCCGGTGTGTTGGGAGCGTCGGCAGTCGTGAGATGGCTGATGCTCGAGATGCCGAATTACACGCGTGATCCGTTCGTGCCGATCTTCAATCTCGTGGCGCTGCCGCCGCTGGGAGTCGCCGCTTGCATCTTGGGCGCCGTCGTCTTGGCTGATCGGTTCTTGAAACGACTGGGTTCAACCGAACGCTGGCTGATCGCGGCTGGCGGAGTCACTGGTGTGTTGCTGCTGTGGCTGATCCTGTCGTTCGAGTGCCACGGCTATTTCGTGGCACAAGCGGCAGGGAGCACGGACATCGAGGTTTGGCGATGGCGCGGGCAACTCGCGCTGACGGTGATGTGGACGGTGTATGCGACCGCGTTGCTGGTGCTGGGCTTCCGGCTGAATCGTGCTCGGCTGCGGTGGCTGGCGATGGCGTTGTACGGCGTGTCGGTCGTGAAACTGTTCCTGGTCGATATGGCCAACGTGCAGCAGTTGTATCGCATTCTGGCGTTCTTCGTGTTGGCCGTCGTGTTGGGCTTGGTCGCGCGAACTTATCAGCGTTTCAAATAGAGCACTTGATTATGAAGACTTACTCAAACCGTCGCCTGACTTTCCGAGGCTGTGAAACAAACGACGCGATGGCGAGCGGGGCGGGGTCAGCCCTCCGGTATTCGGCAGACAGCGCAACGAAAGGGAGGCTGACGCCCAATAGCACTCACTTTGTGAGCGGCACGGCGCTAGCCGCCGGTAAATCGCCGGAAATCGTCGATCCCGATTCACCGGTGGCTAGCGCCATTCCGCTCAAAGCGACCACCGGGGGGCTGACGCCACCCCGCTCGCCAATTCACTTACTGGGGCTCCGAGTCGGGCGATTGATCGGCGTCGTGTTGCTGAGCCTTTCGGCCGCGACCGTTCAATCGCAGGATCAGACTGACGCATCGCCGGATGACTCGACCACGATGGCCGAAGAGGCGACGCCCGAACTCCAAGCGCGCTGGGAGTACTTCGCACCGGTGCCAATCCCAGCCGCCAATGCCGACGCCTCCCCGACGCTGGTGGATTTGGTTCTGGGAAAAGATGTCTTTGCACATGCCCGTCCGGACTTGGCCGACTTGCGGCTGTTTGACTCGACGGGAAAGGCGATTCCGTATGCGCTGCGTTATCGGCGACCGCAGTCGATCCGCGAGAACGTGGCGGCGACCGAATTCAATCGCGCTCAACCGGAAAACGGCCCCAGCGAAGTGACGCTCGACCTGCAACGGGACGACATCCAGTACAACGAGATCAAAGTCGAAACCTCAGGCGCGAACTTTCGCCGAGCCATCGAAGTCGACGGGAGCGAAGACGGCAAGGCGTGGCGAAAACTGGTGGCCGCCAACTTGATTCGCTTTCAGCACGAGAACCAGAAGTTTGATCTCGACTCTCTGACGTTTGCCGAAAGTCGCTTCCGCTTCGTGCGTGTGCGAGTCCACCCCGACCCCGCTCACGTCACCGGCAACAACGAACAGGAACTCTTCCGATTCATCAACGTCAACGTCATGCGCCACGCCGAAGATCCGGGAGAGCGGCTGACTCAAGAAGGGACACTGCAACCGCGCGAGCCAGGTCGATCGTACGGTGCGCCTGGTTCGGTCTGGATCATCGACCTGGGGGGGGGCAACATGCCCTGCGATCAGATCGAAGCGGACATCGCGGATTCCGAATTCGCTCGCGACATTAGGCTCGAAGCGGAGTATTCCAGTGGCCCACTTGGTCAGCTTCGGTTTTCACCCATCGGCCTGACGTCAGAGCCACTTTGGAGACGGAAACCGGGTGAGTCTAAGAAACCGTTGATCGCCAAGTTTGAGGAAGTGCAGACGAGACGGCTGCGGCTGTACGTCACCGATCATCGCAACCCGCCGTTATCGATCCGCTCGATCAAATTCAGCGCTCCAGCTCGGCAAGTCGTCTTCGCTCGCCCGGCCAGCGAGGCTGGTGAATCGCAACTCTTCTTCGGCAATCCCCGCGCGGAATCACCGAACTACGACTTCGCTCGCAATCTGCCGGAGCGACTTGCTCCGTCACCCGCTCGCACGGAATTGAAGACGGCCGCTCGCAACGCATCCTTCGTCCCTCCGCCACAGCCTTTCACCGAGCGATTTCCCTGGCTGATCTACGTCGTGCTGGGAACAGTCAGCGTGGTGCTAGCGGGAATGATCGTCAGCCTGTCCCGCGCGGCGATCGCCATTCACGATGCCAGCATCGCGGACGCTCAAGCCTAAGACAGCCGCACGAAAATAACCCACCGGCCACTTGGGCTTGTCCCAGTGGTTCCCGCGCTTCTGCACTACTGCGAGTCGTAGCGCAAAAGCGTGGGAACCACTCCGGCAAGCGGGGTGGCGGTAGGATATTTGCAAGCCGTTGCCTAACGCGATCAACAATCAGACGTTTCGTTTTACCCCAGAGCCAACGGCGACGGCTGCGTTCTCGATGTCGGCTCCGTCGCCGCTGGCTCCGGGTTAAACGACGTATCCACTTCTGGAGTGAGCCGCAGGGCGCTAGCCGCGGGTTTTGAACGAATCCAGAACCCGCGGCTAGCGCCTTGCGGCTCACAAAGACGGTTCTCGAATAGCGCTCTTAGCGCCGAGGAATCTCGTTCGTGTCCGAGACCTTGAAACCCTGCTCCCGCCGCATCCTGAGATGCCCCTCGGGTGGCACGATCGCGATGCGAAACTCCAAAGCGTCCGAGTGGCCGTGAGACCGTTGAATCACACGTATCGGAGCGACTTCCGTGTAATCGGGAAACCGGCGACGCAGTGCGGCTTCCCAATCGGAAGCTTCAAGATCATTGGGCCAGACGACGACACCACCCGTGCGTGCGAACTCGGCATCTGAGGCCCAGGGACTGAACTGGGGATTCAAGTCGGCGTACACACTCGCTCGGCGATCCAAATAGAAGGCGACATTCGCCGCCGTCCACCACGGTCCGCCGACGATCTCAGGCGATGATCCTGTTTCTGTCCGATACGCGCGATCGACTTGCTCCGCCAATTCGCGGCCGGGGAAATGCACGCGCGAACTCTTGTCCCTCAAACCGGGGATCGCCAGGTCGTGAGCCAGTAACCCCACGATCCCAATCAAACTGCACGCGACGGAGAGCTTCAGTTCACGACGAATCGCGGCGGCGTCTTGTCGAAACTGAAACACCACCACCAGTGCGACTCCCAAGTATGACCACAAGGCCGTGCCCCACATCGAACGAATCCGCACTCCGGTCACCAGCCCCACCAACACAATCAGCAGCACGGGAGCAAACGCAAACGCCAAGACGAAATCCCGATTATGCCGCTCAAGGTCATTCGTCACGCGACGCCGCTGCCAGACTCGGCCCATGAGAGGCCAGGCCAGCACGCACACCGGCATAAAGGCTTCCGCTTGAGTCGCCAAGAATTTCAGTGGATGCCGCAGATGATCCAGCCAGAGCCTTTCGCTGTGAGAGCGTCTCAAGAAGTAAGCGACGGTCGGAAAGTCGTTTTGGATCAGCCACAACGCATGAGACGCGAAGATCGCCAAGGAAACTCCCAACGTCAGCCAAGGGCCGCGCGTCTTCCAAGCGGCTCGCCCCAGCGGATGCAGCACCGAGAAAAGTCCCATCGTCACGGCGAGGATCGCGATGTCGTACTTGGCCAACATGCCCAGTCCCAGAGTGGCTCCCGCCGCAGCCCAGCCCCAGAGTATTCGCTGCACCAGTCCGCGATACAAAAACGCGATGGTCAACGCCCAGCACGCGCGCGAGACAACGTTGTTGTTGAAATCGGACGTCGTGAAGGTGTAGTAGTAGCAGCCTTCGAGCAGCATGACGCTCAGCAACGCACCGCGCCGGCCAACACACTCCTTCGCCACGGAGAACGCCGACCAGAAACACGCCAGCGTACAAAGTTGCGAGAGCACATAGGTCGGCCAAAGCGTCCGGCCGCACAACATCACGCTCGCCTCGGCCAACCAGCCGGGAAGCGGCGGATGCTTGTAGTAACCCGCCTGCCATTCATGTCCCCAATACAGCATCTCGATCGCGTCGATGCCCCCATTGGGCTGAATGAGCGACGGCACAAGACTCCAGACCACGCAGTGCAACACGGCCAGCCACCAAAAGATCTTCGTGGCCGTGGCATCGCTGAGATTCGACTCTGAATGCTGCTGCGGCTCAGCCGATGCGTTCGGATTCTCGATGTTGGTCATTCGGCATGTCCTTTGATTTCATCCATGCTGCTGACTTTGCACTTCAATCGGAGGGAATCCTGTTGCGGCGAAAACTTTTCGGGAGGGATTAGACCCCATCCGGCTTGCCCGGATGGGGTCGATCATCTCGTCGCTCGCAGAGCGTGGGAACGAGTTTCAACCTACTTACGCCGCGCGTCGTGCTTGATCCAAGCCCTCCGGCGCGGAGATGTCTAACAACGCCACTTGAGGCACCACTTTCTCGGATGCACCCGTGAGTCCCACTCGGCATTGCAATCCAAGACGACTCAACTCGAATGCCGCCCGGACGAAACCTTTGAGTCGAACCTTTGAGCCAGGCACCTCAGTCCAAGCATCAAGCGGAAATTCGAACAACGCCTTCTCCAGCGAAAGACCGCGTTGCCCGCTAACAACCTGTTTCAATCGGACAAGGATCTCCACATCGAAGATCCAGCGGGATGAGAACGGCAGCCCCAACAGAGAGTTGAACAATGACCCGTTGCGAAACAACTTTGCTCCGCACAACGCATCGTGAATCGGCACTCCCACGGTGAGTGCCGCGGACTTGGAGAACAATCGCCCCAGCAACCGCCGATTCCATTGGCGTTCAATGCGATGTCCGAGCAACGGGAGCCGAGTGCCCCAGACGACCTGCACATCGGAATGCCGATTGAGCACATCCACAAAGCTTGGGATGGACTCGAAGGGAGTCGCCAGATCCGCGTCCCAGAAACCAATCAACACAAACCCGATGTCGGCCGCGGTGAGCATTCCCCGGCGCACGGCCTCCGCCTTGCCGCAGTTACGAGCGAGTTGAAAAGCTCGCACCCGATTCGGATGGGCGACGCAAAGTTCCGTCAACTTCGTCGCGGTGTCATCGTAACTGCCATCGTCGATGAAAAGAAAGGACACCTCGCGGCAGTGATTCAGAAAACGATGGACGGCATCGACATTCAATCGTTCAGCTTCGTTGTAGCACGGGACGATGATGGCGGTTGGCGTCTCAGCAGGCCGACGGAAAATTTGCATGAGCATCCTTCCTCACGACGACTCCACTCATCTTTTGGCTAGATATGGCGACTCAACTCATAGGGTCAAGATGAATGCCGGCTTCATCTTCTGGCAGCCACCGAGTAGCCTTGCGATGACTCAAACCGAGAGGAATGCCGCCGTATGAAACAAGTCGCTGTTCTGGGATCGACCGGGTCGATCGGCACCAACTGCTTGCAAGTCCTCGACGCTTTGCCGGAGCAATTGGCCTTGGCGGGCGTGACTGCTCATCGTCGCTGGCGGGAGCTGGCCGACCAGACGCGAACCACTCATCCTCGCTGGGCGGTCGTGACGGAAGAGTCATTGCGAGCCGAAGTGGATCGCACCGCCTTCTCCTCAAAGACGGAATTGCTCTTCGGAGAAAGTGGCACCGAGCGACTTTGCTCCGCCCCTGAGGTGGATGTCGTGGTCAGCGCGATCGTCGGAGCAGCCGGCCTGCGTGGAACCTGGGTTGCTCTGGAATGCGGCAAGACAGTCGCCATCGCCAACAAAGAAACGCTCGTTGTCGCCGGCCCGCTGGTCATGGAGTTGGCTCGCCAAAAGCACGCGAAGTTGCTGCCGGTCGATTCCGAGCACTCCGCGATCTTTCAGGCATTGCAGTCGGGACAGTCGAAGGAGGTTCGACGTGTCGTGCTCACCTCCAGCGGCGGGCCGTTTCGAGGACGATCGCTCGCGCAACTTCAAAACGTCACGCCGGCCGATGCGCTCGCGCATCCCACCTGGAACATGGGGCCGAAGATCACGATCGACTCGGCCACGATGATGAACAAGGCACTGGAAGTCATCGAAGCCAAATGGCTGTTCGGATTGCGTGACGATCAGATCGACGTGGTCGTGCATCCGCAGTCGATCGTGCATTCGTTCGTCGAATTCGTGGACGGCAGCGTGATCGCCCAGCTTTCGCCCCCCGACATGCGTTTGCCGATTCAGTACGCATTAACCTACCCCGACCGCTGCGAGTCCATCGCGACGAAACTCGATTGGCGTCAGAAGTTCGATCTTCACTTTGAACCGCCAGACCTCGACGCCTTCCCGTCGCTCAAGTTGGGGTTCGAGGTCGCGTCACGTGGCGGCACCTGCGGAGCCGTGCTGAATGCAGCGAACGAAGCGGCCGTCGCACGCTTTCTGGCCGGAAGCCTCCGCTTCTGCGAAATCTCCCGCGCGTGCCGAGCGGCACTCGATCAACACGAATTCGATGCCACTCCGACACTGACAGAATTGCTCCGACTAGACCATTGGGCGCGTCAGGAAGTTGACCGTTGGAAGTGAGTCGTTCGCTGAGGAACGGGGACGCTAAAGTTTTCCGAAGTTCTGTTAGCACGACGCGCAAGCGAGTGGTTCCGACCAAAGCCGCAACCACTCGCTTGCGCGTCGTGCTAGGTTTCCGATCGGTTCGAGACGTCATTTTGTGTGATTCCGATTACTTCAGCCAACTGTTCTGTCGCATCCAGAACAACAGGTCTTTGCCCCAGGGATGAATTTCACCGGCGGCGGCTCCGTTTTTGCCTTCGCTCAGGCCAATGCCGTGCGGGCCTTTTTGATAAACGTGGAAGTCATAGGCGATCCCGTTTTGCTGTAACGCGGCGACGAACCGCAACGAGTTCGTGACCGGTACGGCTTTGTCTTCTTGAGTGCTCCAGACGAAACAGGGTGGCGTGTTCTTCGCGACCTGTTTCTCGTTCGAAAGCAATTCCACCAGCTTCGGATCGGGATCTTTTCCCAGCAGGTTGGCCTTCGAGCCGCCGTGAGTCACACCGTCCTTCATGCTGATAACGGCATAGCAGAGCACTCCAAAATCCGGCCGCGAACTTTGTCGTTCGACAGCGTCTGTGGCGTCGGCTTTGCCCGCATCGAAATGCGTCACGGCCGTTGAAGCGAGATGTCCCCCCGCGCTGCTCCCCATCACACCCACACGCTTCGGATCGAGCTTCCACTCGCTGGCACGAGACCGCACCAAGCGGATCGCTCGCGACACATCCCCCAGCATCACCGGATGCCGATAGCCTTTCGAGCCGAGCCGATACTTCAGCACGAACGCGGCCACTCCGTTGTCCGCGAGCCATTTCGCATAGCCTTCCCCTTCGTGACCCGCGAGGTGGCCATAACCGCCGCCCGGACAAACCACGATCGATGTGCCGCTCGACTTCTCAGCGGCCGGCAAGTAAGGAGTGATTGTCGGGATGTCCTGGTCGGCTTGCCCCAACGCTCCGGGAGCTTCTCCCTCCCACAATCGAATCGGATCAGCCGCCGAAACGAAGGAGGCACAGCATCCCGCCAGCACAATCACGAACAACACACTGCGTCGAAGAGTCATCTTTGATTGCCTTTCAAAGGTTGGAAGAAATCATCAGCGGCCGTAGTTTATACCTCGTGCCCCCATTTATGAGACAGGCGAGCGGGGTGGCGTCAGCCCCCCGGTCCTGCGCCGAAAGTACCGGGGGGCTAACGCCGCCCCGCTCGCCAGTCCGTCGTTCGGACGACCGCGTGAGGGACCACGCCGCCAACGATTCTTGGACCTCACCATGACCGAGCCCGCCGAGAAACCAAAACGCCGCACGCGCTATCGCGGGTCACACCCTCAGCAGTTCGCGGAAAAGTACAAGGAGCACGATCCAACGCGCTTTGTCGAGGACGTGGCCAAGGTGCTGGCCAGCGGAAAGACCCCCGCCGGAACGCATCGTCCGATCATGGTCCGCGAGATCATGCAGGTACTCGCGCCACAACCGGGAAACTTCGCGGTCGATTGCACGTTGGGTTACGGCGGACACGCGCGCGAACTGCTGACCGCCGTTCAGCCGGGTGGTCGATTGCTGGCCATCGATGCCGATCCGATTGAGTTACCAAAGACGGAAGCGCGCTTGCGTGTCCTCGGGTTCCCACCGGAATCACTGATCGCGCGGCGCAGCAATTTTGCCGGAGCCACTCAACTCATCGCGGCCGAGTCGCCGGAGGGGGCAGACGTATTGCTCGCCGACCTGGGACTGTCATCCATGCAGATCGACGATCCCGCACGCGGTTTCACGTTCAAATCCGACGGTCCACTCGACATGCGAATGAATCCGTCACGCGGCATGTCCGCAGCCGCAATGCTCGCCAAGATCGACGCGCAGAAACTCACAACCTTGCTGGGTGACAATGCCGATGAGCCGCGAGCCGCCGCATTCGCGACCGCGATCCTGCAAGCGCAATCTCGGCATCCGCTCTGCACGACACAGGCACTTGCCGAGGTCGTGCGTGTCGCATTCGCACGACTGCCACAAACTTCGGATGAACAGGCTGACGATGCGGTGCGACGAGTCTTTCAAGCCTTACGAATCGAGGTGAACGACGAGTTCGGTGCGCTCGACACGCTGCTCCGCAACTTGCCGCACTGCCTGAAGCCCGGCGGTCGAGTCGCGATCCTCACCTTTCACTCCGGCGAAGACCGCCGAGTGAAGCTCGCGTTGAAACAAGGACTGCGTGACGATCTTTATTCGACGATTGCTGACGACGTCATGCGACCATCGGCCGAAGAAAAGCGAGCGAACCCGCGCTCGTCATCGGCCAAGCTGAGGTATGCGGTTCGAACCAACAACTTGGATCATCTCTCGCCGGTCAAACTCGATCCTGGAACTCCCGAAGCATGACTTCACGCAACGTCCATTGCCTTCATTCCTCTGTCAGCACGTTTCCTTGGCAGAGGAATGGGGCCAGAGGAATGAAAGAAATTGCATTGCGTGTTTCGCGATCAAGTCAGGTGTGAGAACACGAACTCGCCCTCCTTCACATCGACCACAATTTTGCAGCCGGCAGGCAAGCGGCCTGACAACAACTCGTTGGCGAGCTCGTTTTGCAGTCGCTGCTGAATGACTCGCTTCAACGGCCGGGCACCATACGCCGGGTCGTAACCTTCCTCGCCGAGCTGATCATTGGCCGCATCGGTGATCTCAAACCTAAAGCCGTTCTCGTCGAGTTGCTTCGCCAAGCGGCGAAGCTGCAGGTCTACGATCTGGCGGATCTCCGCTCGGCCGAGCGGATGGAAGACGATGACTTCGTCGATACGGTTGAGGAACTCCGGAAGGAAATCACGGCGCAGAGCGTCCATCACGCGGCGGTTGATTTCCTTTTCATTCTCTTTGCCGCTGAGTTCCATAATCGACTGGCTGCCGATGTTGGAGGTCATCACGACAATCGTGTTTGTGAAATCCACCGTGCGGCCGTGGCCGTCGGTC
>SXKJ01000254.1 GCA_005778115.1 Planctomyces sp. | reverse complement strand
GGCGAGCGGGGCGGCGTCAGCCCCCCGGGTGAGCTCGGCATTCGGCCAAGAACCGGGGGGCTGACGCCGCCCCGCTCGCCAATGTGTATATGGGGCGGGCTACGAAGCGACTGCATTCTTGAGGTAAGCCAGCGCCCGTTCGGCGTCGCGAGTGGCATCGTCGCTGTGCGAGCGATCGACGGTCAGCCAACCGCGATAGTCCGCTTCGGTCAGCAGTGCGAGCAGTTCCGGCCAATCGACGTCTCCCCGTCCGAGAGCGACCTCTTGGCCGGAACCGTCGATGTCTCGCACTCCATCGCGAGCGGTGATGTGCAGGACGTGTTTGTGCAACTCGCGAAACGCGGCGACGGCGTCTCGGCCGCACATGGCGAAGACGGCTGGGTCGAAGTTGATGCCGACCAGTCCGTCTTTGACTCTGCCGAGCATGTCGATGAGGTCGGCGGCGGACTCGCGTGTGGGGGTGACGGCCAGCGTTGATCCGACCCGGTTTGCATGGCGGGCGACTTCATTGAGCACTTCGATCAGCGACTTGAACTCATCGGAGTCCTTGTCTTGCGGGATGACACCCACGCGGGCGACGACGATCGGGACTCGCAGTTGATGGGCAAACTCCAGCGTTTGCTTCAGGCCGGAGATGCGGGCTTCGAGTTGTTCGGGGTCGTACAAGCTGCGCCGGGTCGGGAAGTTGAGCGACGAAATCGTCAGCCCTTCGATCTCCAGATCGTGCCGCAGCTGGCGGCGGCCACTGTCAGAGAAATCAGCCGGCCGCAGTTCTTTGCGGACGTCAAACTGAATGCCAGTCGCCCCGATCTCGACTGCCGCCCGGATGGACCGGCGAATGGGAGGGGGCAGACACCGACAGGCAACGGCTCGGCGAAGTGGTTCCATGGGGGCTCCAGGACGGGAAATTCACGGGCAAAACGCTCGTGAGGCGGCGTTATACCCCATCGCCCATGCGGCCACGAACCAGACCGGCGAGCGGGACGGCGTCAGCCGAATGGCACCGCCTTTGAGTGGAATGGCGCTAACCACCGGTGAAGTCGAGTGTCGTGAAGCCGTTTTCGCGTTTGAATAACCGGCGGCTAGCGCCTTGCCGCTCACTCGTCCGAATGGTTTCTGGCAACGTCGCAGGGAAATCTCCAAGTGGGGGATTGCAAATTTCGAGGGAGGGTTGATTTAATCTCGCCCCGTTGATGAATGGCGTTGGCAGCATGGTGGCTGACAACGTTTTTTCTGCCGAACCTCACAGCAATGACGCGGTGAGATTGGCTTCGAAAGGTCTCGTCCCGCCCGAGCTTTTGCTCGTCGTATGACCTCCCTCCGCGAGTCCGACCGGAACTCGCAGCTTCCCTCCAAACTCTTCCCTCGGCTGGAAACTCGCGAACTCGGTTGGCCTGATTGGCCTGCGAGACTTCTGTCTTTTGGCCGATCGCCGCACCGGCTGGTCGCCCACGACGAAGAAGGCTCGATCGAAAGGAGTCGTCCCCGAACGGATTCGTCTTTGGATTCTCGCTGCCTCCGCGCAAGGTGGTGCAGGATATCTCCCGTGAATTGCAGTGCTTCCACATCGCGATCCCAACAAGCTTTGTGATTGGCCTGCCGATAGAGAGTTGTTCCTTTTCAAACCTGCCTTCCGCCTTCCCGCTTTCCCGCCGTCCGTTTACTCAACAAGATTGGCCTCATTTATGGGGCCGAGCGTAGGCATCATGGAATTTAGAAAAGTTCAGGCACTGCGTGGTCCGAACGTTTGGGCGAATTTTCAAGTCTTGGAAGTCTGGGTTGACCTGGGCGAGTACAAAGACAAATCCTCGGAAGAGATCCCCGGCTTCAACGAACGGTTGATGACCTGGCTGCCAACGATGATCGAGCATCGGTGCAGCGTCGGCGAGCGGGGCGGATTCTTTCGGCGGCTGCGACGCGGGACGTACCTCGCTCACATTCTGGAGCACGTCTCCATCGAGTTGCAGACTCTGGCCGGGCACACGGTCGGCTTTGGCAGGGCGAGAGAGACCAATGAAGACGGCGTCTACAAAGTCGCCATCGAGTACATCGAAGAGGACGTCTGCCGCGAGACCATCAAAATCGCTCGCGAGCTGATCCTGGCTGCGGTTCAAGGCCAGGACTTTGATGTCCACAGCGCGGTCGAGAAGCTCAAAGAATTGGCTCAAGACATCGGCCTCGGCCCCAGCACGAAGGCGATTGTCCAAGCTGCTCTGAAACGCGGGATTCCGTACCGTCGGCTCAATAAGGGCAGTCTCATTCAGTTCGGCTTCGGCTCGAAGCAGCGGCGCATCCTGGCGTCGGAGACCGACCGCACGATGGCGATTGCCGAGTCGATTGCTCAGGACAAGAACCTGACGCGTGATTTGTTGTCGGGCATCGGTGTTCCAGTTCCCGAAGGCCGCCCCGTCGAGTCCGCGGACGATGCCTGGGAAGCCGCCGAAGAGATCGGCGTCCCGGTCGTCGTCAAACCGCAAGATGGCAACCAAGGGCGCGGCGTTACGACAAACCTTTCCACCAAAGAACAAGTCGTCCGCGCCTATGAGATTGCCTACGAAGAAAGCTCGTCGGTCATCGTCGAGAAATACATTCCAGGCTGCGATTACCGCCTGCTGGTGATCGGCGGGCAGTTGATCGCGGCCGCTCGGCGAGAACCCGCCCATGTGATCGGTGACGGCGTCCACACGATCCAGCAGCTCATCGACATCATCAATCAAGATCCACGCCGCGGCGAACACCACGGCACGGTCCTCAGCAAGATTCACATCAACGACGCCGCGCAAGTCGTGCTCAAGGAACAAGGGGTCACGGCAGAGTCCGTCCCCGCGGCCAATCAACGAATCCTGATTCGTCGCAACGCGAACCTCAGCACTGGTGGCACAGCTGTCGATGTGACCGACAAAGTCCACCCCGAATGGCGAGCACGCGCGATTGAAGCGGCCCGCATGATCGGGCTCGACGTAGCCGGCATCGACGTGGTCGCCATCGACATCAGCCAACCGTGCGAACCTAGCACGGGCGCGATTGTTGAAGTCAACGCCGCCCCTGGACTGCGGATGCACCTCGCGCCGAGTTCCGGTCAGCCGCGTCCCGTCGGCGATGCGATCATCGGCACGCTTTTCCCCGAAGGGGACAACGGCCGCATCCCGATCGTCGCCGTTACTGGCGTGAACGGCAAAACGACGACCACCCGATTCACTGCACACATTCTGAAGGGCACTGGAGCCACCGTCGCTCACACCTGCACCGACGGCATCTACATCGACGACCGACGCATCGACACTGGCGATTGCAGCGGCCCGCTCAGTGCTCGCAACGTGCTGATGAATCCCGAAGTCGAAATGGCCGTGCTGGAGACCGCTCGCGGCGGCATCCTGCGCGCCGGACTCGGCTTCGACAAATGCGATGTGGCAATCGTCACGAACATCGGCGAGGGAGATCATCTCGGCCTGTCCGATATCGAAACACTGGAAAAGTTGGCACAGGTCAAACGAGTCATCGTCGATGTCGTACCGCCGAATGGCCACGCCGTGCTCAATGCCACCGACCCCCACACCGTCGCGATGGCGCCCAAGTGCAAAGGCAAAGTCATCTTCTTCGCGATCGACGGCCAACACCCGGTCATCCTCGAACACCGTGCGAAGGGCGGCCAGGCGATCTTCGTCAAAGAGAATCACGTCGTGCTGGCCGAGGGCCTGCGTGAAGAGCCGTTGATCTCGCTCGACCGCATTCCGCTGACGCACAACGGCAAGATCGGCTTCCAAGTTGAGAACTCGCTGTGTGCGATCGCCGCGGCTTGGGCCTTGAAGATTCCGAACGAGGTCATTGCCGCTCGAGTGGATACTTTCGCGGCGAACCTCGAAGCGTCCCCCGGCCGATTCAACGTGCTGAAGATTCGTGGCGGGATGGTCATCGTCGATTACGGTCACAACAGTTCCGCGCTTCTGGCTTTGATTGACGCCCTTAAGAATTACCCTCACACGCAACGCACCTGCGTGTACTCGACTGCCGGAGACCGCCGCGACGCGGACATGCACCGCCAAGGCCAACTCCTCGGTGAATCGTTCGACCGTGTGATCCTGTACGAAGACCACTACCTCCGCGGCCGTGCCCCCGGAGAAATCATCCGACTCTTCCGCCAAGGCATCGAGTCCGTTGAAGGCTCGTCCCGGCGCACTCAGACCATCGAAGAGATCAACGGAGCCGTCAACGCGGTCGAACGAGCGCTCTCCACGCAGCGTCCCGGCGAGTTGATGCTCATTCAAGCCGACACGGTCGATGAGACCGTGAACTATCTGCGCGAGTATCTCGACAAGCTGGCCGCTGAGAGTGCCGATCCGAACGACGCAATGGCCGAAGAGGTCAACGGCGCAGATATGTGCGCGGTACGATCCGTCGCCCGCTGAGCCATCGCTTGGGGCCCACTCAAGAATAAAGTCGTAGGATGGGCACTCTTGCCCGTCCTGCTTGATCTAGTTCGAGTAAACGAACTCGTTGAGATTTAAGATGACTCGACAGAGTTGCTCCAACGCCGGGCGACGATCTTCCCCCGCCGCATCTGCCAGGAAGCGTTGCATTGTCGCCGTCTCTGATGGAAACGGAGATCGGCAAAGCGTCAGCCGATAAGCGAGCTCAATCTGCCGTTCCGAGTCATCTTCCGCTTCGCGCATCAATCGCTCGGCGAGATGGCGAGCTTGGCGATTCGCGAAATCGCCGTTGAACAGCGTCAGCGCTTGCGGAGCAATCGTCGTGCGATTGCGCAATTCGGTTGAGCGAGTCGTGTCGCAAACATCGAGCACTTCGAGAAACGGAACGACCAATGCTCGCTTCACGAAGGCATACACCGTGCGGCGCGAGGACGCGGCTTCGTCGAATTTCGGCCAGACGACATTGGGATCGCTATTGCCGGCCAGCACCTCCGGTGGGATTTCCAAATACACACCCGGTCCGCCCATCGAGCGTCGCAATTGACCGCTGGCCGCCAGCATCGAGTCGCGAATCGCTTCGACTTCCAATCGCCGATACGGGAATCGCCACATCGTGACATTGCGCGGGTCTTGCTCGCCGTAGAGCGGATGATCGGCTTTGCTCATTTGGTAGGTGCTGCTCGACAGGATCAGCCGATGCAGCTTCTTGATCGACCAATTCGCATCCCGCGCGAACCAATCCGCCAGCCAGTCGAGCAACTCTGGATGCGTGGGCTCTTCGCCGATGATGCCGAAGTCACTGGGAGTGCGGACCAGCCCCTCACCGAAGTGGTACTGCCAGACACGATTGACGATCACTCTCGCGGTCAGCGGGTTCTCAGCACTCGCCATCCAGCGTGCGACCGCTAGGCGACGGCCGCTAGTCCCATGTGGGCTGGGCTGGCTTGAAAACTTAGCTCTGTCTTTCGCCAGCACGACCGGCACCGCCGGCTGAACCTCCGGGCCGCGAGCCGACGCTTGACCACGAAGGAGCAAAAACGATTTCGGCGGCGGCTCGTTCGATTCCGTCAGAAAATAGCCGCGAGGCAAGTCCGGAGTCGCTTCTCGCAGCGCAGCGATTTGTTTTTCGAACTCAGCAATGCGCTGCCGTTTGTCCTCCGGCAAAGCCGTCAGCAACTCGGCATCTAACTGCGGCGAGTTCCTCGCCACGAGTTCTTTTTGCGGCTGCGTGCGTTTGTCCGGCGCGGCCACGAAGGCGGCAATGACCTCCGTCGGCAACGAACTCTTCCCGGACGAAAGAAACTCCGCGCGAATCGAATCGC
The DNA here is from genome assembly GCA_005778115.1 of Planctomyces sp. GTDB lineage: Bacteria > Planctomycetota > Planctomycetia > Planctomycetales > Planctomycetaceae > SXKJ01. The sequence continues at coordinate 10,268 of SXKJ01000254.1, read as the reverse complement.
GAACCTCACCGATTTGTTTTCGCATTTCGTCGATGCGTCGATCACGTTCCATCAACGCCGCACGCTGCGCGAGCGTTCCCGCCGGCAGATCGAGTTCGGTGCGTCCATTCAACGGACGCTTCAGCGGATTGAGCACCGCGGCCAGCCGGTAGTAATCGTGATTCGAAAGCGGATCGAACTTGTGGTTGTGGCAGCGAGCACACCCCAGCGTGATGCCGAGAAACGCCTGCGACGTTGTGCGAATGATGTCGTCGAGCTGGTCGCAACGGTCTTGCTCGAAGTCCGCTGGCTCGTCGTCAAACGGGCCGAGCCGATGAAAGCCGGTCGCGATGACGGTCTCGGTCGAGGCATCCGGCAGTTCATCACCGGCGAATTGTTCAACGATGAATCGGTCATACGGTTTGTCTGCATTGAAGGCGTCGAGGACGTAATCACGAAACCGCCAAACGCTAGGCTTGGCCCCGTCTCGTTCGTAGCCGTTGGTCTCGGCGTACCGCACGACATCCAGCCAATGCCGCCCCCAGCGCTCGCCGTGGCTCGGCCGGCTGAGCAAGTCGTCGATCAACCGTTCAAACGCAGCTGGCGATTCGTCCGCCAGGAATTGATCCTGCTCCTCAATCGTCGGCGGCAAGCCGATCAGATCGAGAAACACTCGCCGCAGCAGATCAGGCTTCTCCGCCGAAGGATTCGGCAGCCGATCCACCTGCTCCAGCTTTGCGAGGATGAAGGCATCAATTGGCGTACGCGCCCAGCCAGAGTTCTTCACCTTCGGAACGCTCGGTCGAAGCACCGGGCGGAACGACCAGTGTTCGCGATCGGCGTCGGTGATGACCAACTCTTCCCCTTCGTCACCAAAAACCGTGACCGAAAGAGTGGCCAACCAGACGAGCAACCCCAAGTAGCATCGGTGACGAAAACTCATGTCGCTTGATCCTTTGCCGGTTACGCAAACACGCCCTCAATCGGCTCGCCATCCGCCAGCGGATACGGTCTCCCGTCGCGGTCGTGGATGTGAGCGTGCGGGTTGAGGCCGAGACTGGAAAAGATGGTGGCAGCGAGGTCGCCGGGGGAGTGGGAGTTGGAGGCGGGGTACTCGCTGAGGCGATCGCTTTCGCTGTAGACGAAGCCGCGCTTCACGCCCGCTCCGGCGAGGACGACGGAGTAGCACTGCGGCCAGTGGTCTCGTCCGCCGGGGCCGATGTTGTTGACGACCGGGTTTGGGCGTCCGATGTGTGGCTTGCGTCCGAACTCGCCGCACCACACGACCAGTGTGTCGCCCAGCAGGCCGCGCTGGTCGAGGTCTTCGATGAACGCCGCGAAGCCTTGGTCTTCGGGAGGCATCAGGTTCTTCTTCAGCCGATTGAAGTTGTCGGTGTGTGTGTCCCAACCATCTCCGGGGTTTGAGCCGCTGAAGACCGTAATGAACCTCACGCCCGCCTCGACCAACCGCCGCGCGGCGAGCAGCGATTGCCCTGTCTTATGACGGCCGTACCAGTTGCGAACGTGATCCGGTTCTTGCGAGAGATCGAACGCGCGCTTCATGGCAGGCGAAGTCAGTAACGAGAATGCTCGATCATGAAAGCTGCTCCATTGGCGGAACGGGGTCCGTTCAACGGCGCGTTCGGTGGCTTCGCTCTGACGATCAATGAATTCCAACAAGCGTCGTCGATCCGCGAGTTGTTCGCTGCTGACGGAGAGATCGAACTCGGAGAGCCGGAAGTCCGCCGCGCTCGGATCGCGAGCAATGACCAGCGGGTCGAACGCGCTGCCGAGGAACCCGCCCGTTTGGCCGGGGCAACGGAAAATCTGATCAAAGGCGTAATGCGGCAACTGCACGGCGTCTGGCACCGAGCCAGTCCCCGGTGCGAGCTTTGATAGCACGGCTCCGTAATGTGGCCAGTCGTCTTGTGAGGCTCCGACCTGCACTTGGTCGCGAACGGAAGTCCGGCCGGTGATCGCCAGATACACGCCTGGATTGTGATTCGCCGTGCGATGATTCATTGAGCGGACCACCGTGAAGCGGTCACAGACGCGAGCGATCTTCGGCATGATCTCGCTGACTCGAAAGCCGGGAGCTGAGGTTTCAATCGCTCCGAATTCACCGCGCACTTCGTCAGGAGCTTTCGGCTTTGGATCGAACGACTCCAATTGCGAAGGAGCGCCGTAATGCTGGTAGAAGACGACCGACTTCGCTCGCGGCGGATGCGTGGCGTGCTGTTCCGCGGCGAGAAGCTGGGGCAACGACACGCCCAACATTCCTAGACCTCCGATGCGGAGCGCTGCGCGGCGAGAAGTCAGGTGAAGGTGGTCGTTGGAGATCAGCATCGTCAATTCTCGTGCGGTTCAATCGGCGCGTGCCGGAGGAACTATATCACGCACGAGAGATGATGACACAAACCTTGCCGAGCAGCTTGGGCGCGACCCCTTTCCGGGTCGCCTTTCAGTTGTTCGCGTTTGTGCCGGTCGTCGCGGCCATCGGCTTTTTCAGTTCCAGCGCTTCTGGGAGCGCGGACCTCACGTCGTCGATCGACGCCGGGCGGCTGTGGACGTTTCCCTTCTTGTCGACCAGGAACATCGTCGGCAGAGAGATCACGCCGAACGCGAGGCTCGGTGGGCTTTCGAGTCCGCCGGCCTCGTGAATCTGAGGCCAAGTCATGCCGTTCTGCTGCATGTAGGCTTTGACGCCGTTGGGTGTGTTGTCGAGATTCACGCCGATGACCTCAAAGCCTTGAGCGTGATACTGCTGATACATCGCTCGCAGCTTGGGCAAGTCTTCAAAGCAGGGCTTGCACCACGTCGCCCAGAAGACGACGAGCACCGCTTTGTCGCGATAGTTACGAATGTCGATTTTGTTGCCGTCCAACCCGGCGAAGGCCAGCGGCAGCGGCTTGCCCTTCGCTTCCAACCGAGTGATCGCTCCGGCCGCCTTCTTGCCGGCGGTGGAATCGGGATGATCCTTGGCCAGTTGAGCGAACCACTTGCGAGCGTCCGCCGCCTTGCCGGCGAATTCGAGCCCCGTCGCCAATTGCACCATCGCGTCGGGAGCATCTTCCGCTTTCGGATACGCCTCGACAAATGCCTGCAAGTCTTTGATCCATTCTTCCTGAGCTTTGGCCTGCGCGGCGCTCGTCTTGGCAGACTGCACCGAGACCGAATACTCCGCCAGCATCCGCCGATACCCGATGTACGACGCCAGCGGTGAACCGGCCTTGAGCTGCGGCTTGAGTTGGGTCTCCAGCAATTTCAGTTGATTCAGTCCGTCTTCATAGGCACCAGTCTGCACGGCGGAGGTCAGCCCATCCACGAGCTGCCGCAGCCAGTTCTCTTGTTCCTTGGGATCCTTCGCCGTCGCTTTGATGAGCTCTCTGAGCAACGTCGCGCGATCGCTGTTGAATTTCACGAATGCGGCGGGAGAAGAATCCGCCGTCGGAGCCTTGCCATCAAGTTCTTGCAGTTGCTTCACGAGCGCCGCGACGCGCGGATCGGAAGTGCCACCAGGAGTCGCCGTGGCTGGTGAATCGCCAGCCGTCGACTGCGCCGGCTGCATCAAGACGCCGGCTGTCAGTTGCACTTGATTCCCTTCGATCAGTTGCGGGATCTGCGTCAGCTTCCAGACGTCGCCGATCTTCACGATCTCGCCAATCTGCACGAGCAGACTGTTGCGCGGTGGCGGGGCTTCCGTCTCGATGATTGCCATCGCGTTCTCGTACAGAATCAGTTCGCCCGCCGCCTTGCCGTCGTCGGCGGGAATGGCGCTGGGCATCGCGGACGCCACATCGAATCGCATCCAACGCGATTTCGGAGTCAGCGATTTCGTCTTGCTCAGCACATCGCGCAGCTTCTGAGCCGGGCTGCTGACGTTCGCCAGGATTTCTTTCTGCACGCTGGCGGTGATCTTGAGTTCCGTCAAATCTTCGGCCGTGACCAAGACCAATCGCAGCAGGTCCGCATCGTTCGCGAGCAGCGCGTTGACGGCGACTCGCGAGGCTTCTTCCGCCGAGAGGATCTTCCATTCGTCAATGAGTTTGTCTTCGTTCGAGTCGATGCCCCACCGCGAGCCGCCGGTGTTGAGCCAGCGGAACTGGTCCGCCTTCTCGTTGAAGTTGCTGTCGATCTCGCGATAGACCTCGATGCCGTTGTTGTAGTACCGCCATTGATCAACGGTGTCGTCGTTGTTGGTGTCCACAAACCGTCGCAGCACTTGGCCGTTCGGACCCGTGATCAGCCATGCCGAACCTTTGCCAAGCTTCTCCGGCTTGACCGTGCATTTTGGATATTCGGCCGGCTTGGGCGTCTCGATTTCGACATCCCGCTGCCGAGGCACGAACTTCGAGAACACAAACTCTGGAGTCGGCCCTTCGGCGTGCAGCAGTCCCGCCGACAAACCAAGGAACCCGGCTCCCAAGACACCACAAGACAGTAGGCGACGACGCATCGCTGCGACTCCATTCCGAAGAGATCACGAATCCGATTTTCCACTCCGGGAATCTAGTTCTGCCCGGAAAACCTGTCAGCAGGAGTTTCGTGGGGCAGGTTTTCAACCTGCCCGGCATGAACGGGCAGGTTGAAAACCTGCCCCACGTCACGCTCGCAACCGCCGCACCACTTGCACGACTTCGGCAACAGCCACGTCGATCTCGGCCTCCGTCGTGTATCGGCTCAACCCGAAACGCAAACTCGCGCGACTGAGCGAGTCGGAGACGCCCATCGCATGCAGGACATGGCTCGGCTCCGGTTCTGCGGTCGAACACGCGGAGCCGGAACTGACGGCGATCGACTTCAAGCCGCTCATCAACGCTTCGCCGTCCACACCTGCGACGCTGAAGTTGAGGTTGTTCGGCAGTCGCTCGGCGAGCGGCGGGCCGTTCAGCGACAGGCCTTCGAGTTCGGCTTGAAGGCGCTGCCAGAGGCGATCGCGCAATGCGGCGATTCGTGAGTCCGCGATCTTGGCGAGCGGGGCGGCGGCAGCCCCCCGATTATCGCGCGACGAATTGACCGGGGGGCTGACGCCGCCCCGCTCGCCTGTGTCATTTTGAGACGCGAGTTCACACGCGGTACCGAAGCCGACGACCAACGGGACCGGCAGCGTGCCGCTGCGGAGATGCTGCTCGTGACCGCCGCCGTCGAAGAGCGGTTCAAGCGGAATGCGCGGGCCATCTCGCCGCACGATCAGCACGCCGACCCCTTTCGGGCCGTGGACCTTGTGAGCGCTCAGCGACAACAGATCGACCGGCAGTTGCTGAAGGTCAACCGGAAGCTTGCCGACTGCCTGCACCGCATCGCAGTGCAACAACACACCGCGTTCGCGGCAGACGCGGCCGATCTCGGCCAGCGGGTTAATCGTGCCGACTTCGTTGTTCGCCAGCATGACTGACACGAGCATCGTCTCCGGTCGGATCGCATCGGCGACTTGTTGCGGATCGACTCGCGCATGGTGATCAACCGGCAGAACCGTGACTTCAATTCCTTGCCGCCGCAGTCGTTTGGCAATGTCGAGCACCGACGGATGCTCGGCCGCGTTGGTGACGAAACAGGCTGTGAGCGGCACGGCGCTAGCCGCCGGTCTCGTCTTTCGTGCTCGACCGGCGGCTAGCGCCGTGCCGCTCACGATCCCCTTGATCGCCAAGTTGTTGGCCTCTGTCGCGCCGCTCGTGAAGACGATCCACTCCGGCGGGCAATTCAAAAGTCTGCCGATCTGTTCGCGAGCATGCTCGACCGCCTCCGCCGCGTGCCAACCGAACGCATGATTCACACTGGCAGCATTGCCGTACTCCTCCGTGAAGTACGGCAGCATGGCCGCCAGCACTTCTGGAGCAACGCGCGTCGTGGCGTGGTTGTCGAGATAGATCATGCGGAGGGGCTAGGGGCTAGGGGAAAACAAAGGACCGAACAGGGGACGTGTGGCAGGACGGCGTCCATTTGCGGGCCGATTCGGCAGACGAGCAGATCGATTTTCCATTCGTCGATCAGGCGTCGCAGTGTCGCCGAAAAGTCGCCATCGGTGACGTGCGTCAAGATGCCGTAATTCATCGTGCGGTGGTCGGTCGGCGCGAGATGCTCATGTAATCGCAGGCGAGCGGATTCCATTCGCGCCGCTTGTCGTCGGGCTAGATCATCCGTGGAGAGTCCCCCTTGCCACGCTTCCGGCCAGCGGTCCGGTTCGACCACATGAGTCAGCCAACACTTCGCATCACGCCACAACCCGCTGCCGACCAACGTCTGTAGCAGGTCGCCACACGAGTCGCTCAAGTCATCCGCGATGAGCACATGCAGCGGTTCGCCGTCGTCTTCACGAGCCACCGATCGGACTGCCATCACCGGATACTTTGACGAACGCATCATTCGCAGTGCCGTTGAGCCAAGCTGGCTCGACTGCGATCCGGCTCCGATCAACATCAAATCCGTCGGCCACTCGTCCGCTTGTCGCAAGAGTTCCTGCCAGGCACGACCGCCCAACAACGACGTTTCACATTCGACTTCTGCCTCGCGAGCTTCATCGGCGAGTGCATCGAGTCGCTCGGACAAGATCCCGCCGAACGCGCTGACTTGCTGAGGCGTGGCCGGAACGGAATTCAAATCGAGCCCGTCGATCACAGCACACAGATGCAATTCGCCGCGCTGAGCGACGGCGATTTCGATGCCACGCTCAACGAGATGCCGAGCCATCGCCGGCACGAACTCGCCCGACGATTGATCGCTCTGATCCAGATCCAGTCCCACGAACACTCTGCGAAAATACATGTCGTCCGCCTTGGTCAAACACGTTTAGTCGTTTGGCGGCTCAACATATACCGGCAATCCCTGAGGCGGAAGCGCGCGGCTGTTTGGAGGCGGAGGCAGCAACAACGGCGAGTTGGGAGATATGTCATCGAAAGTAGACGGCGATCGGAACCCTTCTGTTTCGAGGACTTCGTTGCTTGGTTCCTGATCCGGCTCTTCGTCCGGCCGAGATTGTTCGTGTTTGTCGTTCGCGCCATCGACGAGGCCAGAGGTCAGACTGATGGCAGAGGTCTCACGCTGCTCCCGTTCGTCGAGTAAGCGATTGACGAACTCGTTTTCACGAATCAGCTCGCCAGACTCGGTGCTCCGACCTTCGGGGCCAAAGCCAAACGTCAGGCCCAAGCCGTAATACCAGAACTCGCGGTCGTGATTGGATGTTGTCATCCAATAACTCGCGCTGGCCGAGAGCCGCGTGCGACCGTTCAACCAGACATGCACTCCGGCTTCTGGATACACCGCGCCGAGAAACTTGGTCGATGTGGTTTCTTCATTTGTGAGTGAGTCGATCGCCGTAGCCACATCGACACCGCCAAACAGTCCGGCTCCGATAAAGGGGGCCACTCGCGTCGGGGTGGAGACATGCACCGCCGTGTTCACTCCGACGAAAGCGTCCGCTGCTCCGGAATTGACTTGCCCGGCCAGTGCCAGTTTGGTTGATAGCCAGGGGCGTGTGTAATTCGTCACTCCCACTTCGGCTCCACCGGCGGGATTCTGACGAAAGTTGCTCCCCGCTCCGCCAATGTAAAAGCCGCTGTCATTGGCCACATGCCGAGCGTCCACCATCTGCCGGGCCATCCGGTTCCACTTCTTACCGTCGTTGTCGGAATACGGCCGCTCGTACTTGTTGCGGTAGTCCTCGTGGTCCATCGCCCACTTGGAACTGAAGCAGCCCGGAGCCGCGACAGCCAACAAACCGATCCAGAAGAGAAGGTGGCAACCTTGCAAAACTTCGCCCTCAGCCCCCTGATCCGCATTCCAAAATTAGCCGTGCGGCGCTAGCCCCGGATCATGTGACGCAACCGGGGCTAGCGCCGCGCGGCTAACTTCTGCGATCCCTATGACAGTGAGCGGACAGTAGGCGAAGGCTCGCTGTTCGGCCAATTGCAATCTCTCCCTGAACGAAGCGCAGGGCGTGCGATTGCGATTACACCTTGCCAGTTGAGGTCAGTCGCCAGCTCGATTGGAACTGAAAGGCTCCGCTGTCAACTTCATGAATCCCCGGAACGTCGCAGCGAATCTCCGGCATCCACGACACGAATCCGGCCGCCAGGTCGAGCGAAACGTGAACCGGCGAGAGTTCCACCAACGGATCGAGAAACTCCATCCGCGCCAACTTGAGCTTTCCACGCCTTCCGACAACAAGCGGCTGCGAGAGATAACAAGTCGGGTTCCGCCGCAACCCCTCGTGTAACGGAATCACCGGCGCGAGTGGGACGGGAGTAATACGGGCATCGAGAAGACGCCTCCCATGACGAGTCCGAGCACGGACAGAGCCGTTCACCATTTCGATGCGGGCAAACGTCTTGTTGACCAAGTAGATGCCGCGCCCCAGCACGGTCGGGCCCCACGCCCCCAGAAACAGATGTGCGAGATAGGTCACGGGCTTCTGAAGGATCGGAATGCTGTAGCTCTGCACTTCGAGATCCGGCACCGCCAGGATGATTTCGGGGTAGTCGTAGCAGAAGGGAAAGCGAATGGGTTGTCCAAAGAGAGCGGGAGAAACTGACGCCTGTCGTCCAATATAGAGATGGATCAAGTGCGGCTGACTTTCATCTCCCTCGGCAAGTCTCAGCCCGGAGTGCAGCCACGAACGAACGATCGGCCGGCTGACAAGCAAAGTGACGACGGTCGCCGAAAACCGTCCCACCAGGCTATGCCAAAGCAATCGGTGCGAGGACGGTCGTCCCTGAGCGTTGAAAACGTCTTCCCCGTTGGGAGGGGCGTTGATTTCAGACATGTCTGTCGGCCCGATTCGTGTTTCGCTCTGGCAGGGGACCAGCCGGAATTCAGCGAGCACAACCACCACACCCATTCCAAAAAAACCGAACAAATGAGGAGTCGATGCGACGGAATCGTTTTCACCAGCCAGTCCAATCAGGGCAATATCAGACCGATTGGAGTCGATCAAGCGGAAGCTTGAATTGATGACTTGGCGTCGGTCGGCAAAAGCATGTCCTCAATTTTGAGGATGGCGGCGGTGCCCACCGAAGTTGTCACGCTCGTTTTTGCGATTGGTGCCAGCCTGGAGAGGTCAAAATCAGAGCTCCTCGCGCAAGTTTGGTGGAGCCGAGCAAAAATGCCGTCTGGTTTCGCGGCCACTAGTCACTTCTTTGTCGCGGGCGGAAGCAGCTTCAGGTCCATGAGCCACGCGAGGGACTGCTCTTGCCAGGCATCCCACATCGGGCCTTGGTATCCATTGAGGCCGTGGCCGCCGGAGGCGAGTTCGAGGTACTTGCTCGGCACTTTGTGGCTCTGCAGCGCGTCGTAGAACATCTGACTGTTCGCGGGGACGACCACTTTGTCGTCCTTGGCGTGCGCGAGGAACGTCGGCGGAGTCTTGGCGGTCACCTGCTTTTCGTTGGAGTAGAGTTCGATCAGCTTCGGTGCGGGATCTTTCCCAAGTAAGTTTTGCCGAGACCCAGAATGCGTCGTCGCGTCCATCGTGATGACGGGATAGATCAGGATGGCAAAGTCTGGCCGACAACTGACTCGATCAACGGGATTGGTCCCCTTCGAGTCGCCGTCGTCGAAGTGCGTCGCGGCGGTTGAGGCCAGATGTCCTCCGGCCGAAAATCCGATGATGCCGATCCGCGCCGGATCAATCTGCCAGTCCTTAGCATTCGCTCGCACGGTGCGGATCGCACGTTGAGCATCGAGCAACGGAACTTGATGACGTCCGGCAGGCAATCGGTATTCGAGCACGACCCCAGTGATGCCGTGACCGTTGAGCCACTTCGCGATGCCATGTCCTTCGGCCCCGGTGACGAGACCACCGTATCCGCCACCGGGACAGATCACGACCGCGGTTCCGTTGGCCTTCGCCGGACGATGGACCGTGATCCAAACTTCGGTCTCTTGAACCTGCCCCTCGCCGAGCGAGGCCCGACCACCCCAAAGCCCGATCCGCTTGGGTTCGACCTGCTCCTGCCCCATCGCGAGGCCGAAGCCCATTCCCAGGACAACGACCAATCCCATCCAACACGATTTCAAAACCGACTTCATGGAATACTCCTTCGCCTGTGAAAGAGGTGCGAGTACGGGCCACGTCCAATGATGTTGATCAAAATCGAAGCTGCACGTCGCGGAAAGCGCAGCATTCGACGACCGCATCGCCTCGCAGGTTCTTGTTTGCTCGTCCAAGGTACTGAACGACCCGCAGGTCGAGGCGCAAACAGAAGCCCGCACGATGCCGATGGTTGCGACTTCGTGCGGGCTTGTGCTGGAAGTGGACAGGGGCGGGATCGAACCGCCGACACCAGGATTTTCAG
>SXKJ01000253.1 GCA_005778115.1 Planctomyces sp. | reverse complement strand
TTCAGTCGCCATTGTGACCACCGGGGGGCTGACGCCGCCCCGCTCGCCAATTCATTTCAGGCTACAGGAACGATTTTCCAAAGATCATGTCCGAATACGAACCGTCCGGAAGATGCAGCGGATCTTCCAGCCGATAGCGTTGCAAGGTGGCTGGGTTCAATTCGATCCCCAAACCGGGTGCGTTACTGAGCGACAACAGCCCGTCATGCACGACAAGCGGTTCGACCAACAGTTCTTCAATAAACGGGTTGCCGGTTTGATCGACCTCGACGGTGATCCCGTGCGGCAGCGATGCGACGAGGTGCGCGTTGGCGGTGACAGCGACCGCGTCGCTCCAAGTATGCGGAGCGACTCGTAGCCCGGCGGTCAGTGCCAGGTCCGCAACACGTTTGGCCTCCGTGATTCCGCCGCAACGGCTCACATCCGGCTGAACGATGTCCAAAGCGCCGGCACGGATCAACTCGCGAAAGCCTTGTAATCCGAATTCGTTTTCGCCGGCCGCCAGTGGTGGAGTAACTCGCGAACTCAATGCGACGTACGAGTCGATGTCCTCCGGCTCAAATGGTTCCTCGAACCAGAAGACGTTTTGCTCCGCCAGAAACTCGCCAAGCGAGGCGGCATCCTCCAGCGAATACCGCATCGAGCCGTCACACATCACATCACAGTTCGGCCCGATCGCGTCCCGCACCGCTCGGACGGACGCGCGATCTCGATCGCCACCATATCCCAAACGCATCTTCACGCGGCGGAACCCACGCTCGATCAACTTTGATGCCTCTTCGGCCAGAGCGGCCGGCTCCTTCCACAACAATGCGCTCGCGTAGGCCGGACACGTTAGCCGCTGTCCTCCGAGCAACTCCCACACCGGCTGACCCAGAGACTTGCCTCGCAGATCCCAACAAGCGGTGTCGATCGCGCCGATCGCCGTCATCGCCGCCCCCTTGCGGCCATACCAGCGAGTGATCCGATACATCTTCTGCCACAACGATTCGACCTCGGTCGGGTCTTCGCCGACCAACAACGGCGCGAGTTGCTCCTGCACAATCAGATGCACCAACCCCGGATGCGAATACGCCGCGCCAATCCCGACCTGTCCCGAATCCGTATGCACCAGCACCAGCGAAGTCACTCGCGCCGTGCATTGCCCGCCGGCATAGCGAAATCCATCGGCGTACTCGAAGCGAAGCGTGATCGTCTCCAGATGGTCGATTCTCATGTGGTCCTTCCCATGTTTTGGTTTCTCGCAAGTAGTCTACGACCTACGGAACTTTCTGGAGTTACCTCTGTGCAGGAAAATGAAGAGCTGGCGAAAAATGGAGGGCGGAAAATGAAGGTCAGCGACCGCATTATTTTCCGCCCTTCATTTTTCGCCAGCTCTTCCCGCGAGACATTGTTTGCCCAGAGTGCGACGAATAGCCTGACACCATGACCCCCTCCATCGCCATCGGTTCGATTTTCATCGAGTGCAATCACTTCGGCGGAGTGCCAGCCGACATCGAGAGTTTTCGTCGCAGCGAACTCTTCTACGACGCGGAGGTGCTCGACCGCACGGCCGGCACCGTCGGTGGGATGCTCCGCGTGTTGCGCGATCGAGCGGTCGCGATCCTGCCGCTGCTGGTCGCAAGCGCGTGTCCGAGTGGTCCCGTGACAGCGGAGTGCTATCGCCAATTGAAAACCGAGATGCTCGACCGCTTGCGAGCAACCCTGCCGGTCAGCGGTGTGTTGTTGGCGCTGCATGGCTCGGCGGCGGTCGAGGAGATCGGCGATCTCGAAGGGGATCTACTGGAGGCCGTGCGTGAATTGGTGGGCGATCAAGTACCGGTCGTCGCCACGCTCGACCTGCACGCTCACGTCACCGAGCCAATGGTTCGCTGCGCCGATGCGCTCATCGCATGGGAGACCTACCCGCACAAGGATGCCTTCACGACTGGCGAGCGCGGCGCGTGGGCATTGCTCGACATCTTGGATGGCACGCTGCGGCCGACGATGGCTATGGCCAAGGTGCCCGTGCTGGTCAGTGGAGTGCTCGGCCACACCGAAGGACCGGGGCCGTTCGCCGATGTGATGCGGTTGGCGAAATCGTTCGAGCAATTGGACAACGTCTATTCCACGAGCGCATTTCTCGTTCATCCGTATCTCGATTTGCCAGACATGGGGGGCGGCGGGTTGGTCATCACAAATGGCGATCTCGCCGAAGCCGAACGACTCGCACGGCAGATTGCCGAACTCTATTGGCAGAATCGCTTCGATCTGGAGCCGCCGGTGTTCGCTCCGGCCGGCGCGATCGCGAGAGGGCTATCGATCGCAGGCGGTCCAGTGCTGTTGGTCGAGACAGCCGATTGCTGCGGTGGCGGAGCGGCCGGCGACAGCGCGGCATCATTGGTCGCGTTGCTGGCGGCGAATGTCGAGCAGACGAGCCTCGTGCCGATCGTCGATCCGATCGTTGCCGAACAATGTCATCAAGCCGGCGAAGGGGCCGAGGTCTCCGTTCAACTCGGACACCATGTCGATCCGAAATGGGGGCAGCCGGTCGCGGTCACGGGGCGCGTCGTGAAACTCAGCGACGGACGCTTCCACTATCGAGGGGGCATCTGGGACGGCCAATCTGGAAACATGGGACCGTCCGCCGCACTGCAAGTCGGCAGCCTCCAAATTGCGGTCGCCTCCCACGGCACCTATGAATGGTGCGGCGAGCAATACGAGTTGCTCGGCCTGAATGCTCGCGATGCGAAGTTCGTCGTCGTCAAAAACCCGATGAACTACAGCATGGCCTACGGCGACATCGCCAAAGGAGAGTTCATCCTCAACACCCCCGGTCCAACTCCCGCCACGCTCCGAGGGACACTTTTCCGCTACGTGCGACGACCGTATTACCCGGCCGACCCAGAGATCCCCGGACTTCAACCAACAATCCTTCGCTCGAATCACTAACCCGAAGTGTCAGCTTTGAAGTTGCGCTATTGGACACAGAACGCACGAAAGACACGGATGAATTCGTGTTTGTAGCCGAAATCGTCAGATTTCGGACGTCGCACCATCGACCTCCGAAATCTGACGATTTCGGCTACATCCGCAGCGACTTCAGTCGAAACGCGCAACTTCAAAGCTGACGCTTCGGGTTAGTTTGGCTCAATGCCGCAACAGGAACTCATTGGAGTTGAGCAACGCGTGCTGGAGATCATGGAAACCGGCAGCGCGGTTTCCGACTTTCGCGACATGCGCGCGGACTAGATCGCGTTCGCCGGTTGTCGGGCGACGGCTGAGCGTCAGCAAGTAGATCAACTCCGTGAGTTCGTCATCCCCCTTTCCTTCCGTGAGCCAGCGGCTGACGTGGCTGCTCGATGACTTGATGTTCTCGACAATGCCCCGGTTGTTGAGCAGATGAATCACCTGGCTTAGCGAGGGATCGTCTTCGCGAGCGCATTCGCAGGTCACATCGCGAACTGGCTTCGCGAACGCCTTGAGAAACGGGTGCTCGATCGCCCCTTCAGCAAGCTCAATGGCTCGCGTGCCACGTGGGTAGCCGGGGAATTCTTCCGGAACTCCCGTGACCGAACTGACGGCGTCGAGCAATTGCTCGGCGGTCAACATGCGTGGGACCGATTGCGTGAAGTACGGATCAGCAGCCGCCGCGTACCGCGATTGCTTTGCGACCGGCCGAGTGTCGAGCTGATAGGTGCTCGAATTCAGAATCAGCCGCAGAACCGGCTTGATGCGATAGCCGCTGGTAATAAACGTTCGCGCGAGTTCGTCCAGCAGTTCCGGATTCGACGGCGGGTTTGTATCACGAAAATCATCAACTGGCTCGACAATGCCGCGGCCGAACAGGTGATACCAAACACGATTCGCCGTCGAGCGTGCGAAGTACGGATTATCGGCTCGCGTGAGCCAAGCGACGAGACGCTCGCGGCGATCATCGTCGGCCAAGTTCGTAGTTCCGCCTTCAGGCGGCACCGCATAAGCCAACTCACCAAACACCGCTGGGGCGAGATTCACGTTCTTCGTCGGATGCCGCACCTCGCTGTTGCGATCGAGATAGATGATCTCGTCATCAACCATGAACTGCTTTCCTTTGAACTTCACGCGAGCGAAGTACGCGGCCAACCCGTAATAGTCGTCCTGAGTAATCGCCTCGAACGGATGGTTGTGGCACTTCGCGCAACCGATGCGCACGCCGAGAAACAACTGCGCCATCGCCTCCGCCGCCTCGTCGGGAGTCCGTGCAATGCGATGAAAGTTGGCACCCGGTTTGTGCAGGGTGTTGCCGAGACTGGTCAGCGTCTCGCGAGCAAACTCATCGAACGGCCGATCGTTTCGGAAGCGTTCGACGAGATACCGATGAAAGCTATGCACGCCGCGACGGCTGATCGTCACGTCGCTGCCGCGCATCAAGTCGGCCCACTTCAACGCCCAAAGCTGCGCGTATTCATCACGCTCCAGCAATTCGTCGATCAACCTCGCTCGTTTGTTGGCATCGGTCGAATCCAGAAACCGTTTGGCCTCATCAGGCGTCGGCAGCACGCCCGTGACGTCCAGGAATACTCGCCGCAGAAAGACGTCGTCACGCGCCAACTCGGCCGGAAGCAATTGCAGTTCGCGCTGCTTCGCGAAGACGTGCCGATCGACCATGTTCGACTCGGAGGGTGATTTGAACGCGAACTCCGGATCTCGCTGCAAGTACGACAACCGCACGCCGGTGATCCGATCGAGATATCGCACCAGAAACGCGACCTCCGCCGTGCGAGAAAACTCGACCAACCCGTTGCGATCGACCGACGCGGCTTCTTTCTCGTTCGTCGAGAAGACCGACAGATCGGTCACGTCGCGCACGGTGCCGTTGTCGAAGTGCGCGATCGCGATCAATTGCTGGTGCGGACGATTCTCTGCCAATCGCCGCGCCCCCGGCAGCACTTCGAGCCGCACCAACTTCGGAACCGCCGGAGAGATTGGCTTCTTGGCATTGTTCCCCGTAACCGACGCAGCTTGCGTCGGAACCAACGACGGCCGGCACCCCTCATCAATCCAAGCTCTCAAGAGCTGGTACTCCGCATCGGTCTGTTTGAATCGCACTCCCCCTTGATGCGGCACTTGGGCCAGCCCTTTCCGCAGGATCAAACTTTCGTCTGGCGCATTCGGGTTCGTCCGCCGCCCGAACTCTTCACGAGTCAACGTTGCGAAATCGAGCACCGGATCAAAGCCGCGCAAGCTCAGCCGAAACCCTCCCTTGCCTTGCGGCGATCCATGGCACGCCCCTTGATTGCACCCGGCCTTGCTGATTGCGGCGATGACGTCCGTCTGAAACTCCACCGGGTCCGCCTTCGAGTATCCCACCACTTTCACCGGCACTCGCACTTCTTGGCCGCTGTGTCGTACGACAATCTCCGTTGTGCCATGTCCACGCGGAATGATCCGACCGCTCGGCGTCACGAGGGCGATCGCCGGAGCAGCACTTTCGAAAGTCACCTCCCGCGTGACATCCGCCATCGCCCCGCCCGACTGCGGCTGACTGATCAACAACTGCTGTGAGGCTCGATGACCGTGCAGAGCGACCTCGGCCGGCTCGACACGAAACGAAGCTGTCGGTTCAGCCGCGAACAACACTGTTGGGAACAACGCAAGAATCAGGGCGATTCGGAAAAGATCAACTCGCATGGCAGTAACGACTCGGTGATTGAGAATTTGATGGCTGACGAAAAATTGAAAAACGGGTTTGAACAGAAGCTCGCGAAGGTCGCAAAGGAAAACGAATGAAAACAAAGAGAATTGTCTGACTGAGTCCGTTCAATTGCTTCCGTCTTCTGCTTCCTGTTTTTCCTTCGCGTTCTCTGCGACCTTCTGTTCAAATCCAACTTGTCGATTTACCGATCGGCCCCGTGCAGGATCATTCGAGAAACGCCGTCAACCAGCTTCATTTCGTGAAAGTTGATCACCAAACCCAACGGGATATTCAACAGCTTCATGTAGCTCAGCAATGTCGCCTTGTGAATCGGGTGGACTTCTTGGACGGCCTTGAGTTCCAACAGCAGACAGTTTTCAACCAACAAGTCGAATCGCAGTTCTTCCTCGAAGACTTCGCCTTTGTAATCGATCTGCACTTTCTGCTGTCTCACAACCTTGATGCTACGGATTTCCAATTCGCGCATCAGACATTTTTCGTAAATGCTCTCCAGCAGGCCGGGACCAAGGATTCGATGAACTTCGATAGCAGCACCAATGGCTTCATGAGTGAGTTTGTCCGCTTTTTCAAATTGTGGATGCATTGGGAAACCCTTTTGAACAGAAGGTCGCAAAGGACGCGAAGTGAAACAGGCTGCGCCTGACCAAAACAACTTAGAAGTGGTCCAGCATCGACTCCACTCAAGCCACCTGAGCAACTCCTAAATCCACAACTGGTCCCTTTGTCTTTACCTCAGACCTTCGCGTTCTCTGCGACCTTCTGTTCAAACTCCGTCCTTATTTCCCTCCGACAGTTGCAGGCTTTTTGATTTCAATCGGGATGTTCGGCAGATTTAAACTCTCTTCGTACTTACCCACGAAACCGGCCACTTGCTGTCGAAGGTTGTGGCGACCGGGGTTCAGCTTCGGATCAGCTTTGAGTTCCACCTCGACGGACGCGACCCCTTTCGGGATCGTGACCGTTTCAGGAAACGTGAACCCCGACTGCGGGCCGAGTGTGAAGGTCACCGAGCCATCGAACGTGGCGACTCGATTGGCGAGCAACTTCACTTTCACGGTGCCACCAGGATCGGTGGTCGGCAACTCCGGCTCGATCGTCGGCTTGAACGCGCTCTGCACTTCGAGCGTGAAGGTGCGGATCAGATTGACTCGATGGCCGTTGACGTCTGCGGTCGCTGTGAGATCAACGCGGTGCTTCGCGAGGTTCGTGAGGATGCGATTGAAGAACGTGCCGGAGGCGGTCAATCGCTCTGCCGTAGCTGGTGTGAATCTCGCATAGACTTGGTTGCGTTCTTCCGTCTCAACACCGATCTGGCCACCGGTGACTTTGAACGTGATCGGCGACGTGAAGCCGGCACTGCGCTTCGTCACGATCGGGAACTCGGCGGTCTGGTAGCGCGTAAGCTGAATCAGCGATTCCGGCAGTTCGATTTCAAACGGCGGAGGTGGCGTGATCATCAGCGAGATCTGGTTTGTGAGTGACGGCGGCAAGTGCCGTTGATCCTCACGCAGCGCATACGGGATCAAGTCCACGTTCTTGAGCTGTCGATCGACCAGCGGTTTTGTCTTCGCACTCGTAGTGACTTGATTCATCGAGTCTTTTCCTTCGGCTGCATCTTTCGCTTCGACTGCATGAATGCGGTCACTACGAGCGATGACCTGCAACGTAAACAGTCCTTCGGGCGTCGCTGGCGCGGCAATGACCCGGCCCACGAACTCGGTGACTCCGGCGGGGATCACGTTGGGTTCCAGCGTTACGCCAGCCGGAGCACCGCGAAGTTCGAGAAGGATCTCGCCATTGAACTCCGTGCGAGTCACCTTCAGCACGAGCGGCTGATATGTGCCTTGCGGAACCGTGAGCTCAGCCGCTTCGGCCAGCAACTGAATCTGCGGGCCACCTGCTTTGACTTCAATGCGATAGGCAAACTCCGGACCACCGTCGCGCGCGAGGTCGCGGACTTGCAAGCGATACGTACCGGCCTTGTCCGCTTTGAATTCAAAACTGCCTTCGTCGAGTTCGGTGTCGTCCACACGCCGCGCCTCGCGGCCATCGGCATTGAATAACACCAGCTCCAAATCCGCGGCGGAACCGATCGTGCGAGCAACGCCTTGGATGCTGAGCTTCTGATCTTTGACCAACTCGAACGCAAACCAATCGACGTCACCCGGCTTGCCGAGCACTCCGTTCAAGGTCGCAGGGACTTTCGCGGCAACGAGAGTCGCGGTCTCTAACGTGTCGTTCGGTTCGACTTCCACCGCCGCCGGCATGTCGCTGACTGCGAGCGGGATCCAAGTCGCGGGGCCGCTGGGTGAATGTCGGACCTCCTGAAAGAAACTGCCGAGCGACCGATCCGCCACGAACTGAACCGGCAATTGCAGTCCGGCAACCTGCGGAAACGTGAGCGTGGTTGGCTCGCCCATCCGCACCGACGACGGAACGGACACGCGGGCTTCTGGGAAGTCACCCATTCGCAAGACGTAGTGCCATGTCGGATGCCCCTCGAACCGCGAGTCGCGGACTTCGACGGTGTATGTCCCGGCCTCAGCAAACGTGTGAGCGAACCGGCAATCGAAGAACAGGCCGACGGAGTTATCGCACTCGGCGACCACTTTGCCTTTCGCATCGCGAACTCGCACGAGCGGGTCGTAGTCTTTGCCGAGCCGATTGCCGATGACCTCGAACGCGACGCGCTGGCCTTTCTCGACGGTGATCGAATAGCGGTCGACCGTCGCCGGGCGGCAACGCGCGGTGATGCAGGCTGGTAATTTGACCGGCTGTATCGTGAGCGGCACGGCGCTAGCCGCCGGTGTCGTCGTCGGCGAATTACCGGCGGCTAGCGCCGTGCCGCTCACGAGATCGCCGGTTGAATTTCGCGTCACCGGCAACTCATCGGCTAAAAACAAATGCACGTTGCTCAACCCGCTGCGAGTCGCCAGCCGCAGGCCGTACAAGCCGAGCGGTGCTTGAGCGGACAACTCCACATCGAACACCGCTTTGGTCGCACTGCTCGCCTCGACCGGTCGAACGCGAAACAGGTCTGCCGGTAATGAACTCCACAAACTCAAGGCTTCGGAGGTCTCGCTGCCGAGCACTTCGATGCGATTGACTACTCCGCGCTGCATGACCGGCGGGGAAAGCTGTTCGATGAAGGCTTGCGAGAATGCCAAGTTCGACCAGCCCAATGCGAGGCACATCGCCAACAGCAGTCGCCGTTGAGAGGACGTCAGAGCGTGTGGAATCGCGAGGCCACAGTTCATCGTGTGCTCATTCTGTTGCTTACGGCTTGAGGTCCGGGACGCCGATGCGGCGGCCGTACATTCGGGCGAGGTCGTTGTGAGTCAGTTGGAAAGCTTGCTGGAGCGATTCCTCTTCGGAAACTCCCTCTTTGATCCCCACGAAGTACCTGCGGAACTTATTCGGGTCGATTTCGAGCAAGATGCCGACGATGCTCGATGCCATGCCATATTGATCCCCGGAAATCTGCTTGGCCTCGAAAAAGCCATCCAACGTTCGTTGCTGTTGAACCAGTTGTGCCGACTTCGCTTGGCGGGCCGAAAGGTTGTTGTTCTTCACAATGCGATTCGCGATCCAGTCGGCCATCCCTTCGTTCAGCCACGACGGAGCGCGCAGGTTCGAGCGGTATCGAGCGACGAACCCATGCGAGGTCTCGTGGACAAGTGCGGCAGCGAAGTGTGTCGTCAAATCTCCTTTCCAGGCGGAGATGACGACCTGACCGTCGTTTTGAGCATGACAAATCCCCTGCGACTTTTCGGGATCTTGGGTGTTCTTCAGCGTCTCGATTTCAAACCGCAGAAAGTCCGCCTGTTTCTGAAACGTGGCGACGATGCACTTCCCGGCCCAGATGTTTTTGCCCACAGGAATCGCGAAGGCTCGGCACATCTCGTCGTACAGCGAGTCGAGATATTTCAGATACTGCTGAGCCGACGCAGGGTCGAGGTCAGTGATCAGCAGGTAATACTTTGTCTCGACGACCTTCAGCGGGGTCTGTGGAAACTGCTTTTGGACAGAGGTGAGGAACTCTTTCCCTTTGGCGACTCGATCGGCTTGCTCGTCGGCAGAGAGGTATTCCCAGAACTTCCCTCCTTGTTTGAAGACTCGGCGTTCCATCTCTTCCGACTGCTTCAGCCGAGCCGCTCGCTGTTCGTAATCCACGACCAACAGCCGCGACTTGCGATCGAAAGAGAGATCGAGCGGGATGTCGTCCACAAAGATCTCTTCAATGCTGGCGGCCGGGTATGCCTTCGGAGCCGCGTTCCCGGAACGGACTTTCAAATTGAGGATGCCGACCGGATCGCTACGAGTTTCGACCGACGTCACCTGCACGCTGGTCAGGAACTGATCGTTATTGAGTTGCAGATCGATTCGCCGATTGAGCAGGTCGGTGATCTCCGGAGCCTGTCGCGTGGAGACCAGGACAATTCGCAGGTCATCAGACGACTCGATCTTGATCGTCGGTACTTTCATTCCGCCGGGAGACGTCTCGCGAATGACTCCCGTGACCTCGACGTTCTTGTTCCAGAAGTGCAGGTTCGGTTTCTCGATGCCGTCCTTGCGATACACCTCCAGGATGTCGGGAGGCAGGATCACTTGCAGATTGCCCGGCTCCTTCCAGTCCTTCGCCGAATTAAGCGTCTGTGACTCACCCGCTCCGCCGATGGACGTCACGAACATCCGCACTCGAACCCTCTGGCCGACATGATCGAGTCCTTTGGAAGGCTCGATCTCGATGAATTTGGACTCGGCGGCGGGCTTGGGTTCCGCAGAGGCTTCGACAATTCGAATGCCCTCCAACGACGAAACCAGAATCGAGGCTCGCTTCATTCCTCCCGGATTGATGGCCTTCACGACGCCGGTCACCACGACCTTCTTTTTCGCGAAGTGCTTTGGAATCTCGGCGATCCCTTTCTCCTTGAGTGCCATCTGCACCGCCGGGCTGAGATGGACCATCAAGCAATCCGGCTCTTTCCACGATTCGCGCGAATTCAGCTCAAACGACTCGCCGGCTCGTCCCATGCTGGCCACCGTGAAGGTGACTCGAACGGCCTCACCGACGTGCTCCAATCCTTTGGCCGGGTCGATCTCCGCCTGCCCGAACACCGCGGAGACCAGCAACATCCAAACGCCAAGAACACGGCCCACCAAGCCGATACAACCGCTCGTCGCGTGAGGCCAGCGTCGTCTTGGAGTGATCGCCATGAGCTGTCTTCTGTCGCCGTTCAAGAAAAGCCGAGGCAAGACGACAGGATTTGTCATGCCTTGCCGATCAAGATAGAGTGCCACACCCATCGGGCAGGTTTGATGGCTGAGCATGGTAATCCGCCGGAGTGACGAACGCATCCGGGTTGTTCTGGGAGTCACCGCATGTTGAGTTTGCTGGGACCAAGGTTTCCGACCGCGAACGGGCTGACTCGCCGCGAGATGATTCGCGTCGGCGGCCTCTCGATGAGCGGCGTGGCGCTGAGCGATCTCCTGGCTCGCACGTCGTCCGCAAAGCCGACGGAGAACACGAAGCGCGGCCCCGGATTCGGTAAAGCCAAGCGCTGCATCCTCCTGTATTTATCTGGAGGTCATCCTCAGCATGACATGTTTGATCCAAAACCGGATGCGCCGATCGAGATTCGTGGTGAGTTCGAGACGATCGCGACCTCGGTTCCCTCGATCCGCTTCGGCGAGCATTGTCCGTTGTCGGCCAAGTTGATGGACCAGATGGCGTTGATCCGCTCGATGAACCACACGCACAACGATCATGGCCGTGGTTCCTATTGGATGTTTACCGGAGCCATGTATCCCGGTTCGGTTCCCGATGTGAATTCGATGTCGCGAGCGGACATGCCGCACCTCGGCTCGTGCATGTCGAAGATCGCTCCTGGCCAAGGCCCGATGTTCCCCTTCATCATCGTGCCGCATCGCATGGACGTGGCCGGAGGTCGCCGAGCGGGTCAGTTCGCGGGAATGCTCGGTCCGAAGTACGACCCGATGCTGACGGGCGGCAATCCCAACGACGACAACTTTCGGCTGGAACATATCCCGCTCGTGCCGAACGAAGACCCGACCGTGATCCGTCGCCGAGTCGGCCTCGTTGATCAACTCAATCAGCAAGTCGAGTACCTCCGCGACGGCGCGCTGGCTCAGTCGCTCAAAGATAATCAATCAAAGGCGCTCGACGTCGTCGGTTCCGAGTCCGTGCGTCGCGCGGTCGATCTGTCGCTCGTCGATGCTGAGACTCGCGAGCGATATGGCCGAAACTTGTTCGGCCAGTCGGTACTGCTCGGCCGACGATTGCTGCAAGCCGGCACGCGGCTGGTGCAATGCAACTGGCAGCGGACTCAAGGCAAGAACGGTTTCGCCTGGGACACTCACTGGAATAACTTCACCGCTCTGAAAGAAGAACTGATCCCGGCCTACGATCGCGCGTTCTACGCGCTGATGACCGATTTGGCCGCGACCGGTGAGCTTGCCGAGACGCTGGTCATCGTCGCTTCCGAGTTTGGTCGTTCGCCGAAGGTCACACTGAAGAACGGTGGCCGCGAGCATTGGCCCGAACTCTACAACGTGCTGTTCGCCGGATCTGGTATTCAAGGCGGGCAGACTTACGGAGCCTCGGACAAGCTCGGCGGATATCCGGCCGAGAATCCGGTCGGCCCGGCCGATTTCGTGGCTACGATCTATCACATGCTCGGCATTGACCCGCACACGGAACTGCACGACCATCAGAATCGCCCTTTCCAACTGACGAAGGGCGATCCGTTCCCTTTACTGATGAGCTGATCCTTCGCTCGTAGCCGCACTCGCCAGAGTGCGGGTTACCCGCGTTCTGGCGAACGCAGTTACATCAACCCCGCCTTCGGAACCCTGCCATGCTGACAATTCTAGGACGTCCCACCGACAACGAAACGAGCTTTTGCGACGGGCTTTCGCGTCGATCCTTTCTGACGATCGGCGGCTTTGCGTTGGGAGGACTCGCTCTTCCAAACGTCTTACGAGCGGAGAAAGAAGCCCACACGGGTTCGTCGCATAAGGCAATTATCAACATCTACATGCCCGGAGGTCCTTCGCATGTGGATCTCTGGGATTTGAAGCCGGATGCTCCCGCTGAAATCCGTGGCGAGTTCCGGCCGATCGCGACCAACGTACCCGGCATCGAGATCTGTGAACTGTTCCCGCGCATGGCGCAGATGATGGATAAGTTCGTGCCAGTGCGGTCGATCTCGGACGCGGATGGGTTGCACGACGGCTACCAGTGCATGACCGGCCGCCGCAAATCGGATCGCAAGCCCCCGGGAGGCTGGCCGGCCGCCGGTTCATGGATCTCGAAGCTGCAAGGCCCCACCAACGGAGCCGTGCCGCCGAACGTCGCGCTCATGTACACGGTCGGCAATCGCACTTGGGGCGAGCCGGCCGACGGCGGATTCCTGGGAGTGGCTCAGACGCCGTTCAATCTGCTCGGCAACAAAGCCCGCAGTTCGCCAGAAGGAATGGTGCTGAAGGGAATCTCGCTGGAGCGTCTACAAGACCGCGATCAATTGATGAAGTCGTTCGACGGCTTCGTCCGCGCGGCGGACAGCCGGGGCGTCATGGAAAGCGTCGATGTCTACACGCAGCAGGCACTCGGCATCCTGACCACGTCGAAGCTGGCCGAGGCTCTCGACCTCTCGAAGGAAGACCCGCGCGTGCTGGCTCGGTACGGCAAGAGTGATGAGAAGTTCCAGCGTGACGGCGCGCCGCGCATGATCGAGAACTTCTGTGTCGCACGGCGCTTGGTCGAAGCGGGAGCACGTTACGTCTCACTGAACTACAGCCGTTGGGACTGGCACGGCGGAGACGGCATGAACTTCCCGATGTCTCGCGAGGAATTCCCGCTGCTCGATCAAGGCTTGTCCGCTCTCGTGACCGACCTGCACGAACGGGGTTTGAACAACGACGTCTCGGTGGTCGTCTGGGGCGAGTTCGGCCGGACCCCGAAGATCAACAACAACAACTCGCGCGATCACTGGCCGCAAGTGTCGTGCGCGATGCTGGCGGGCGGCGGCATGAAGACCGGCCAAGTCATCGGCCGCACGAACCGCAAGGCCGAGCATGCCGTCGAGCGGCCGGTCAAATTTCAAGAGGTCTTCGCCACGCTCTACAAGTGCGCGGGTCTCGATGTTGGCCGCGTCCGGATCTTCGACGGTGCGGGCGTCCCACAGAACCTCGTCGATGACGGCATCCACCCGATGCGCGAATTGGTTTAGAAGTAGGATGGGCACTCTTGCCCGTCGCATTTCCAGGACAGCAGGACATCGCGCCATGTTGACCTCGTTCGAGCGACAGGCCGGAATACTGCGGCAGCGTCGCGAATTGTTGCGGTGCGGTGGTGGTTTGGTCGTCGCGGCGACGGGTTGGCCATCGGCATTGGAGGGCGCGACGGATCGAACCACGGGCCAGGCGCGGTCGTGCATCCTGGTCTATTTGCTCGGTGGTCCTCCGCATTTGGACATGCTGGATTTGAAGCCGGAAGCTCCACAGGAAGTGCGCGGGCCATTCGCTCCGATCGCGACCAACGTGCCGGGTGTGCAAATCTGCGAACTGCTGCCACGGTTGGCGAAGAACGCGGACAAGTTTGCATTGATCCGCTCGGTCAGCCATCCAAACAGCAATCACACGCCGATGATCTACTACACGCTGACGGGCCGACCGACCGCACAGCCGTTGGTCGATAACGACATCCGCCCGCCGCAGCGCAGCGACTTTCCACATGTCGGATCGGTGCTGGCCAAATTCAAAGCCGCGCCCAGTTCGCTGCCGGGCTACATCGCTCTGCCCGAACTGGCGATTCGCAGCAGCTCGAAAGGGGAGTTCAAGCGGGCACGCAGTCCCTTGCGCGGCGGTGCTGCGGGTTTTCTGGGAACACGATTTGATCCGCTGACCGTCAACGGCGAGCCGGGGACGCGTGAAGCGATTCCCGCGCTGGCATTGCCCGATCGAGTTTCATCGGATCGCTTAGACTCGCGGGCGGCGTTGCTGTCTTTGCTCGATCAACCGGCGCGGTCTGTGGCCGCGCGAGCGATGCACGAGTTCCAACAGCAAGCGGTCTTACTGACCGGTGCCGCCAACCGTGACACGCTCCCCGCGTTCTCGCTGGACGATGAACCGGCCGAATTGCGCGACCGATACGGACGCCATCGCTTCGGGCAGACCATGTTGCTGGCGCGACGGTTGGCTGAAGCGGGCGTTCCGATGGTCTCGATTCACTTCAATGAGATGACCGTCTGCGACGGCTGGGACACGCACAGCAAAAACTTCGACGCGCTGAAAAGCGAACTGCTGCCGATGGTCGATCAATCGCTGTCCGCGCTCTTGGAAGACCTCGACCAGCGCGGCCGTCTGGACGAGACGTTGGTCGTCTGTCTGGGCGAGTTCGGTCGCACTCCAAAGATCAATGGCAACGCGGGCCGTGATCATTGGGGTGACTGCGGCTCAGCGTTATTGGCGGGTGGCGGCATTCGTGGTGGGCAAGTCCTGGGTGCGTCCGATCGCATCGGAGCTTATCCGGTCTCGGACAAAGTGGACCCCGTCGATATTCATGCCACGCTCTACCACTGTCTGGGCTTGGAGCCTGACTGCAAGATCCACGACGAACTCCAGCGTCCTTGGGAAATCTCCACCGGCCGGGTGCTCACGCGATTGCTGTAAGATTGAGCTCACACCGTCACGGATTCGTCTCGCTTGCGCGGGCTGAATTCGAGAGTGACGGACTCGATGCGCAAAGCGGCTCGGTGTGATTCGCTCTTGGGAAGCGTCAATGGGCCGGGCGACTTTTTCTCGACCACGATGGCGACGCCTAGACCATTGCCAATCGCGAAATTCGATCCCCCGACTGTCGAGCCAAGGAAGCGATCCAGTTTGAAAGTCTCGGTCTTGCCGAACGACGGGCGAAATTCCGCAGAGGCCAACTCGCTGACGGTGCGGGAGTCTTTGTTGATGTTCTGAAATCGGAACAGGACGAGGCGGCAGTTCATATTCGCGAGGAACGTCTTGTCGAACTCATCGGCGGAGGAACCGACTCCGGTGGCTTTGATGGTCAATGAGTAGTGACCGCCGCGAGCGCTGCGAATCTCTTGTGCGAGCAGCGCTCGCGAACCGTGTGCGATAACCGAACCCGCCGAGTCTTCTTCCAGACCGTAGCCCATGCAGACGGTCGCGTTTTCTTTGCGGACGGAGAAGCCAGCAGCGATCTCTTTGGTCCAGATGGGGACCGCTCGCCAACCCTTGTCGCGCGAGGGTGGCGCGGGAGCGACCAACGGAAGATCGGATTTGAAATCAGTGTCCAGCAGCAGGCTGGCATCGAACGGAGGTACGAGGGCCGGATCACCTTCGGATTTGCACAGTTCAACCTTGGCCGGCGAACTGGCCAGCATGGCCGCGATCGGTTCGCCCTTCGTGACCGGATGCGGTCGGTTTAGGTTGTCAGGGAAGAAACCGTTCGGGTCGATGCCCAGCAGATGAAACATCGTGGCCGTCAGGTCGCCACCGGTGAATGGCGAGGTCGCCGGATACGCGCCGTTCTTGTCGCTGGCTCCGATCACTTGCCCGCCACGAATGCCGGCTCCGGCCATCGCGAAGCTGAAGACGTGGCCCCAGTGATCGCGGCCTCCGTTGGCGTTGATCTTCGGAGTCCGTCCGAACTCGCCAATCATCACAACCAGCGTTTCATCGAGCAAGCCGCGGTCAGTCAGGTCATCCATCAGCGCGGCGAAGGTGACGTCGAACTGGGGGCAGAGGTTGTCTTGAAGTCGATCGGCGTTGAGGGCGTGCGTGTCCCACAGCGGGTTATCGACGGCGTTGTCTCCGGGATCGCGAGCCCAATTGACGTGGACTAATCGCACGCCCGCCTCGATCAGCCGCCGAGCCAGCAGGCAGGATTGCCCCCAAGTATACCGGCCGTAGCGATCACGAGTCTTGTCAGATTCTTTGCTGAGATCGAACGCCGCTCGCGCGCCGCCATTGGTCACTAACTCGAACGCCTGTTGTGAGAGCCGATCCCAGGCTGCGACCGATCCACCGCGCAGTGTTTCATCGAAGCGACCTTCAAGTTGCTTCAAGACATCGCGGCGACGATCGACTCGGATCTTGGTGACGTCGCCGATCAGACGCAGTCCTTCGATCTCGTAATCGGGAAGCGCCGGGTCGCCGACGAACCGCTCCGGTTCCCACAACTTGCCGAGGAACCCCGCCGTCTGCCCGGCCGGAGTCACATTGTCGTTGAGCCGCATCATGTCTGGAATCCAGACCGATGTCAGAGCGGGCAGCTTCTCGCTCGGCTTGAGCATCTTCACGATCGAGCCGAAGTACGGCCAATCGTTCGGCTTGATCTGCCGCGCGCTCCCCGGTCCATACGGATAACCGGTCAGCAGCCAGTAGCCGCTCACATCGTGGTTGTCGTCGCGCGTCGAGAGCGATCGCACAACCGCCAGCTTGTCGGCATAGCACGAGGTGCGCGGCAGCAGTTCGCAGAACTGAATTCCGGGGACGTTCGTTGCGATCGGTTTGAACGGACCACGAATCTCGACAGGGGCATCCGGTTTTGGATCCAGCGTTTCATGCTGAGGAGGACCACCTTGAAGCCAGAGAAAAATGAGGTTCTTCGCCTTACCGAACGTCGATCCCAATTCCCCCGCCAACTTCGGAGCCGGACCGATCGACACCGCTGGTGTTTCTGCCGCGCGTAACAAGTGGGGAAGCGAAACTCCCAATGCGCTCAAGCCTCCGACGCGCAGCAATTCGCGGCGAGCAACTCGTTCGGTCGACGAGAGTGATTGGTCGAGTAGGGAAAACATGGTTGCTTTCGGTGTTATTGTCTTTGTCCGTAGTCACCTTGCATCAGGCCCGCGAATGACAAGTCCTCATCAAGATCGGGCCAGTGCAGGCCAAAGGGAGACGCCTCAATGTTGTTGAGTTGCTGCGGCGTTCCGTCAGCGAGGCGTGGATTGTCAGCGACTGGAAAGCGAATCTGAGCGTCGCTTTTCATAATCACCACAATGTGCCCGTTCTGATAGACGGCGCTTTTGAGTTGGTCAACCAAGGTGTTCATGCCACTTCTCCAAGATCAAATCTCTGAATTCCTCGGCCAGTTCTTGAGCCTTGGACAACTCGTTCAGCTTCATATTTTGCGATTCCCGAAGCTCGACCAAGTCTTCCACATTGAACACCGCTTCGCCATCTCCGTGCCGCACATGAACGTGAATCGGTCGATGGTCGTTGCTGTAGAAGAAAAACTTGTAGCCATTCTTTTCAAAGACCTTTGGCATCGTGCCTCTCACGGAAGAATCGTTAGCCGAAACGGATCGGTTCGCCATGATAGATGTGGTGGGGGCGATCGACTTCGTCTTTCCAGGCGGCGGTGTCGGGGATTCCCAAAGCGTGATAGATCGTGGCGGCGAGGTTTTCCGGAAGCTGTGCATCGGCGGCCGGGTACGCGCCGTTCTTGTCAGAGGATCCAACCACGACGCCACCGCGAATGCCGCCGCCGGCGATGAAGACGGACTGAACCGCACCCCAGTGATCGCGGCCGACCATTTTGCTTGCGCCACCGCCGGCGTTGATCCGCGGAGTACGACCCATTTCGCCACACATCACGATCAGCGTTTCATCGAGTAGTTCCAGCGATTGAAGATCATCCAGCAATGCTGAGAGGCCACGGTCGGTCGGCGGGAGCAGGCAATCGCGCAGCAACGGGAAATTGTTTTCGTGGGTGTCCCAAGACTCGTTGTTGCCGAGGTTCACTTGAATCAGATTCACTCCCGCCTGCACCAGTTGCCGAGCCATCAGCAGTGACCAGCCGAAGGCATTGCGTCCGTAGTGATCGAGCGTTTGCGGATCGGCGTTGTGGACATCGAACGCGCGTTGCACGCTGGTGTCGGTGAGCAACGAGATCGCGGCTTGACGATGTCGATCAAACGACTCGACCGACGCGGCCTCTTCCAATTCGTGACGTTGCTGGTCGAGCAATCCGCGCAAGCTATCGCGGTCGGTCAATCGCGAGCGGCTCAGTCCTTGAGGCAAGCTGAGGTTCGGGGATTGAAAGGTGAGATTCGGATTTCGCTCACGGCCCCGGACGAAGTGGAATTCGTAGTCGGGATACGCTCCGTAAGACTTCGCGTTATAGGGCGAGGCTTCGATGAACCACGGATCGCGGTGGCTTCCCATCAAGCCGCCGAACTGACCGGGGAGGACTCGCCCCGTGTTATGAATCAGGCGTTCCGGCAGCACGATCGCTGGCGGCAAATTGTTGTTGCGTCGCGGCAGAGCATTGCCAACTACGGAGGCGATCGACGGCCAATCGGTCGATTGTGGTTTGCTGGGGTTGTAACCCACCGGCATCGGAGTGCGGCCGGTGAGGATTGATGTGTGACCTTGCGAGTGTTCGTTGTACGGCGTCGTCAGCGAGCGAATCAGGCTCCACTTGTCGCTGCGAGCGGCCAGCATCGGCAGGTGCTCGCAAATCTGCGTCCCCGGCGTTCGTGTGGGGATCGGATTGAACTCGCCACGAATCCCAGCCGGGGCGTCCGGTTTTGGATCCAGGCTGTCATGTTGAGTCATTCCTCCGGACAAAAAAATGAAGATGGCCGACTTCGCCGCGCCGCCGGTCGGAGTCGTCAACGCTCCATCTGCGGCCCGCAGCGCCGAGACATGATTCATCCCCAGTCCGAGCAGACCGATGCTTCCCGCTTGAATCACCGTCCGCCGCGAAAGACTCTCATGAGCGACGTTGCTGTCCAGCGAACGTCTGGCGAATCGAGCGTCTGTTAGGGGCATGTCATGGTCTCCAACGAGAACGACCGAATGGGGCGGGCTGCGGGGAGTGTCGAAGTCGGCAGGCAACTCAATCATCGGCCAAGTCCGATGTGTCGGGCGACATTGGACTGCTGAAATCGCTCTGAGTCAACGCGGCACTTCCGCAGCGTCCGCTCAACCGTAGCGGAGTTCGGTGCGGATGCCTCGCAGATCCATTTCGTATTCGATCTCGGCGATCGGCGGCCGGCTGAAGTGCCAGGTTGTGCCGTGAATGCTGGCGGGACCGAGGCGGCCCAAGAGGATCTCTGGCAACAACGGCGTCAGTGAGTGAGCCGTATAAACATTGACGGTGCTGACCAAAGACCAGTCCGCGCCGAGTCCTCGCAGTCGAGTCTCCATCAAGTCCATGACGAACTGAGCTTTGATCGCCAAGCCATCGGGCGACGTGTTGCCGAGAGCGATGATTCCTTCCCTCGACAGGATTCCTTCTGGCAACTCACCGGCACCCGCGACCACAAACGTGGGTGATTGATGGCCGGGACAGGCTCGCGTGAACGAGAAGCCGTACAGCGCCGGCTCACTGGGCGGGTTGATGACCGGTGCCACGTTCGTCCGAGCGACCGGATTCACCCCTTCCACGAACAGTCCCCAATGTTGCAGGATGGCCGCGTACTCGGCGTTGAAATCGGCGAAGCCTTGGAAGCTGAAGGGACTCGGCGACCGCAATTCGATCGCACAAAGCGCGGTCTTCGGTCGTCCTTCCGCAGCGAGATAGGCCGCGATCTTCTCGAACCCTTCGCGATACGAGACAGGCCGCTGAAGCGTGACATGCACGATCTCGAAGCCGGGGCAGGAGACGACTCCGCACGAGTACGGTGCGATGCCTGGCAGGAAGCGATAGTTCCCCGTGGGATGATTGGTGATTGGCATACGGAATCCTTTCTCACCGCCACGGTATCAAACGCACTCTGCGTTGCCAAAGAGTGGCCGGTCGTACTCGCAAGGCTGGCCAATTTGTGAAATTGGGTGGCACGTCCTGACCATCGGGAAGGACGTGGGAATCTCGATCAACACGGAAAACCACGCCCTTCCCGATGGTCAGGGACTTGCCACCCGTGGCAGCAAACTCAACTCAAATCGAACTTCTATCCAGCCGTGGTCGCACTCGACGAGGCGGAGATTCATTGCCATTTCTGTTTCACAGCTCCAAAGTTTCAAAACATTGGATGTCAGTGAGATCGCCGTACCGCGACCGTTAGGGAGTGGCCTGTCATCGACATCGCGGGCCGCTCCCTGACGGTCGCGGTACGGATTTGAAATCGCTTCGACTTAATCTGAGAGGCACTCCATGCGACGATTTTGGCGATCCGTTGGACTGATGGCGTTGGCCGTCATCACGATGTTGTCGGAAGTGACACTCTTAACCGCGCTGCATGCTGCCGAGGTTGCCAAGCCGAATATCCTGCTGATCGTGGCGGATGATCTTGGCTGGAGCGATGTCGGTTGGCATGGCGGATTCGGCAAGACGCCGCACATGGACAAGCTGGTTCGCGAAGGGGTCGAGCTGGATCAGCATTATGTGCAGCCCGTTTGCACGCCGACGCGCACGGCCTTGATGAGCGGCCGATATCCCGGTCGGTTCGGGCCGCAAGCGCTCGCGCCGAGCAACCTGCGAGCGATGCCGTTGGGGACCGTGACGCTGGCCTCGGCGTTGAAGTCCGTGGGCTACAGCACCTATCAGTCGGGCAAGTGGCATCTGGGCGCGCGTAGCGAATGGGGACCGAATGCGTTCGGCTTCGATCATGGATATGGCACTCTGACCGGCGCGGCCGATCCGTGGACGCACAAGTATCGCCAAGGCAATCCCTACGAGAACACCTGGCATCGCGACGGCAAACTGTTCCACGAAGAAGGGAACGCCACCGAACTGGTCGCGGCGGAAGCTCTGCGTCGCATCGAGGAAAAGAAATCGCCGTGGTTCGTCTACGTTCCCTTTCACGCGGTCCACACGCCGGTGGATGCTCCGGAGGAATACAAGCGGCTCTATGACGGCGTGAAGTTTCACGATGACCCGGAGAAGCACGACTCGCGGCTGCGCATGGCCGCGATGATTTCGCAGCTCGACACGAAGATCGGCCAGTTCGTCGCCGCGTTGGAGAAGACCGGCCAGCGAGACAACACGCTCATCGTCTTCACCAGCGACAACGGCGGGATCGAGTCGCTGAAGAACAACTATGTCGGCAAAGTGGGGCACTCGCCGCTTAACAGCGAAAACGATCCGCTGCGCGGTCAGAAGAACACGCTTTACGAAGGAGGTATTCGTGTCTGCGCCTTCGCCAACTGGCCGGGCCGGCTGGCCCCGCGCAAGTTCAGCACACCCATGCATGCGGTGGACTGGTTTCCGACGCTCGCCAGCCTTGTCGGCTATGACTCCCGAACCGATCTGAAATGGGACGGCGTCAATCAGTGGCCAGTGCTCATGGGGAAGTCGAAGCCCCATGTGGAACGAACGATCTACATCGCCATGCGAAACGGCGGCCGAGTGCTGCGTCACGGCGATTGGAAACTGCTCGTGCCGAGCAAAGGGGATCCGCAACTTTTCAACCTCGCCGCCGATCCGTATGAAAAGGACGACCTCGCTGGCTCACAACCTGACAAGCTGGCTGACTTGCAGAAGCGGCTCGCCGAGCAACGAGCCAAGGACAACCCGCAGCTCCCGGCGGATCTGGCGGGGCTGCCAGAATGAGTTTCTCGCGTCTCGC
The DNA here is from genome assembly GCA_005778115.1 of Planctomyces sp. Classification (GTDB taxonomy): domain Bacteria; phylum Planctomycetota; class Planctomycetia; order Planctomycetales; family Planctomycetaceae; genus SXKJ01. Next base: position 14,266 of record SXKJ01000253.1, on the reverse strand, counting down.
GGAATCTCATTTCTTCGGACCGGCCCAAATCTCCGTGAGAAGCTGGAACAGTTCGGGTTCGGCTTCTTGGAGTTCAGCGCGGTTGAAGGGGAAGAAGTCGTTGACGCCGAAGAACGACTCGGTCATCTCGGCGAAGAACTCCTTTTCGTTGGTCAGGCCGTAATGCTTCACACGCTTGCCGTTGTAGAGCAGTGCCGAGTCACCGTGTCCGCTCGCCTTGAATTTCTCGTGAGCCGCCTTGATGCGCGGCTCGTCGAAGCTCAGCTTTTGATCGTGGTAGGCGTGAGCCAGTTCGTGCAGGATCACCCACGGTTGCTCGTTGATGTTGCGCCGCGTCTGGACGTCGGCAGCGCGCGGCAGATGGACGCACTTCGCCAGGTCCGCCGGAAATCCATTCGCCTTCAGCCAACCGGCATCGGGGTGATACTGCATGGCCCCCAGCTTGCCGCAGCTCAGATCGAGCACAATCGTGACCTCCTGCAAGTCCTTCACTCGTTCGGCTGGCACGACCGCTTTGATTTCGACGAGCTTGGCCTCGAGGAATCGGAGTGCCTTCGCACCGAGCGCCGCATCGGGCGCTTCACCCAGCAAGCGGTCATCCACGCGAATCGTCCAGCCTTCGAGTTCTTTCACGGAGCGAGATGTCGGCTGCGGCGGCTCGGCCGCATTGACCGCAGTGGTTAGCCAGCAAGAGATGGCGAGAATCAGGTTGAGTTTCATGTATTACCAATCGTGTTGAAGTCAGACTGTGAGCGAAATAGCGTTAGCCACCGGTGTCGCGGAATCGATTGTCCAATCCATAAACCGGCGGCTCGCGCCTTGCCGCTCACTCGCTCAGGCAACGTATCCAACATTGGGCCGTGAAACGAGGCCGCATGTAAACGCCCTCACGGACAATCGAGGATTGGTACCAATGGCGAATCATCTGCGATAGTTTGAGGGCGAGTTGTCCACGCGACAAACGAAGGGAACGGCAGAATGACGTTGATCGGAATTCAAAACATCACGAAGCGGTTCGCGGGGACGGTCGCATTGCAGGGCGTCTCGTTGGAGATCGCGGCCGGCGAACTCCACGCGATCGTCGGCGAGAACGGGGCCGGCAAGAGCACACTGATGAAAATCCTCAGCGGCGTCATCACCGAATATGACGGCGAACTGCGGTTGCGTGGCGAGCCGGTTCGTTTCACAAGCACTCGCGACGCCGAAGCGGCGGGTGTCAGCATCATTCATCAAGAGTTGAATCTCGTCGAACAGCTTTCGGTCGCGGCGAACATTTTTCTTGGCCGCGAGCTGCGCGGCGCGTTCGGATTGCTTGATGAATCCTCTGCGCGGCAAGAGGCGGCGGAGTTGTTTCGGCAGCTCGGCTGCCGGCTTGATCCCGATCAGCGGGTCGGCGAGTTGCGGGTCGGCGATCAACAGTTGGTCGAGATCGCGAAGGCTCTGTCGAAACGAGCCGGGATTCTCATCATGGATGAGCCGACCAGTGCACTGACCGAAGCGGAGACCGAACGACTGTTCGAGATCATCGGTCGACTGCGGGCCGATGGCGTCACGATCCTCTACATCTCTCACAAGATGGACGAGATCTTCCGGCTGGCCGACCGCATCACCATCCTGCGCGACGGCCGCCATGTGCGCACGCTGCGTCGCGACGAAGCGACTCCGCGCGAAGTCACCCACTTGCTGGTCGGTCGTGAGATTGAAGAGACGTCGTTCGATCAGCCACGACAACCGGGAGACGTGGTCCTCAACGTCGAGAACCTTTCGTTGCCGTGGCCGGGACACGCTCGGCCGTGGCGATTGAAAGACGTGTCGTTCGCATTGCGTAGCGGTGAGGTGCTTGGCATCGCCGGGCTGATGGGAGCGGGGCGGACTGAGTTGCTCGAATGTCTTTTCGGGGCGAGCGAGATTCCGCCGCAAGGCCGCATCGTGCTCGATGGTCAGCCGGTGAGCTTTAAACATCCCGAAGAAGCGGTTGCGGCTGGCATGGCCCTGGTGACCGAGGACCGCAAACGGCTGGGGCTCTTCTCGCACCTGACCGTGCGAGACAACATCACCGTCTGCACGCTTGAGGAAGCCGCGTCGTTCGGCCTGATCTCTGGCAGTCGCGAACGTGCGTCAGCGGATGAATCCATCGTGCGGCTCGGCGTAAAGACCGCCGGTGGCGAGGCGGCGATCACCAGCCTCAGCGGCGGCAACCAACAGAAGTGCGTGATCGCTCGCTGGCTGCGCACGGAACCGAAAGTGTTGTTGCTGGATGATCCCACGCGCGGTGTCGATGTCGGTGCGAAGGCCGAGCTTTACAAACTGATCGACTCGCTCTGCCGTGAAGGCTTGGGACTGATCGTCACGTCCAGCGAACTGCCGGAACTCATCACGCTCTGCGATCGGATTCTCGTGCTGTGCGAAGGCCGGCTGACCGGCGAGTTCCGTCGCGGCAAATTCACCGAGCAGCGGATCATGGAAGCGGCGACGGCACGCACGTAGGTCAGGCTTTCCAGCCTGACCCGAATGCCTAACCAACGTCGAATGTGTATCGGGGCAGCCTGGAAAGGCTGGCCTACGACCTGTGTCGCAGCGCCTGTCGGATCTCGCGGTTGACGTCGGCGGTCTTGAGCTTCTCACGCTTGTCATGCAGCTTGCGGCCGCGAGCGATCGCCAGTTTCACCTTCACCTTCCCCTCGGAGAAATGCACATCCATCGGGATCAGCGTGTGGCCACGCTCGCTGGCCTTCTCCGCGAATTTCTCCAGTTCCCGTTTGTGGAGCAGCAGCTTGCGAGTCCTCAGCGGCTCGTGATTCTGCACGTTGGCCTGCGGGTACTCGGCGATGTGGCAGCCGACCAGCCATAGCTCGCCGTTGCGAATCCGAGCGAACGCCTCGTCGATCGAGACCTTGCCGTTGCGAATGCTTTTGACCTCGCTGCCGAAGAGCATCACACCGCATTCGATGTCCTGCAGGATCTCGTACTCATGCGACGCCTTGCGATTGCGGCAGACGATCGCGTTCTTGCTCTTCTCGGCGTCGAGTTGTTTGGGGGTCTTGTGACTCATAGGCGGATGGTAGAAGCGCGACAGCAGTACCGCGACCGTTAGGGAGCGGCCTGAGTCACCGGTGCGGGCCGCTCCCTGACGGTCGCGGTACGGTCATCGTTGCCGTGATGTTGTCTTGCAGATGTTCCAAGCTCAGTCCGCCGACGATCACGCTAGCGACTTGCGGATTGGACAGCACGAAGCGAATCGCATCCGCTGGCGGTAGATGGCCGGAGGCGAGTCCCTTCTTCACGACGACTCCAACTCCGCGACTCGCGAGCGCGGCGATGACGCCGGCGTGAGACGTGTCGCGCAGGTGATACTCGACCATGACCACGTCGGCCCATTCGAGCGCGGCCGATGCACCCGCCGGTGTCTTGCCGGAGAACCCGATCGCTCGGAGGTATCCGGCGTGTTTCAATTTTTGCAGAGTCGGTACGACTTCGGTCTGTTGCTGAATCGCGAGGTCGTCGCCGTTGGAATGCACGAAGACGATGTCGAGCACCTCGGTTCGCAGTCGCCTCAAACTTTCGGTCACGCTGGCTCGCACGCCGGGGCCGGTGAAGTCGAATGAGGATTCGCCGTTGATAAATCGCTCGCCGACTTTCGTGGAGAGCACGAACTCGCCGCGTCGCGACGAAAGGAACTTGCCGATCCGCTCCTCGCTGATGCCGTAGGCCGGCGCGGTGTCGATCAAGTTGATGCCGGTATCGAGCACTCCGTTGAGCAATCGGTCGACCGTCGCGTCGTCCGGCAGGTCGTAAGGCTGAGGGTATTTGACCTTCTCATTACGCCCGATTTTGAACGCGCCGAAGCCTAACGGCGTGACGAGCAATCCGGTCGATCCCAGCGGTCGCAGTTGCATGACTGGGCCTCCCAACTCAAGCCGCCTTCGGCAACGACGCGGGTTGAGCGGACTTGTCCAAGTCCTCGTTCGTGAACCAGTGCGCCGCCGTCTCCCACGGAGGAAGTGCGACCTCCGGCCGAGGCCATGAGGACGGGAGACGTTCCCAGGATCGACTCGCTTGAAATCCGGACGAGGGATTCTCTGTTTCATCGGAATCCGCAAGCTCCATAGCGATGCTGTCCAGCTTGGAGATGGCTTTCACGATCTCAGCGACGAGTTGCGGCACTAGCGCCAGCTTCGTCGGCCATGCGGTCAAGCAGTTGCCGTCATGGCGAATCTGCACGGACTCCGGCCGCTTGCTGCCGGGGACGATCCCTTCCGCGCGGTCCACGCGATAGGTGCTCCATTTCACCGACGTGAAATCCATGCCGGGCAAGACGGTTCGCAATTCTTCACGAGCGATTGCCAACAGCGTGCGTGCATCCCAAGCGACACCGTCCTCGGCGATTTGTCCACCGACTTGCCAGACGGTGCGACCGGCTGAGTCGAGATCCGAAGTGATCGTGACCCGCGTCTTCGCTCCATCGACGCAGTGACCTTGAAAGGGGGGCAATGCTCGGCCACGTAGCAGGACCATGTGCAACGGCCGCCGTTGCATCGCTTCAACCGTCAGTCCCACGCCGCGACGTAAAGCCGAGTTACCGGCTCCAGCAGTGAAGATGACGGTTCGCGGATGCAGTTCGAGTTGGTCGCCGTTCGCTTGGCCAAGCCGAATTGATGCGACTTTGCCGGGAGCACGGCACTCGAAGATGAGTCGCGCCGGATCGACCTTCAGCAACCGTTCGCGATTTCGAACCGCCAAAGCGTCGATCAAGCTGACCGTCGAAATCACTTGCTCCGGCATTCGAGCGACCGTTCCAGGACAGCCTTGCAGAATCTCCGGCCGGTCATCGTCGGAGACCGTTTGCGGAGCCACACGCAGCCCCAATTGAGCTCCCAGCATTCCCAACCGGGACGACAGCGAATCGGTACGCCACAAATAGCACTCGTCGGAACGCCGCCGCACGTTGCGGAGGTTCGGCTCGCGTTCTCCGTCGAGACACTTGCGCCAGATGGCGGGCATCTCGCGGATGCTGGCCGCGGACTTCGTCAGTAAACCGCTCAACGTGTATTTCAAACCGCCGTGAATGATCCCCTGAGCGGCCACTGTCTGCCCGGTTCCCAGCGCATTCGCCTCCAACAACACGGCCCGTCGCCCGCGCCGATGCAGTTCATCAAGCAACCACAATCCGGCCGCTCCGCCACCAAAGATTACGACTTCCATGTCCACGCTTTGGACTCCGATTGGACTGCCTGCATTTTTCGGACACTACTCGCAGAGGCCGACAATTCCGACTGATGAGGTTGTCGCCTTCAGCGAAAACTGGAAGCCGTATCGAATTCGAGGCGGCGTTCTAGTCGCTGTCCGAAAAGTGGAGAAGACGAGTTGGTTGCATGTCCGGCACCAAAGCGAGATTCTGGCCGCTTGATCGGTCTTCCAAAACTTGGCGTGAGGATTTCGACGATGCGACTCGCGTTTCTATGGTTTCTGCTCGCGTTTTTGACGCCGCCGATGGCACAGGCCCAGGAGGCTCGGCCCAACGTCCTGTTCATTCTGTGCGACGACCTGCGCTGGGACTGCTTGAGTTCCGCCGGTCATCCACATTTGAAGACGCCGCACATCGACCGGTTGGCTCGTGAGGGGGTCTTCTTCAAGAACACGTTCTGCACGACGTCGCTTTGCTCACCCAGCCGAGCGTCGATTCTCAGCGGGCTGTACGCGCACGCTCACGGTGTCACCAACAACTTCACCGAATACCCCGCCGAGATGGCCAGCTTCCCTGGTCTGCTGCAATCGGCCGGCTACGAAACCGGCTACATCGGCAAGTACCACATGGGAGAAGAGAACGATGAGAAGCGTCCCGACTTCGACTACTTTGTGACGCACAAAGGGCAGGGCAAATACTTCGACACGGAATTCAACGTCGATGGCCAACGGAAGACGCTCCCCGGCTATTACACGCACGTCGTCACCGATCTGGCCGAGTCCTGGCTGAAGAAGCCACGCACGAAACCGTGGCTGATGTTTTTGGGCCACAAAGCGCCGCACAGCTTTTACTTCCCGGAGAAGAAGTACGAGCACGCCTTCGATCAGGTCGAGGTGCGGTATCCCGACACCGCGTTTCAATTGCAGAACAAGCCGACCTGGATCAAAGAGCGACTGCCGACCTGGCACGGTATCTACGGCCCGCTGTTCGACTGGCGAAAGAAGTTCCCCGACGACAGCCCCGCCGCCGTCAAAGATTTCGCCGCCATGACACGAGCTTATTGGGGCACGATCCTGTCGGTGGATGACTCCGTCGGCCGGCTGTATCGGCTGCTGGAAGAGAACGGCCAGCTCGATAACACGATCATCGTTTTCATGGGAGACAACGGCCTGCTCAACGGCGAGCATGGCATGGTCGATAAGCGAACGATGCACGAACCGAGCATCCGCATCCCGCTCATTGTGCGATACCCAAAGCTCGCGCCAACCCGTTGCCCGCGCGTCGTCGAGCCGCTTGTGCTGACCGTCGATATGGCTCCGAGCCTGTTGGATCTGTGCGGCGTCGAACCTCCGAAGAACATCCACGGCCGCTCGTGGCGAAAGCTGGTCACTGAAGGTGATCCGTCTTGGCGACGCTCGTTCCTGTACCACTACAACTACGAGAAGCAGTTCCCCTACACACCCAACGTGCGCGGCGTCCGCACCGACGAATGGAAACTGGTCCGCTACCCGCACGGCGACGGCAGCCCTGACCGCCACATGGCCGAGCTATATCACCTCGCCTGCGACCCCGACGAACGCTGCAACCTGATCAGCGACCCGCGCTGCGCCGGCATCGCCGCGCAATTACGAGCCGAACTCGATCGGCTCATAACCGAGGTGGGCATTACCAACGACAAGATGCCGCTTGATGAAGGTGTGAAACAGCAACTCCCCGATCAGAAGATTCGATAGGCGACCTAGACGATTTGGTCTTCAATCTTCCGATGAATTGAAACGAAGCGCGTTCAATCCCAGAGATATTTCTCTTCGTAGTCGATTTCGTGCCGACGGAGAATTTCGACAAACTCATCCTGAAACGTCTTGGCCATGTGATGCTCGCGTTGCTTTTGGATGTAGTCGATCACGCCGGGGATGTTCGATTTGCTGACGGTGAACGCTCCGTAGCCGTCTTGCCAGGCGAATGTCGAAAGATTGGGAAAGGTGTTGTGAATCCACTTGGAAGAGCCTCCTTTAATGAGTTGCGCGGCCTTGGCTGGCGCAAGGGTTGGCAGTGCTCCGAGCAGCAAATGAACGTGGTCTTCAATCCCGCCGATGCACAACGCCTTCATGCCGTTGTCGCGGGCGATTCCACCGAGATAGGACCAGATGCGTGACTCGATGTCCGGCGTGATCCAGCGCTCGCGATGTTTGGTGCTGAAGACGACATGGTAATGCAGAGCCGTGTAGGTGTTGGCCATCGTAGCATTCCCCAAACGAGTGATGACAAAAGTAATTACCCCAAAAAGGGTCGAACAATCCACGCGACAAATTCTGTCGCGGAGCGACATCCGATGGTAACCGTGGGTTTCAACCCACGGTTCAAAGGCCACCATGCGAAAGATTCGTCGCCGAGCGACGATTGAATCGTCGGCGATGACACGCATCAAATTGTGTGGCGGAATGCGTGACACCAGTTCAATCGTCGCTACGCGACGACATTGGTTTGGTGTGATCGCCAACCGTGGATTGAAACCCACGGCTACCGTCGTGCGGTCGCTCCGCGACCAAGACAAGGCGTCGCTTTGCGACGACGTCAACCACTCGCTTGCGCGTCGTGCTATTTCCCCAGCAAGTCGGCTTTCTCCGGGTCGTTCTTCCAATTGAACCTGGCGGCGAATTCGGCGGGGGTGTAGGTGCGTTGGGAGCCGTCGGGGAGCTGGGCGACGTAGACGATTTGGTCTTCGACGCCGTGGCTGCCTCGGTAGTGGCCGGTGGGGAAGGGCCAGGAGACCCACTTCCAGAATCGCTACGTCGAACTGTTGCAGCGTCTAGGGCGGATTGCTCGGCGTGGCGGGATACACTCTGCCGCCGGCTCTGAGTTCGACATCTGGTCGCAGTTCGCGAAATTTGGCGATCCCTTCCGGTGTGACCGACGTGCCATCGACGAAAAGCTGTCGGAGCTTTTTGAGCTTCGACACCGCCACCAGATAGGAATCATCAACGGTCACGCTGCCATTGAGATTGAGAGTTTCCAACGTCGGGAAAGCATCGAGTGACTCCAAACCAGAGACCGTGAATCTGTTCAAATCGAAGGTCAGTGACTTGAGGTGGGACAACGACTTCAAACGCTCCAAGTCCGCATCGGATGCTACAACGCCCCGCAAGTGTTCCAGCTTCGACAGCTTTCGGAGATTGGTTACTACCGCGTCCGTCACCACTGGCAACCTCATGCTGACGCCCGTCAAGGAGGGGAGCCCACGCAGGTGATCCAAGCCTCGTTCGGTGACGGCTGAACCGAGTTCGATGTATTCCAGTTGCGTGAGAGTCTTGAGCTTGGCAAGCCCATCATTCCCGACCTTGGTCTCGCCCAACTCAAGCGTCCGCAGATTTGTTAGGTTGGCTACAGCCTCCATCCCGTCATCAGTGAAGGGGTTGAACGCCAAGCTGAGCGTTTTCAGATTTCTTAATCCGACTAACGCCGCGAGCCCGGCATCGGTGACGCGAGTTTGGGGCAGTCCGAGATATTCGAGTTCGGTCAACTGACGGATGCCTGGCAAGGACGAGTCATCGACCTGCGTTCTGCTGAGACTGAGCGTCTTCAACTTCCGAAGCTGACCGATCAATTCAACGTCACTCTTCGCCAAATTGGGTTGCGCCGTGAGATCAAGATAATGCACATGGAACGGCTCGTTCGGGAGCTGAGCCAGATCGGTCGGTTGCAGGAGGCCTTTGGCTGTCGAAATCTGAAAATTCACTTTCCGGCCGATCGCCCACTCGGCCACCTTGCGTTCGATTGCGAAGTCGATGGGGCTTCCGAATCGGCGATTGGAGATTTGGTGCCGCCGTCTTTCATTGGCAGAGCGGGGACAGGGTCGGAGATGTCCGATTTCAAATCTGAGATTTCAGATTCGGTGATCTCGACCTTCTTGGTGTCGCTGGGGACGGTCACTTCCAGAGTGGTGCCGTCTTTTTTGGTGACCTTGTTGATGATTCCAGCCAGCACCACGCAGGCGAGCAAGACAGCGGCGATCACTCGCTGGCGCGTCGTGCTGGCTCGGCGAGTCGAATCCGACTTCGTCACGGAGTCTTTGGCGAGCGGGATGGCGTCAGCCCCCCGGTGCATCGACTCGGTGATGGTCCGGGGGACTGACGCCGCCCCGCTTGCCGAATTCTGGCTGTTATTGGAATCCGCGATTGTGGAATCGGCATCAACGTTGCCAGCATGCTCCGTGAGATGAGCCGAGCGCGAAGTGGACGTCGAAGGCTCGTCCAGTGTTAATCGCGAGGAAGATGGTGGTGTGATGGACGACGTCGATTTGGAGTTGGGGGTCGGAGAAGCATTCGGCTCGTCACGCGGAGCGTGACGGCTACGTTCGTCGCGACGTGTGAACGGTTCCAACGCGGTGACGAGTTCGGCGGCGGTGGCGAAACGGTCTTCGGGTTTCTTGGCCAGCAGGCGTTGGAAGACCGCGTTCAAATCGGCGGGAACGCTGGAACGGAGCACGGTCAGATCAGGGGGCGACGCATCCGAGTGCGACTTCATGATGTGCAGGAACGAACGCACCTTGCCCGTGTCGAACGGAGCTTTCCCCGTCAGCAAATAGCTCAGCGTACATCCCAGCGAGTACAAGTCCGCTCGCCCATCCGCCGAGTGAGTATCGTCCCACTGTTCAGGAGCCATGTAGTCCGGCGTACCGAGCATCTGCCCCGTCGCCGTGAGCCCTGCATTGGTATTGTCATCGCTGCCGAGTCGCGCGAGCCCCAGGTCGAGCAACTTCACCTGGCCGCTCTTCGTCAGAAACAAATTCGACGGCTTGATGTCCCGATGCACGAGGCCATGCTCGTGAGCATGCTGCAACCCCAGCGCGGCTTGCCGAATGATCTTGCAAGCGTCTCGCATCGAGAGCACGCCACGCTCTTTGACCAAGACCGACAGATCGGTCCCTTCGATGTACTCCATTACGAGATAAAGGACGCCGTTCCATTCGTCGGCGTAAGTGGCCTTGATGATGTTGGGATGATCGAGCTTGCCGACAGCCTTCATCTCCCGCTCGAACCGCGACACCAGCGCGGCGTTCGACGCGAACCCCGACGGCAGCACCTTCAACGCAAACGTCTTGTCGAGCTTCGTGTGCCGCGCTTCATAAACAGCTCCCATACCCCCTTGGCCCAGCTTGCGAACCAGCAGATAGGGACCGAGCTTCGAGCCAACCGACACCTCGGCGGGTTTCATTGCCCGCGTTGGCGATCCCTCGTTTCCCGACTCGACCTGTTTTTGTTCCACGATCGTGTGGGTATCGGATTCTGATAACCGCCCGACTTCCGTCGCCGGCTCTGTACCGGAAGGTGGGGTGACAGAGTGCAACGGTTCGGATGGGTTCGGATGGATTCGGATCAGGCATGGAGGAGATTCGCAGAAGGATTGGTGCCGATCGCCAGTCTATCTGCCTAGAGGCAGATTCAAAACCAACACGACGTGCGAGCGAGTGGTTGTTTGTCCGACGTTCTGACCACTCGCTTGCGCGTCGTGCTAAGTTTTGCAACCGCATTCTGGGAATGCCTCCGCCACGCTTGCGACAAATTGATCCTGCCCGACAAGATGTCGCTCGGTGATCGTCCCTTTCCGGCTGATTCATCACTTTCGGAGGTTATCGATGTCGTCTCTGCATCACGCGCTCATCGCGACCACGTTGACCTTTTTCTTGCTCAGTCCACAGGCACTTCGCGCGGCCGATGATCCGAACCCAGAAGCGACTCGACAATACGCCGTTGCCTACGGTTTCCAATCGAAGAAGCTGTTCGCGCAGGCGATGCCGCGTTGGACCGAGTTCTTGAAAGCGTTCCCGCAAGACACGCGAGTTCCGAATGCGCAGTACCAACTCGGCGTCTGTCAGTTGAGTGAGAAGAAGCTGCCGGAGGCGACCGCGACGTTCAAGCTGATCCTGGCGACCTATCCGCAGTTCAAGCATCTCGATGGAGCCCAGTTCAATCTCGGACTCACGCTGTTTCAGGTGGCTCAGACGTCGAAGCAACCCAACGACTTCAAGACCGCTGCCGCCGAGTTCGCCAACCTCCCCACGAAGTTCGCACAAAGTCCGCTCGCCGCCGACGCGACGTACTACCAAGCCGAGTGTTTGTATCTCGCCGCTGACAAACCGAATGCGATCGTCACGTACCAGAAGGTGATCGCGACCTATCCCGCCGCGACGATATTGCCGGAGGCGTTCTACGGACTCGGCACGACCCAGGCCGATCTCGACCAGCACGTCGAAGCGGTCACGACCTTCACGACGCTGCTGCAGAAGTTCCCGCAGAGTCCGCTCGTTCCGGAAGCCAAGCTGCGACTCGGCACGTCGCTCGTTGCTCAGAAGAAACACGCCGAAGCCGAACCGCACTTCGTGCAAGCCGCCGCTATCCCCAATTTCGCGCTGGCCGATGTTGCGACGCTGAAGCAGGGCCAAGCACTGTTTGATCAAAACAAGTTCCCCGAAGCGGCCGCTGTGCTCGACACCGTGCCGGCGAAGTTTCCGAAGAGCGAACAGCTCGGACCCGCTTTCACCGCTGCAGGCAAAGCACGCTTCAAAGCGGGACAATTCCCGCAGGCTCAAACCGCGTTGACGACGGTCGTCAATCAAAAGCTGCCCACCGCCCCCGAGGCCGCGTACTGGCTCGGCCGCACGTTGATCGCGCTCAAGCAACCGGCCAACGTGGTCCCGACCGTCGATCCGGTGATCGCAGCGAACCCGCAGAGCGAATTCATTCCCGCGTTGCAGTTGGTCCGCATCGACTCGATCTACGAAATCCCCGAACGCCGCAAAGAGACGATCCCGCTGTACGCTCAATTCGCCGGCCAGTTCGCCGCCAATGAACTCGCGCCCGAAGCCAAGTACCGAGCCGCTCTCGCCGCGTTGCAGACGGGTGACTTTCCGAACGCACAAGCTCACGCCGAACAATTCTTCGCGACCGCTCCGTTCGCGAAACACGCGCTGGTCCCCGAAGTCGTCTTCGTCGGGGGCGAGGGGTATCTGTTGAATCAACCGGAAGCGAATCTCGCGAAGGCCGAGCCGCTCTTCCGCCGGCTCGTCACCGAGTTCCCCACGAACCCGCACGTTCCACAAGCCCAGGTCCGCATCGGCTTGTGCCTGTATTCGGCCGGCATCGCCGCCAATCAGCCCCCCAAGTTTGAAGAGTGCATCGCCTATCTCAATCCCATCGTCGCCACTCTGAAAGACCCCGCGCTGATCGCCGAAGCTCGCTACCTCATCGGCCGAGCACACGGTGAGATGAAACGTCACCCCGATGCCGTCGCTTCTTTCCGAGCGGCTCAGCAAGCCAAGCCCGATTGGGATCGCATTGACGAAGTGCTACTCGCGCTGGGCGTCAGCCTGCGAGCCGTCAATGACGCGCCGAACGCGGCGATCGAACTGACCAAACTCAATCAAATCGCCACCAGCAAGCTGCGCGATCGAGCATTGTTCCATCTCGGCGAGATCGACCGCGGACTCAAGAAACCCGACACGGCCGTCGCGTTCTATCAGCAAGTCGTCACCGGATTCCCGATGAGCGACCTCGTCCCCGCCGCGCTGTACGGCAGCGGAGCCGCTCTCTTCGAGAAGCCCGATTTTCCTAACGCGATCTCACATCTGACGAAGCTCATCGCCGAGAAGCCGCAAAGTGAACTCGTCCCCGCCGCGCTCTTCCTACGAGGTCTCTGCCAGCACCGCCAGAAACAATTTGATCCGGCGCTGAAGGATCTCACGCAGTTCATCGCCACCAACAAAGCGGTGGAGAAGGACGCCCTTGATGCCAAGTTCGCGATGGCCCTGTGCCAAGTCGGTCTGAAACAGTTTGATCCGGCGATCGTGACGCTGACGCAATTGCTCACCGCCAAGCCCGACTATCCCGACGCCGACAAGTGCTACTACGAGATCGCCTTCGCCAACCTCGAACTCAAGAAGGAGAAGGAAGCCACCGACGCTCTGCGCTTGCTCGCCACCAAACTACCGAACAGCGCGCTCGCTCCCGAAAGCTGGTTCCGAATCGGCGAGTTCCACGAGTCTCAAAAACAACCGACCGAAGCGATCACCGCCTTCACCTCCGGCCTCACCGCGGCCAAGGCCCCCGAACTGCGCGAGAGGCTGCACTACAAGCTCGGCTGGGTCCAGCACGATCAAAAACAATTCCCCGCCGCGCTGACGACCTTTCAAAATCAAATCAAAGAGTTCCCACAGGGAGCACTCACTGGAGATGCGAACTTCCTCGCCGGCGAATGCCAATTCCGTCAGGACAAGTTTGCCGAAGCTCTGCCGCTCTACGCGGCCGTCATCACCGCGAAGAACGAACGCTTCCACGCGAAGGCTCTTTACCGTAGCGGCACCTGCACGACGCAGCTCAAACAATGGCCGCAAGCCCAACAACACTTCACGCTGTTGATCCAAGCGTTCCCCAAGTTTGAACAACTCCATGAAGCCCGCTTTGGACTCGGCTTCGCACAGCAGAATCAAAATCAATTCGATGCGGCGAAAGCCACCTACATGCTGGTGACGAAAGAGACCCGCACCGAAACCGCCGCCAAAGCCCGCTTCATGATGGGCCAGTGCGCCCTCGCCGCGAAGAACAACGCGGAGGCCAGCGAACATTTCCTCGAAGCCGCCTTTGGCTATCCCTACGAAGAATGGCAATGCCAGAGCCACTTCGAGGCCGCGAAGTGCTTCATCGAACTCAAAGACACCGAGAAAGCCCGCGAGTCGCTTGAAACCGTCACCAAACGCTTCCCCAATCACCTCCGAGCCAAGGACGCGACGACATTACTTGCGGGCTTGAAGTAGACCCTTCGCATAAATCCCAGCCGCTGGGAACTGTCCAACTTGCGACGCGGTTCTTCGCAACTATACTCCGTCCCCTCTTGCGTCGGGCCGCGATCATCAGATTGCTGACCGGCGCAAAACACCGCTGGATAACGGACGGAATTGGCAGACACACTCGGTGAGGGACGAAGTCGAAACAGAGATATGCGGTCGTGGCGAAATTGGCAGACGCACTAGCTTGAGGTGCTAGCGCCCGCAAGGGCTTGGAGGTTCGAATCCTCTCGACCGCATTC
>SXKJ01000252.1 GCA_005778115.1 Planctomyces sp. | reverse complement strand
TCTGACCAGGAATCGAGACCAACGACGGCAACAATCCCGTTGCCAAAATCCAACACGAACTGGACCAAAAAACCCCGCAGCAAAAAACCGCTGCCGGGAAAAATGATCCGAATCCACTTTCAGAAAAAACTCACAGCCTCTTGGGGCTATCACACGGTTCGCATCCACGAGATCGCGCCCGAAGTGGCCGATGTGGCGACGTACCATCTCAGCTTTGACGACTCGGCAGTCGCCGCCGCGTATCGGTTTCAACCGGGCCAGTTCAACATGTTGTATCTGCCGGGCTTTGGCGAAGTGCCGATCTCGCTGAGCGCCGATCCGCTCAGTTCGACAACGTGGGCGCACACCGTGCGAGCGGTCGGCAATGTCACGCAGAAACTGGCTCGATCAAAAGTCGGAGACACGCTGGGCCTGCGCGGTCCATTCGGCAGCGGGTGGCCGTTGCACACAGCGGAAGGTCACGACGTCGTCCTCGTCGCCGGAGGACTCGGCATCGCACCATTGCGGCCAGCGATTTATGAGTTGCTTCGCCAAGCAGATCGCTTTCGTTCGCTGACGCTGCTTTATGGATCAAGAACTCCGGACACGATTCTGTTTGAGCACGAACTTCCGGAATGGTCGCAGCGCGGGATGAGCGTGCAGCCGACCGTCGATCGCGCCGATGCCACTTGGTCGCGGTGCGTCGGTGTTGTGACGTTGCTCTTGGACCGATTGCCATTGAGAGATCCGCAACAAACCTCTGTCTTGATGTGCGGGCCGGAGGTGATGATGCGCTTCGTCGGCAAGTCGGCTTTGGCATGCGGCATTTCAGAAAGCCAACTCTGGCTGTCGATGGAGCGAAACATGCAATGTGCGATCGGACTGTGCGGGTACTGCCAACTCGGCCCGACGTTTATTTGCAAAGACGGCCCGGTGTATCGGCATGACCGGCTCGCCCCGTTCCTGAATGTGGAGGGGCTGTGATGTCCGCCAAACCGAAGGTCGGAGTCTTCAAATTCGCGTCGTGCGACGGCTGTCAGTTGTCGTTGCTCGCGGCCGAGGATGAACTGCTGACCGTCGCCGGGAAGATCGATATCGCGTACTTCCTCGAAGCGACCAGTCACATCGGCGAAGGACCGTATGACATCGCACTGGTTGAAGGCTCGATCACCACACCGACCGACGCGCTGCGCATTCGCGACATCCGTCAGCGTTCGAAGTTCCTGATCACCATCGGAGCCTGTGCGACGGCGGGTGGGATTCAAGCGTTGCGGAATTGGGCCGATCACGACGAATTCGTGCGGGCCGTCTACGCGCGGCCGGAGTACATCGAGACGCTGGCCACCTCGACTCCGATCGCCGAGCACGTCTCGGTCGATTTCGAGTTGCGCGGTTGTCCGATCAACCGGCATCAGCTCGTCGAAGTCATTGTGTCGCTCGTAGCCGGACGAAAGCCGAAGACGCCGTCGCACAGCGTGTGTCTCGACTGCAAGCGCCGAGGAACCGTCTGCATCACCGTCGCTCAAGGCGTTCCGTGCCTCGGCCCGGTGACGCAGTCCGGCTGCGGAGCGATCTGCCCGAGTTACGATCGCGGCTGCTACGGTTGCTTCGGTCCCGCGAAGCAATGCAACACCGGCAGCCTAAGCCGCCAGTTGCTCGCGGATGGCACGCCTGCACCGGAACTCGTTCAACTGCTTCGCAACTACAACGGCTACGCGCCAGAGTTTCGCCGCGAAAGCGAACGTCTGGCAAAACTCAATACGGAGGACTCATGAGTGCTCATATGCAACAGGCGGTCTCCGCCGACGAAGCGGTCGAGAAGTTGCAAAGCGGCATGAACGTGTTCATTCACGGTGGTGCCGCAACGCCAACGCCGCTGATTGAAGCGATGTGCCGCCGCACCGACCTGACCGATCTGAGGCTGTATCACATGCACCTTGAAGGGCCGGCACCGTTTGTCGAGCCGGCCTGTCGCGGACGCATCACCTCGGTGTCGTTGTTCGCCGGAGCGTCGGTGCGGCATGCCATTCAAGAGGGGTTTGCGGATTTTATTCCGGTGTTCTTGTCGGATATCCCTGGTCTGTTTCGGAGCGGTGTGATTCGGTTGGATGCGGCGATCTTGCAAGTCTCGCCACCGGATCGGCACGGCTTCTGTTCGTTGGGGACGTCGGTCGATGCCGCTCGCGCCGCCGCCGATTGCGCGCCGATGCTGATCGCTGAGATCAATCGTCAGATGCCTCGGACGCACGGCCACAGCGTGTTGCCCTTGAATTCGTTCTCCGCATGGATCGAGACCGATCGGCCACTGCACGAGCACCCGCCGAGCGCGGAGTCTCCCATCGAAGCGGCCATTGGCGAGCAGATCGCCAAGCTGGTCGAAGACGGAGCCACGCTGCAAACCGGCATCGGTGCGATTCCCGATGCCGTGCTTTCTCGCTTGGGCAACAAGCACGACTTGGGCATCCACACCGAGATGTTCTCCGATCGCGTGGTTGATCTGGCCGAGGCCGGTGTGATTACGAATCGCCGCAAGCGGATCAATCGAGGCCAGATCGTGACCTGTTTCGTCACGGGTTCTCGGCGACTGTTCGATTTCGTCGACGACAATCCGCAAGTTGCGTTCTATCCCTGCGACATCACGAACGACACGAACTTGCTCCGGAAGATTGAGAAGCTCGTTGCGGTGAACTCCGCGTTGCAGATCGACCTCAGCGGGCAAATCTGCGCGGATTCGATCGGGCATCGCATCTATTCGGGAATCGGCGGCCAAATGGATTTCATGCGCGGCGCGGCGATGTCGCCGGATGGCCGAGCGATCATCGCGCTCCCATCCACGGCCGTCGGAGGGACTGTGTCACGGATCGTCCCTGAACTGGCACCGGGAGCCGGTGTCGTGACGACTCGCGGGCATGTGCAGTGGGTCGTCACGGAATACGGTGCCGTGAATTTACACGGTCTGTCGCTGCGGCAACGAGGCGACGCACTGATCGGGATCGCTCATCCCGACTTCCGCGGCGAACTGCGCCGGCAACTCAACCACATTCGCCACTACACTGGCTAAAGGAGAGGGGCCCAGAACTCACCATGACACAAGAGCGACTCATCAAAGTAGAAGCACTCACTCGCGTTGAAGGCGAGGGAGGACTTTTCGTGCGATTGGTCGGCAACCACATTGAGGATGTGCAGCTCACGATCTTCGAGCCGCCGCGTCTGTTCGAGGCGTTGCTACGAGGCCGCAAGCTGGAGGAGGTGCCGGACATCACCGCTCGCATCTGCGGCATCTGCCCAGTCGCGTATCAGATGAGTTCGGTGCATGCGCTCGAAGCAGCGCTGGGCATCGAGATCACCGAGGACATTCGGCGGCTACGTCGTCTGCTGTACTGCGGCGAATGGATCGAGAGCCATGCGTTGCACGTCCATTTGCTGCACGCACCCGACTTCCTGGGATACGACAGCGGCATCGACATGGCCAAGGATTATCCGAACGAAGTGAATCGCGGCCTGCGGTTGAAGAAACATGGCAACCAACTGTTGGAAGTGCTCGGCGGTCGAGCCATTCACCCGATCAACGTGGCCGTCGGCGGGTTCTATCGAGCACCGCGACGTGACGACCTGACGGCCCTGATCCCGGATTTCGAGTGGGGACTGCAAGCCGCCGTCGAAACCACTTGCTGGCTGGCGACGCTCAACTTTCCGGACTTCACGCGCGCCTACGACATGGTCAGCCTCGTCCATCCAGACGAATACCCGATGAACGAGGGCCGTGTGAATTCGACGACGGGAACCTCATGGGACGTGCGTGACTACGAACGCGAGTTTCACGAAGAACACGTCGCGCATTCCACAGCGTTGCAGTCCTCGCGCGGCGAGCGACAGGCGTGCTATCACGTCGGCCCGCTGGCGCGTGTGAACTTGAATCGCGACCGCTTGTCGCCGACCGCTCGCCGCGTCGCCGACGACATTGGTTTCGAGACCCCTTGCTTGAATCCCTTCCGAGCCATCATCGCGCGCGGCTTAGAACTCATTCACGCTTACGAAGAGGCTCTCGACATTCTGCGAACCTATCGGCCCCCGACGATCGCGCGCATCAAGTACGAACCTCACGCCGGACAAGGTTGCGCGGCGACGGAAGCTCCACGCGGATTGATCTATCATCGGTATGAAGTGGACGACGCCGGATTGGTCACGTTCGCCAAGATCGTCCCGCCCACGTCACAGAACCAGCGGCAGATCGAGGACGACCTCCGCGACTACTTGCCCCGCATCCTCACCGATGATGAATCCGCAACAGCACGGCAATGCGAAAAGCTCGTGCGCTGCTATGACCCGTGCATCAGTTGCTCGACGCACTTTCTCAAGCTGACGGTCCAACGCGATGGATGACTCAGAACAATCACCTCACGGATTGATTAAGGGCCAATGCCAGCACGACGCGCCAGCGAGTGGTCGCTCGCAAAACCACTCGCTGACGCGTCGTACTGGTGAAACTGGTTCTCGTTTGGTGGTTGGCATTGGCAGCCCGCACGGGGACGATCAAGCCGGCTGGCTGGTGGCGTCGGAACTACAACGGCGACTGGTCAGTCCGTCTGAAACGCTGGCGTGTCGTTTGGCGAAGTCGCCGAGCGACCTGCTGGATTGGCTGGAGGATGTGACGCACCTGATTGTCTGCGATAGCTACGATTCACCGACGGAGCTCGGCGAGCTTCGTCTTTGGCATTGGCCCGCCGACCGCCTTCTGCGGACGCGGTCTTCGAGCAGTCATCAATTGGGATTGCTCAATGTGCTGGACTTGGCAACGAACATCGGGCGACTGCCGTCGCGTGTGGAGATTTGGGCGATCGGCGGCGGCCGGTTTTCACCGGAGACCGAACCGTCGCCGTTGGTGCGAGAAGCCTGTCAGCGACTGGCGTTTCAGTTGTGGGAGGGCTTTCCCCGTGCATGAAGTCTCGCTGGTCCGATCACTGTTGGAGCAGGTGGACCGCATCGTCGCGTCCCAAGGTGGCCGAGCGGCCGTGGAAGTTCGCGTCGAAGTCGGCCCGCTGTCTGGAGTCGAACCGCTACTCGTGAAAGCTGCCTTCACACAGTTGGCGGGGGACGAAACGTTGGTCATCGACGAAGTCCCTTTGACCGCTCAATGTGACTCATGTCACGCCGAGTTCGAGTTGGAAAACTTTCGCTTCGTCTGCCCTGATTGCGACAGCCGCGAGACCAGCATCGTGCGTGGCGACGCATTTCGTTTGATGAGCGTGATCGTTGACGTGGCTGATGAGGGCGACGTCTAAACGGAATTCACGAGCAGGCTGCTTTTGGAGTCGTCTTCCGGCGAGAGAAGAGACCAGTTCAGCGATACGCGGGAGACGGAACAAACTGGCGCAAGGGTTGGACCAGCGAGTGGACGGACGCGTCTCTATCGTGATCCGAATTAGCGGCCAGCTCGCGGGTCATCAAACGAAGATGAGCAACTGGCTGAAGAAAACGGGACAAGCACCGCAATTTCGGGCAGCCAACCAAGACTCTCCGCGAGCAATCGTCATGATCGATTGAACGGTATTGCGCTTAGGCCTGAGCCGCCTCTGGCAACCGAACGTTGATCCGGCGGCCTTCTTGATCGAAGTAAACGGTACCGTCGACTAGCGAAAAAATCGTGTAGTCTTTGCCGAGCCCCACGTTCTTGCCAGGATGCCACTTGGTGCCGCACTGCCGCACCAGGATGTTGCCGGCGATGACGCTCTGGCCGCCGAACTTCTTGATCCCCAGCCGTTGAGAATTCGATTCGCGTCCGTTGCGGCTGGAGCCTTGTCCCTTCTTATGAGCCATGTTGCAGGATCCTCAATATCATCAAGAGTAAGTCGCGAAAACCGGTCGAAACCGAAGGGGCGGGAGTCTACTGGTGCCCACAGAACGTGGCAACCGCCAGAACTGCTCGACAGGCTGCGATCACGACACTACGTTTTCCGACAATAACGGCTGGACCGCTCTTCTTGACCAGAGGCTGCCGCGATGTTGCGTTTGCTCGGTTCTCCACGGCAATTGTGCGACGGAATGACCCGCCGCGATCTGCTGCATATCGGCGGACTAGGTCTTTATGGACTGACCGCCGAGCGAGCCGCGTCGCTGGCAGCGGAGTCATTAGCCTCCAGCGGTGAACTGCGTGGCTTCGGCAAAGCGAAGCGTTGCATCATGCTGTTTTTGTTCGGAGCGGCTCCTCAGCATGAGACGTTTGATCCAAAACCAGACGCTCCCGTCGAAATCCAGGGGGAGATGAAAGCGGTCACGTCCGCGCTGGCTGGCGTGCCGCTTTGCGAAGGGTTACCGCTGACGGCTCAAGTTGCCGACCGGCTGACGATCGTGCGGTCGATGACGCACCCGTATCCGCTGCATTGCGTCGCCTACGCGCTGAGCGGAATGCCGACCTACACCACGGACCTCGAAACCAAGCCGCGCGATCCCGCGCATTGGCCGTACTTCGGGTCGATTGCCGATTACCACTGGTCGCAATCCGCACCCCGATCGGAAGCAGGCGAATGGACGCCGCGTCACATCGGCTTGCCTTGGGTCTTCAACTCGCAGGTCGATGATCTCGGAGTTCTCGCGGGGCCTTACGGAGCATTCCTCGGTCAACAGTTTGATCCGGTCTGGGCGAAGTTCGAGGGGAAGTCAACGCGAGTGGCTCCGAAAGTTCGACACGAACAGCCGAAGGAATACTCTGATCCGTATTCGGCCATCGACTCTGACTGCCGCTTTACTTTCGATGGAGCGGGCCGCTTCGCTGAGCATGTGTCGCTCGACCGATTCAATCTGCGCCGCGAACTGCTCGGGCAGTTTGACTCAGCTCGCCGAACCGCCGACACCGTGGCCGAGCGTTCGTACTCGTCGAATCAAGGCCGCGCGCTGTCGCTGTTGACGTCGTCCAAAATCCGCGACGCGCTCGATGTCAGCCGCGAAGCACCGAATCTGCGAGACCGATACGGGCAGACGCTGTTTGGCCAATCGTGCCTTGCCGCGCGGCGGTTGGTCGAAGCGGGCAGTCAGTTTGTCTCCGTGTTCTGGGACGCTTACGGCACATACTTTGGCGGTGCCTGGGACACTCACCAGAATCACTATCCGCGTTTGAAGCAGTACCTGCTGCCGGGCTTCGATGCCGCATACTCCGCGCTGATTCTCGATCTCGAACAACGCGGATTGCTGGAGGAGACGTTAGTGCTGTGTCTCAGCGAACACGGCCGCACTCCGCAGATTGATTCGAAGCCGGTGGGAGCTGCTCGGCATCATTGGTCGCAGGTGTATTCTGTGGCACTCGCTGGCGGAGGCACGCATCGCGGAGCCGCCATCGGACATAGCGATCGCATCGGCGGAACGGTCGCCGACACTCCCATCTCTCCGAAGGACATTCATGCGACGACGTTTCACTTGCTGGGGATCAACCCGGACTCTGTGATCCACGATCAACAGAATCGCCCATTTCCCATCGCAGGTGACGGCCAAGTCCGCCACGAATTGATCGCGTGAATGTAGCCATCACGCTCCGCGTGATGAGCCGAATGCTTCACGAAGCCTCCAATACTGAAAGAGAACGAGCGTCGGTCAACGATCGGCTCGTCACGTGGAGCGTGACGGCAACGTATCCGGTCACGACAAGAATCTACTCGCAATGAAAGTCCGCGTTCATGGATCTGCACAACACTCCGTCGGCTGACGAATTCTTTGAGAATATCGCCGTCAAACCCGCGACCACCGTGGCGTTTCTGGAAGGCCCTGCCGCTGCCTCCGACGGTACGGTCTACTTCAGCGACATCCTCAACAACCGGATCATGAAGTTTGATCCGAGCAAGAACGAACGCACCGTCTGGCGAACCCCCAGCGGACGGACGAACGGCCTGTTGTTTGATGCTCAAGGCCGATTGCTGGCGTGTGAAGGGAACGAGTTCGGCCCCAACGACGGCAACCGCCGCATCACGCGCACCGATTTGAAGACTGGCAAAGTCGAAGTGCTCACCGAACGGTTCGAGGGGAAGCGATATAACTCACCGAACGACATTGCCGCTCGGTCGAACGGGCAGCTCTTCTTCACCGATCCGTGCTATGACGATCGCACGAAGATGGAGCTCGATCACGATTCGGTCTATCGGATCGACGCGGAAGGCTCGGTGCAGCGCATCTTGACGCAACCGGCAATTCAGCGGCCGAATGGCATCCATCTCAGTCCAGATGAGAAGACGCTGTATGTGGTCGATAGTTGTCCGATCGCCGGCGGCAATCGAAAAATCTGGGCGTTCGATCTGTCGGACGCAGGAGTTCCGAGCCATCAGCGTCAGGTCTTCGACTTCGCTCCGGGGCGCGGTGGAGACGGCATGACGGTCGATCAGCAGGGCAACCTCTATATCGCAGGGGGAGTATACCGAGCACGCGGCCCTCACGAATCGACCGACGTTCCGCCCGCGATTTGGATCATCCGACCGGACGGAAAACTCTTAGGGCAACTGCCGATTCCGGAAGACGTCATTACGAATGTGACGTTCGGCGGTGACGATCTGCGGACGCTCTACGTCACGGCCGGGAAGACTCTGTTTACAACTCGTACGACGATACCCGGCTGGGCCGTGCATCGGATACGTTAAGAGGTTTTGGCTAAGCCGGGATTATTCAAGACCGCCCCCTTGGAGGAATCAGACTGCCGCACATTAACCCGACGCGCAAGCGAGGCTCAGCCGTCACGATAGCCTCGCTTGCGCGTCGGGATGGTGTGGAGCCATGAATCTCCCGGTTAGCGCGGGATGTGGCTCATTTCTTGATGACGTCCAGTTTGATAGCCACGCGGAAACCGAGGTTGCTGTGGCAGAAGTGCGGAGGGTCGGCGTCGCGAGTCGCACAGCGAGCATCGTGCGGAGTATTACTCCAACCGCCGCCTCGGACGGCGAAGCCTCGGTCGGGAGCCAGATCGCCGGGATTGGTCGTGAGTTCCATCGGAAACTTGCCGTAGCGCGTTGAGCCGAATTCCCAGACGTTGCCCAGCATGTCGTGCAAGCCGAAGGCATTCGCGCGGTACCTGCCCACCGGTGCCGGGAAGGCGTGGCCATCGTTCATCGGCATGATCTCGCGCGGCCAGCGATGATGGACTTCGCGCAACTTGGCGTCGCCAACGTTCGCTACTTTGCCGGACTCATCGAGAGCCTCGCCCCACCAGAAGCGGGTTGCTGCGCCGGCTCGGCAGGCCCATTCCCATTCCGTTTCGGTCGGCAAGTCGTATCGAACGGTATCGATGCCGTTACCGTTGAGCCAACGACAATACGCCAAGGCATCCGTGTGACTCACATGTACCACCGGATGATGTTCGGCCAGCGAAAATGGACCGGCATATCCCGGCCGACGCCAGCACGTTCCCGCTCGGTGTCGCCACACCGCCAGTTCGTCGTGAGCGTTGCCTCCATCGTTCCGTTCTCCGTCGGAGACGTACTGCGTCCGCTCGACGAACGCATTGAATTGGCCGACCGTCGTTTCGTGACGAGCGAGATAAAACGGTTGCGTGAGCCGCACCGGATGCTGCGTCTCGTCGTACTCGCTGGCGGCGTGCCCTGGTTCATCGGCCGGCGAGCCCATCAGAAATTGACCGGGCGACACGAGTACGAATTCCTGTCCAGCGTGATTACGTATCGACGTTGGCACGCCTAGCCAAGTCGCATAGTCCTGCTGGTACTTTTTCGCAGCCGCTGCGTCGAAGGGAAATGCCGGCGAAGGCGGAGCATCACCGTTGCGATCGCGAGCCAATAGCTTCGCCAACTCCGTGGCAGCGGTTGCTCCGTCGGACTTCGCGGGAGCCTTCAACTCAGCCAGCAAGTCTGGCACGCGATGGAGCAGTGCGACTTCGTCATCGGTCAACGCTCTTTGAAACACCGCGAACTCATCCATCAGACCGATGTAGCTCAAGGCAATGTAGATCCCGGTCTTGTCGAGGTTCCAACGCATTGCGATTTCACGGTCGCGAAGATCGCCGATCCGTTTTCCGTCCACGTACAGCACCGCGGAGGCGTCCGACTTGCCGGAATCGAAATTCGTCCAACTCAGGACGACATGATGCCACTCGCCGACTTGAAAGCCGACGTTGACCATTCGCACCAGCGGCGCGTCGGGTGCGGATTCGGGAATCGGTTTGCCTCCCGGCGGGACAGCCGGGAACGCACCGAGTCGCATGTCGCGTGGCTTGACGTCCGGAAAGTCACACCAGACTCCGCCATTTCCGGCTCCCTTTTCGGTGATTTGAACAGGATCGCAGAACGGCGTTTGCAGCGACTTATTCGGATCGGTGTTCAACCAAAACGAAACGGCACCTCCCCAACCCTCGGCGCGATACGCGATGTTCCCTTTCGCCGGATAGAAAATACGACCGCGACGCGGCAAGACACCGGTCACTTCCAACGCGCCACCTTGAACGCCGCGCTGCTTGGTAATCCGAAAGAGGCGCGGATCGAAGCCGGGTTCAAAATTGAATGTTCCTTTTTTCGTCGCGCTGTCGAACCGCGTGCTTAGCGACATTCCCCCGTTCCCGAAGTCGCCACGCAGCGATTCATCGAACGAAGCATAAAACGAAACCGCTTTCCGGAGATTGTTTCCTTCCGGCCGCGAGCCAGGATCAGCGAAGACGCTCAAATTCCAGAGCATCATCGCGATCGCCAGAACCCAACGACCACGTCGCATTTGTCGGATCATATGTGTCTCCTGGGCGAACGAAGTTGAGCTCTTCGTTGACGCACTCGTCCATGCCGTGAAGCGCGAGTGAGTCGCTTTCCAGAATTAGCCGCGCGGCGCTAGCCTCGATTCATGGCGTGTAACCGGGCTATCGCCGCGCGGCTAATAACTGCGGTCCGTGTGAGTCTATCAATTCAGGAGTCATGCGAAGAAGCCGCCTGACGAGTGCTTCGCTAATATCTCGGCCACTCCGAGCTTGGATCGGTTTCAGGCTCAACCCGACTGGGCATCCAGGTTCATCACATTCGACATTAGTAAGAGTCATCCTATGCCGACCACACGCCGTCAGTTGATCTCGACCGCGGCGCTCGCCGCCGGAGCCGGTTTCTTCGCAGAACCATCGGCCGCGGCCGAACCGCTGAGCAAACCAGGCGGAACTCCGGGAAGGGTCTATCGCATCGGAGTTATCTCGACGCGCATTCGAGGCAAGCCGCAGAGGCTCAACGGACACACTTGGCACTTCGCACAATACTTCCATCCTGAGTGCAATCTCGACGCGATCAAGAAGTACAAAGACCCCGGCACGATCAAGCTGTTTCACGATTACCTGCGCAATCCGCAGACGACGTTCGGCCGCTGGCCGTTCAACAACACGCGAATCACGCACTACTACGAACCCGATCTTGAAGTAGCCAAGATCTTTTGCGAAGCGTTTCCCGGAGTGGAGATCGCCACGTCGTTGGAGAAGATGGTCGGCGAGGTCGATGCGATTTGGGTCGGTGATGCGTCGGGGTATGGCGAAGACCATTTTGATCTCACCGCACCGGGATTGGCCAAGGGACTGCCGACGTTCTGCGACAAGCCGATCGGTGGTTCAGTGACCGAGACGCGCCGCATTCTGGAGTTTGCTCGCCAGCACAAAGCACCTCTGATGTCTTCGAGTTTGTTTCGTCACCAATGGGGCACCGAAGAGGCGCTCCGTATGAAAGCGTCGGGCGAGTTCGGACCGATTCAATACGTCATCGCGTCTCAGGCCGGCGGTTACTCACCCGACGGCTGGGTGATCTACGGGCAACATCCCGTCTGGATGATGATGACGCTCTGCGGACCGGGAGTCGATGCGGTGAACTTGTACGCCTACGAGAACACCTGCCACGCGCTGGTGACTTACAAGGATCGCCCGCCGGCCGAGGTCTGGTATGGTCGCCCTGATGTCGTCGGTCGCTACTGTTCGACCTCGGTTCACTTTGCCAAGAAGGTCTACACCTACACGCCGGCGATCGAGGATCACTATTGGCTGGGGCATCATTATCAGATGCTGAATATGGCCGATGCCTTCCGCAAAATGGTCGAGACCGGCGTCGAACCAGTGCCTCATCAAGAGATCCTCGAAGTGACGGCGATCATTCACGCCGGCGTGAAGTCCCGCGACGACAAGAGCCGTCTGGTGTCATTGGCTGAGGTCATGGCATAAAGGTCGAGCGGCGATTCATCCCGAACCACTGCTTCAGAGTTGGTGAAAGCAGGAGGAATTCTCAACCGGCCATTGCAGAGGAACTTCTGAACGGATGAAACGGCCGTCGAATCTGCCGCCCAACGTTTTGCTCGAACGAGTCGCGGTAGGGATTCTTCGCAACAGTGCAGTTCAACATGACGGAAACTCAAACGACGGTGCTGGTCGCTGAAGACACCCGTCTGGCTCGCGAACAGATCGACGACGAATACATCACGGTGCTGTCTGTGTGGCGTCATACCAGTTCGCGTCCCAACTGGACCCAACACGAGTTCTACCTGGCGTTGGGCCGCTTGGGTGGCCACTCCGGAAGAAAGAGCAGCCCACCTCCCGGCTGGCTCATCCTCTGGCGCGGCTGGGAAAAACTCCAACTCATGGTCGACGGAGCACGCGCCGCCAAAATCCTCTACCAACGTGAGCTCGAACAAAACAACAAAAGATGTGCCTAGAAGTCAGGGCGAGGCTCCTGCCGAGCTGCGACGTCATTCAGTCGATGGAAACACCGGTTCGGCGGGAGCCTCGCCCTCCCGGCACGATCTATCTGGCTCGTGAGGATTACCCCCTGGCAGTCACTCGCGACGGCACCGCGCTGCTAACAAAGGCCGCGATGATCGAAGGCTTTCGTCCCTCGGCGACGTTTCTGTTTCGATCGGTCGCCGAGGCCTACGGCGATCGCACGCTCGCGTTGATTCTGACCGGCATGGGACGCGACGGCGTCGAGGGACTCCGTTCCGTGCGCAAAGCAGGCGGCACGATCTTCGCGCAGGACGAAGCTTCTTGCGTCGTCTTCGGAATGCCGGGAGCCGCCGTCGCCGAGGAGCTTGCCGACCAAGTCCTGCCAATCGACCGCATGGCCAAAGAGATCCTCGCGCGAGTGACCGGCATCACATCCACTTAGCCCACATTATTCATGCGTATCCAATGAAGCGGCCCGCGAGGGCGTAGAAGGTGTTGTGACATCAGCACTTCAACGCCGCAGGGAGGCCGGGCATGAGTTTACAGGGTGTGTTGCCGTTTGTCCTCGATTTTTCGGT
>SXKJ01000251.1 GCA_005778115.1 Planctomyces sp. | reverse complement strand
CCCGCGTCTTCTTCCGCGATCTCGTTGAGCGTGATCTCGGGGCCGCGCTGCTCGTGTCGGCGCGGCATGCGTTTCTCAATCAACGTCTCGCCGAGCACTACGACTTGCCGTCGGTGAAGGGGGCCGGGCTGCGTCGAGTGGACTTGCCTGCTGACAGCGTGCGCGGTGGATTGCTCACGCAGGCGAGTATTCTCAAGGTCACGGCCAACGGCGCGAACACTTCGCCCGTGCTGCGCGGAGCATGGCTGCTGGAACGGATCGTCGGCACGCCCGCTCCGCCCCCGCCGCCGAATGCGGGAGGCATCGAACCCGACACGCGCGGCGCCACCAACATTCGCGAGCAACTTTCCAAGCACCAGTCCGTGAAGACCTGCGCCGACTGTCATCAGAAGATCGATCCGCCCGGCTTCGCGCTCGAAGCGTTCGATCCCATCGGCCGCTACCGCGACTACTACCGCACGACTGAGACCGGGCAGAAACTTCCCGAGACTCGAGTCTTTTTCGACGATCGTTACGGCGGTGTGAAATTTCTCAAAGGCCCATCGGTCGACACGCGGAGTCAACTTCCCGGAGGCACGGAGATCGCGGACGTCCGAACCTACAAAGCCGCGCTGGCTGCTCGTCCCGAACAGCTTGCTCGCAGCCTCGTCCGCAAGCTCGCGACCTTCGCCACAGGAGCCAACGTCGAGGTCGGAGACGAACTGATCGTCGATGCCATTTTGAAGAAGTCCCAAGCGTCCAACTTCGGCCTTCGCACGCTGATCCACGAAGTCGTACAGAGCGAACTGGTCACCCGGAAATAAAACTCTGGACTGCGGCAGCCCGCTGCCGCTTTGGCTTCGGCAGCCTGCTGCCGAAGAATCTGGAGTTTGAATTACAGTGAAGTGAATTCAAGAATCTGTGGTCAGTCAACGAAAATCGTCCAACAGCAGGCTGTTGGACGGAAAGCGGCAGCGGGCTGCCGCAGTCCAAATCAAATCGAACTAGGAATTCCGATGACACCTCTTCCCCGCCGTCTGTTTCTGAAAAGCGCCTGCATCGCCATTGGTTTGCCGATGCTGGATTCGATGCTGTCCTCGAAAAGCTTCGCTGCCGAACAAGCCGCTCCGCCGCAACGCATGGTCTGCATTGGGGTACCCTTTGGGTTTGATCCCGCCGCCTTCGTGCCTGTTGCGACCGGTCGCGATTACGTGCTGCCGTCGCATCTCACTCATCTCGCGGACTATCGCAACGACTTCACGGTGCTCAGCGGATTGAGCCATCCCAACACCGGCGGCGGCGGACACAAGGCCGAGGCTGTGATGCTCACCGGCGCGCCTTATCCCGACTACTCCCACAACCTCAAGAACACCATCTCGGTGGATCAAGCTTTTGCCGCCCGGTTTCGCGGCGAGACGCGCTACGAGAGCTTCGTGCTGAGCACTCAAGGCCAGTCGCTTTCGGTCACTGCGAACGGCGTTTCGATTCCCGCGCTGGACCGGCCCTCGGAAGTGTTCAAGAAACTGTTCCTCGCCGCGACTCCCGCCGAGATGGAAGCCGAATTACACCGCATCGACGAAGGCCGCAGCATGCTCGACTTTGTGAGCGACCGGGCGAAGAACCTCAACCGCCAAATCAGCACCACCGATCGTCAGCGAGTTGACGAGTACTTCGAGTCTGTTCGCGATGTAGAGCGGCAACTCAAGATGGCTCGCGAGTGGGTCAACCGCCCCAAGCCACCAGCCATCGGCGGTGAGCCCGGAGACATCAGCGACAACCAACAGCAGAAGGCGAAGTTCCAGCTCATGATCGACATGATTCATCTCGCGCTGGTCACCGATTCCACGCGAGCGATCAGCCTCATGACCTTCGGCATGCATCACGATCTGTCTCATCACGGCAAGGAACCAAAGAAGCTCGCTGCCTGCCGTCAGGTCGAAGTGGAGTTGATTCAGGCTTTTGGCGGTCTGCTCGCCAAGCTCAAGAGCGCGAAGGAAGGGGGCTCGACGCTGCTCGATTCGACGATGGTGATGATGACCAGCAACCTGCGCGACGGCAACTCGCACTGGACCTACAATCTGCCCACCATCCTCGCCGGCGGCGGCTTCAAACACGGCCAACACCTCGCCTTCAACAGACCTTATCTCGAAGAGGTGAATCAGGAACTCACGGCGGCGCCAGATTCGAAGTTCAACCCCGAGAAAAAGATCCCGCTCATGGGCGAGGATCAACAGCCGCTCTGCAATCTCTACACGTCAATGCTGCGAAAAGGCGGCGTCCAGATCGACCGGTTCAACACGGCGACCGGTTCACTCGAAGGACTTGTGTAAGAAGTTTGCTGTTCGTCCTCTTGATTTCAGGCAATGGCCGATTGCTACCGCGAATGAACTTGCCGTCATTCCGCTGAGCAGTCTGAAGATCAAAACATGAAGCCCACCCTCACGCTCATCACCGACCTGAAGCAACGCGGTTTGCTGGACGAGTTCATCGTTCAGTGGACGGGCGAGTTCGGACGCTTGCCGATCACCGAGGGATCCGACGGTCGTGATCACAACCGCCATGCCTTCAGCACGATCATGGCCGGCGGCGGTTTCAAAGCGGGGCACATTCATGGCGCGACGGATGAGTTCGGCTATAAGTCCGTCGAGAACCGCGTCAGCGTCCCTGACCTGCACGCCACGATCCTGCGTCAACTGGGCCTCGACCACACCCGCCTGAATTTCACCCACAACGGCCGCCCCGAGCGGATCACTGACCCCGAAGTCACCGGCGCTCGCGTCGTCACGGAGGTACTTGGATGACAATGAGACAACTGACCTGCCTCGGAACGTTGCTGGCCGCCAATCTGCTCGCGATGGGCGAGCGGTCGCTGCTGGGCGACGAGCGGGATGAATTCTTCGAGGCCCGGATCAGGCCGGTGCTCGTGGAGCAGTGTTACGAGTGCCATAATTCGTCGAAAACGGCGGAAGGGGGGCTGGCGATTGACCAGCGCGCGGCGACTCTCAAAGGGGGCGACGGGGGGGCGATCATCGTTCCGGGAAAACCGGCGGAAAGCCGTTTGCTGGCGATTCTGCGGCATGAGGTCGATGGGCTGAAGATGCCCCAAGGGGGCCCGAAGCTCAGCAAAGCGGTGATCTCGGACTTCGAGAAGTGGATTGCGATGGGGGCTCCTGATCCGCGCGACAAGCCTCCGACGGTCGATGAACTGGCGCAAGCGACATCGTGGGAAGCGGTCTTCGCGAGGCGCAAAAAGTGGTGGAGTTTGCAGCCAGTGCGGCGCGTCGAACCTCCCGCCGTGAAGAACCAGGCGTGGTCGGAGCATCCGATCGATCGGTTCGTGTTGGCCAAACTGGAAGAGCATGGATTGCAACCAGCAGCTCGGGCGGACAAGCGGACGCTGCTGCGTCGCGCGACCTTTGCACTGACGGGATTGCCACCGACGCCGGACGAGGTCCAGGCGTTTCTTGTGGACGAATCGCCGGAGGCGTTTGAGGCGGTCATTGATCGGCTGCTGAATTCGCCCCGATTTGGCGAACGCTGGGCGCGACACTGGATGGACCTAGTGCGGTACTGCGAATCGCACGGCAGCCAGGGCGATCCGGAACTGCCAAACGCGTACCTGTATCGCGACTATTTGATACGGGCCTTCAATGCCGATGTGCCCTACGACCAACTGGTGCGTGAACATCTCGCGGGCGACCTGCTGCCTCAACCGCGGTGGAATGCCGCCGACAACTTCAACGAGTCGGCGATCGGTCCGGCGCACTTGCGGATGGTCGAACTGGGCTTTGTGCCGGTCGATGCACTCGACGATCAGGTGAAGGTGGTCGACAACCAGATTGACGTTTATTCCAAGGCGTTTCTCGGACTGACGGCGTCCTGTGCTCGTTGTCACAACCACAAGTTCGACGCGATCAGTCAGGAAGACTTTTACGCCTTGTATGGCGTTTTCGTGAGTTGTCGGCCGGGACAGGTGCTGATCGATTCGCCCGAGTTGCTCCAGAAAAATAGACATGAACTGATGCAGCTCAAGCAGACGATCCGAGACGGATTGGCAACGGCATGGCTGGAAGCCGCGGCGTCGTTGACGGGTCAGCTCAAGGAGCAGTTGCAGCGCGAGACGCAGACGGTCGATCTGGCCGCTCGCTTGGTTCGGGTGCGCAATGGCATTGCTGCCATCGAAGACCCGGCTCGCGCAGTCGTACTGAAGAACCGCGGCCAGTCGGGCAGCGGTTCGCTCCCCGCCCCCGATGCGCGTTGGAGCTTTGAAGTTGACGCCCGCGACAGCGTGGGGCAGCACCATGGCGAGCTGCTCAGCGGCGCAGTGATTCGCAACGGACGACTGATTCTGGATGGCGTTGCCGCGAACATGCGGACCGTCCCGCTCGAACGCGACATTCACGAAAAGACGCTGGAAGCCTGGGTTACGCTGGCTAATCTCGAACAGCGCGGCGGCGGTGTCATCGGGCTCGACACACCAGAGGGGCGATTCTTCGATTCCATCGTGTTCGGCGAGATGACTCCCGGGCACTGGCTTGCCGGCAGCGACTTCTTCAACCGCTCGCAGGAGCCCGGCGGCGAGGCGGAGACAGCCATGCCCGACGAATTGATTCACATGGCGATCGTGTATGCGAAAGACAATTCGATCACCGTGTATCGCAACGGTGAGCGATATGGCATGAGTTACACGAAAGGGACTGTCCGTCCGTTCCTGAAGGGGCAGTCGCGATTCCTGTTCGGTCAGCGACTGTCGGACATCAACCCGCCGCTGGCAGGCGAAGTGGACGAAGCCCGAGCCTACTTGCGAGCACTCGCTGCGGACGAAGTGGCCGCGTCGTTTCGCGCGGGACCGGCAGGCGTGTCGGCGGAAGAACTTGCGGCGGTGCTGACTGCCGAACAAAGCGAACAACTCGCCGCCTTAAAGGTTGAACAGCGTCGCGTCCATGAGCAGATCACCGCTCTGCAAGCAACGGGGGGCGATCCGTGGAAAGCCGTATTGGCGGACGCGCGCTCCAACAACGCCAATCCGTTGCACGCCTGGCATCAGTTCACGGCAGATGGGCCGGCCCTGTCGGCGGAAGTCCTGCGCGAGCGTTGGAGCAAGCTCGCGGACTTCTGGCGCGTTGAAGTAAAGACGCGGAACGAGTTCAATCAAACGCAGTTCGCTCCGCTCTGGGACTTGCGCGGAGAACAACAGCGGGAGTGGTTTTCGGCGGGAACGGGATTGGATTCAGCAGAGGTGGCGAAAGCGGAGCGAGTCGCGGCTTCCGAGCACGCAACGCCGAACGGCGAGTTCAGTATTGAAGCCGACGGTGACCGCGTAGTACGAGGCATCCATCCGGCTGGCATTTTCACGCACGGAATCAGCAGTCGACACACAGGCGTGCTCCAGTCGCCGCGGTTTCTGATTACGACTGACAGTATCAGTGTGCGGGCGATGGGTCAGAACAGCATGGTCCGCCTGGTGATCGAAAACTATCCGATCGGCAACGGCGGAGTCTTTCCGGCCACACCGCTCGCTCGTGATGAACTCGGCTGGTTGCGGCTTGATACGGCGTATCGTAAAGGTTCTCACGCGCATTTCGAGTTCTCCACCAATGCGGCCGAGCGGGCGTTTTTCGGAGCTGCTCAGATCGCGACGAGTCATCAAGTCGAACCGCCGCGCGACACCACGGCGCCGATCGTAGGCCTGTTGCAAGACAACTCGCCCGCATCGTCCGACGAGCTGGCGTTGCGCTATGCCGACCGACTGCAGCACGCGGTTCGCGCTTGGCAGTCCCAGTCGTTGAGTGACGCCGACACCGCATTCCTCGACTTTTTCCTGCGTCGCGATCTGCTTCCGACTACGCTCGCGGCTCTGCCTCAACTGCGTGAATCCGTCGAACGCTACCGGCAACTCGAGCGGGAAATTCCAATCCCGCGACGCGCTCCGGGCGTGCTGGAGGCGGCAGCGTTCGATCAGCCGCTGTTCGAACGCGGACAACACACGCGACCCGTTCAGCCGGTGCCGCGTCGCGGGTTATCGCTGTTTGGAGCCGCCCCGTTCGCAACTTCGCAAAGCGGTCGGTTACAGTTGGCTGAACAGACGGCGTCGGCGCAGAACCCGCTGACCGCGCGTGTGATGGTGAATCGGTTGTGGCAACACCTGTTTGGAAAAGGCATCGTCGGGACGGTTGACAACTTTGGCCAGCTCGGAGATCAGCCGACACATCGGGAGTTGCTCGATTATCTCGCGTCGCGATTCGTACAAGACGAACAATGGTCGATCAAGACGATGCTGCGATTACTCATAACGTCCCAGACGTGGCAGCAAGCATCACTCGCGTCGGCAACCGCCCAAGAAATCGACGGGACTAATGACTGGCTGTCGCACATGCCCGTGCGCCGCCTGGAAGCAGAAGCGATTCGCGATTCGATCCTGGCCGTGTCGGGACAGTTAAATCCGACGATGTACGGACCGGGTATCAACGTCTATTTCGTTAACAAGACCGAAGGTGGCGGCCCGAAGGGTCCACTCGACGGTGACCGACGTCGGAGCATCTATCAGAGAATTCGCCGCAACGCTGCCAACCCGTTCCTCGAAGTCTTCGACGCTCCCAGGCCATCGACGACGCGCGGCAGGCGCGACGTCACCAACGTGCCGGCTCAATCGCTGACCATGCTCAACGATGCGTTCGTCATCGACCAATCCGCGAAGTGGGCCGCCTTGCTAAACACCGATGGCGCGACCAGCGAGCAACGGGTGCGACGCATGTTTGAGGTGGCGTTCAGTCGCGAGCCGGACGCTGGCGAACTGCAGGCTTCGCTCGATTACCTCACCGAACTGGCCGCCGAACATGGCATCGCAGTGGCCGACGTTTCCGGCAGCGTCGCGGTCTGGCAGGACTTCGCCCAATCGCTCTTTTGCCTCAAGGAATTCATCTATGTCCGTTAACACGTCACGTGACGTCTCACCGATCACTCGCCGCAACATGCTCGCCCGAAGTTCCGTCGGTTTTGGTTTGACGGCGCTGACCGGTCTGCTGGCGACGCAAAGATCAGGCCTCCGCGCCGCTGAGTATCCCAAGGCTCATCACCCCAGTCGCACCCTGCCGCCACGCGCGAAGAGCGTCATCTTCTGCTTCATGTCAGGAGGCGTTTCAGCCGTTGACACGTTTGATCCGAAACCACGCCTCAAGATCGACCACGGCAAACCCATGCCAGTGCCGGTCAAGCCGACAATGTTCAACGCCAACGGCAACATCATGGCCAGTCCGTGGGAGTTTAAGAAATACGGAGAGTGCGGGTTGCCGGTAAGCGAGCTCTTTCCACACATTGCTCAATGTGCCGATGACCTCGCCGTCGTTCGGTCAATGACCAGCATTGCGAACGAGCACGCACAGGGAAACTACTTTATCCACACCGGCTTTTCACTGGCGGGATACCCCAGCGCCGGAGCGTGGGTCAATTACGGACTGGGGAGCGAGAACGACAACCTGCCGGGATACGTTGTCCTGGCCAGCGGCGGGTCGCCACTGGGAGGGATCGGTATCTACGGCAACGGTTTCCTGCCAGCGGTGCATCAGGCGTCTCTCATCGATCCGAGTCAAACGGAACCGCTAACCAACATCACGCCTCGCGAAGCCGCCGGACGGCAGCGCAAGCGTCTGCGATTCGTAGAGCAGGTTGATCGCCTACAACTCACACAGTCTGGCCACAACGAACAGATCGAGTCCGCGATTCGCAACTACGAGACCGCCTTCCGCATGCAAACCGCTGTCCCCGCTCTGGTCGACCTCGTGGAAGAGACCGAAGCGACTCGGCGACTCTACGGCATGGACTCGCCGGTGAAAGAGACCGCCGCCTATGGAGAACAATGCCTGCTGGCTCGCCGACTCGTCGAACGCGGCGTGCGATTTGTCGAACTCACCTGCCTGCCCAGGCCGACGGACCTCGGTCAGATCGGCAACCCCTGGGACCAGCACGGCGGACTAAAGACGGGGCACGCCGAAATGGCGCAGCAGGTCGACCAGCCGATCGCCGGCCTGATTCGCGACTTGAAGCAACGTGGCCTGTTTGAGGAAACGCTGATCGTATGGGCCGGAGAATTTGGTCGCACGCCGTTCGCCCAGGGAAGTGACGGCCGGGATCACAACCCGTTTGGCTTCAGTGTATGGTTAGCCGGTGGCGGCATCAAAGGCGGCACAACTTACGGCGCGACCGATGACCTGGGCTACCACGCCGTGGAAAACGTCACCACCGTCTATGATCTGTGGGCCACAGTGCTCCACTTGCTGGGCGTCGATCACGAAGCCCTCACCTATCGCTTCGGCGGCCGCGACTTCCGCCTGACCGACGTGCACGGCAACGTCATTCGTGAGATTCTGGTTTGACGATCGGTCTGACAAATCCAAGAGACAAGGAGAACACCATGCTAAATCGCTCACAATCAAAGGTGGCAATCGCCACATTCGTGTGCAGTCTGAGCGTTGGAGGATGGCTGCTGGCCGTATCCGATGACGTCACGCCGCCACAATCCAGGTCGGTAACTTCCAGCGAGATGTCTGGCAGCTCGAAGATCGCCCGAGCGGGCGCCGTATTGCGTACTCTGCCGGAAAAACTGGACGAGGCGATCAGCGTCAAGGACTTTGGTGCGACAGGCGACGGCCACACCGATGACACGGTCGCGTTTCAGGCGGCGCTCGATTGCGGAGCTCAGCGAGTCCTTGTTCCCGAGGGCGTCTACGTGACGACAGGTCTTGAGATTAAGGACAAGAGCGTCCTCACCACGCTGCAGGGCATTGGCAAACCGGTCATTCGGCTGACAACGGGCCGCAATCGCGTGGCCCTCACGTGTAAAAAATCACAGTTTGTGAACCTCGTCGATTTCACGCTCGAGTCGTCCGGGACGAAGGACGACGGAAACGAAACCGTGGGAATTCTGGCCGTGAGTAAATCGTACTACTCGCTGTCCGGCCTGCGGTTTGCCAATTTCTCTGCACGAGGTTTGCAGGTGAAACAGTGTGTCTATTGTAATCGTTCACGGAGTCTAAAAACGATCTCGCGTCATTTGGGTTTTTCTGCGATCAGTGTGTGATGTCGTCGGTCGTCACGGAAGAACTGATTGCGAGACAATCGCCTGAAGCGCAGGCGATCATTCGGTTGTTGCTG
>SXKJ01000250.1 GCA_005778115.1 Planctomyces sp. | reverse complement strand
CTGATCCCGATGAGGCCGCTTGATCCGAGCTTGAGCGGCCGACACTTCATTTTGTGAGTTGGATTCATTCATGTCAGAACTTATAGCGCCCAAAAAACTTTCTTGAAGTTCGGCTTCTAAAAAATCACAGCCTCTTCGGGACGTAATGCAAAACGCAGTCTGAGGAGCGCGACGCCTCTCTTCGATAACTGGGCGTTCGTCATCGGCAGGCGCAGATTCTGCCGTCGAGATTCCATGCGGATGCTGGGAAGAGCTTGCCGATTGAGACAGTTGGATCACGGCGGTTGCCGATGCGCTGCCGGTGATGCTCGCTGAGGTAAACCAGGCAAGTTGGCCAAGGAAGGTTCGAGAAATGCCGCGACGAAATTGGGTCGGGGGGATCGTCGCACTCGGCGCGTTCTGGTTGCTCGGTGTCATGCCGATCAATGCCGAAGATGCCAAGCCTAAGATCGAAGTCGAGGTCACATCGCCCGGCAGTTCGGTGGCCGCGACTCGGAAGATGGCGCTGGCCGATTTACCGCTCGAAAAGATCGCGGCGAATGTCCGTCCCAAAGCGGATGAGATCATCAAGAACGTCAGTCTGTTTCGACGGATGCCGACGCTGAAGTTTGTCTCCGAGCCAGAGGTCTACAACTTCTTTCTGGCTCACCCTGACGTCGCGGTCAGCATCTGGCGCGTGATGGAAATCTCGACCTTCGAGATGTGGCAGACGGGGCCAACTGGTTTCGAGGCGGACTCGCACGACGGTTCCACGGGAACGGTCGAAGTGCTGCACTCGTCCGCCGAGCGGCAGATCGTCGTCTGCGAAGGCTCGTTCAAAAGCCCCATCCTGTTCAAACCAATCAAGGCGCGAGCACTGTTGCACTTGCAGCCAACGTTTCAAAAGACGGAAGACGGCCAGACAACCGTGACTCACACACTGGACATGTTCGTGTCGTTTCCATCGCAGCCGGTGGATATCACCGCCAAGTTGATTTCCCCCGTCAGCCACGCGATGGCCGATCGCAACTTCCGCGAAGTGAGCCTATGGGTCGCGATGATGAACGTGGCGATGGTCCAACATCCGGATTGGATCGAGCAAGTTGCCAACAAGATGGAGGGAGTGCTGGAACTCCGACGCGGCCAACTGATGAAGCTCGCACTCAACGCGAACATCGCCAGCCGCCGCCGCGAACTGCAACGGCAAACCGGCCGCCGCGAAGTCTCGCTGGAAGAGGTCATGACGGTGCTCCGGCAAGCGGCCCAAGACGGAACCGCCGCGAAATCCGCACCGAAAGAAGGAGCGGTCCCGGCCAGCGGGGAGCAATCGGAGGGGACTTCGCGCGTCGAGCCGGCGTCCGCCAAATCGAAGTAGGCGAGTGGGACGGCTGTAGCGCAATGCGACTCCAATTCAAAAGTAGTAGGCACATTCCATGTGCCGTCAACCGGACTTTGCGGACGGCACATGGAATGTGCCTGCTACTGTGCCTGCAACGTGATTATCGGAGGGCTGACGCCGCCCCGCTCGCCTGGTCACTTTAGCGGCACTTGCTGGCGACTCATCAGGTACGCGAACAAGTCTCGCACTTGCTCGGCCGACAACGGCTGCAAGAGGCCGTCGGCCATCAGTGATTGTTTTGATTCCTTCATCGTTTCGATGCGGTCCCGCTCGATGGTCAGCGTGTCGGTGGGGGTGATGAGTGTCAATGTCTTGTCGTTCTTCGTCGTGATGACGCCGGTGAGCACGCGGCCGTCAATCAGCTCCAGAATCGTGACTCGGAAATCGGCCGTCACCACCGCGCCGGGATCGACGATGTTCTCCAGCAAGTAGTCGATGTTGTGCCGCTGCGCGCCAGTCAGGTCCGGCCCGCGCCGGCCTCCGTCGCCGTAGAGCGTGTGACATGCCGCGCAGGTTTTGACGAAAACCGCTCGGCCCCGCGACGCATCGGCCTGAGCCAGTGTCTGCGGCGTCAGCTCCGCCTTCAGCTTCGCAATGAGTTCTTGTTTGTCGGCCGGGCTGTCGCGCAATTCGCCCCAGACTTTGCCAAGCCGCTCGGTCAATTCGTCATCGTTGAGGCTGCGAATCTGACGAGCGTGAAATGCCGACACGTCATCGCGCGGAATCTTCCCGTCAGCGACCCCCTCCAGCAGAGCCTTCGCCCAGGCCGGCCGCGTCACGAGCGTCGCCAGCACTTGCGGACGCTCCAACGCATGAAATGACCGATACGACTTCACGAGCTTCTCGCCAAACTTCGGATCGTCCACACCCGCCAGTCCGCGGATCGCAACCGTGTTGAGGAACCGCGTGCCGAGCAATTCCTCGCAGAGCTTCCGCACTTCAGGAGCCTCCGCGTCGATCAGCGTCTGCAAGGCGACCTTCCGCGCTGCGAGATTCGCCTCTTTGTCGCGAGCCACTTGCATCAATTCATCGAGCGCCCGGCCATCGCCAAACAACGCGCTCAGTTCGCGAGCCTTGGCTTGCAACTTCTCGTCGTCGCTCGTCTCGATCCGAGCACGAAACGCCTCCCAAGCCACCGGCTGCGGAGCCTTTCGCCAACCGACAAACGCCTCGCTCATCCCGACCAACACGTCCGCTTGAAACTCCGGCGAACGACTCACCGCCAAGTCCACCAGCGCGTTGAGGATCTTTGGTTGTTTCTCAACCTCGACGGCAATTCGTCGAGCGATGAACCTTCGCGTCGTCGGCCATTTGGAAAACCGCACCAACTCCACGAGCGCCGGCAAATCAAAATCCGCCAAGGGAGGCAAGCTGTACCAAACCAACAACGGCAAGTTGTGGTCGTCCGCGTCTTCGGCACGCGCCATCAATGCTGCCGCCAACTTAGGCCGCAGATAGACCGGCAATCGACACAGTGTCGAGGCTAATGCCAATCGAACAAGGCCCGATTCGTCTTGCTTGGCCAAGTGTTCGAGATGATCCATATTTCGGTCTCGTGGCCAATGCACGGAGTTACGGTCCATGTATTTGCCAATGCTGGTGTCGATCGGGAGCCGTTCGGTCAAAAATCGGATACCACAAGCACGAAGATGCTCGTCGTCGGATAACGTCAGCGTGCGCAGCTGACGGTCATCGAACGGAGCGATCAAGTGCCACATCCAGAATGCCCGCAAACGCAGAAGAGGATCGTTTTCGCCGACCTGCCGTCGAAGAACTTCCACCGCATCTGAAAGATCACGTCCCTCCAAATGGCGATCTTGCAGTTCTCGCCGCGCTTGTCGCACGAACCATTCGTTTTTGTGACGATGCAATTCGGCAAGTTCCGCATTACTCAGCTTGGTCAGGTCGCGCACCGGTTGTTTAGTCTCGCCGAAGGTGATCTTGAAAATCCGGCCGCTCGTCCGATGCACGCCGGTGTTTTCATGGCATTCGCCGGTGTCGCTCCAATCGAGGACGTAGACGCCGCCGTCGGGGCCGTAGGTCAAATCCATCCCGCGAAACCACGAGTCGCCGAAGTGAGCGAAGTCCGGTTCGTGCTTGCCGACGTAGCCGGATTCGTGACGCTCCAGCTTTTCGACATTGATCCGTCGGCCGTGAAAGTTGAACGTGAAGAGCTTGCCTCGGTACTCGTCGGGCCAGTTGTCACCGAGATAGATCATGGCTCCGCAGTGAGCGTGGCCGCCGCCGAGATCGTTGGCCGTTCCGTCGCGCGAGGCGGCCCAGCCTTTGCCGGTGTCGAAGTGCCAGTGATCGGCGTGCTGGTCGATCAGCGCGTAGCTGTGTGGATTCGGATCAAGCGTGTGCGGTCTCATGAAATGGGCACCCGGAATCAGATGCCAGAGATGCCCATTGACGGTGTTGATGAAAAAGCCCTCGCCGTGCTCATCCCAATCATGGCCCCACGGATTCGTCGTACCGTGACACAACGCCTCGACGATTTTTCGCTGCGGATGAAATCGCCAAATGCCGCCGCGCAAGGGGACTCGCTGTTCGGCCGGAGTATCAGGCACTCCGAGTTCGCCGGGACACGAGCCGCCACAGCGGCCATACAGCCAGCCATCCGGTCCCCACTTCAGGCCGTTCGCGAAGTTGTGATAGTTCTCCGGCGCGACGTTGAACCCGTCGAGCATCACCTGCGCTGGGCCATCCGGCACGTCGTCGCGGTTCCGATCCGGGATGAACAACAACTGCGGCGGACACATCGCCCACACGCCGCCGTGCCCGATCGCCACGCTGGTCAGCATCTGCACGCTATCGGTGAAAACCTTCCGCGAGTCCGACTGCCCGTCTCCGTCGGTGTCATCGATGATCACAATGCGATCGCGCAGCCGCAGATCGAACCGCTGAGTCCGCTCGGCATAGGTGTAATTCTCCGCGACCCACAACCTCCCGCGAGCATCCCAGCTCATCGCAATCGGGTTCTGCACGTCCGGTTCGGCTGCGAACAGTGTCGCGCGGAATCCCGGCGGCAATTTGATCGCCGCTAACGCTTCTTGAGGTGAGATCGGCGACGGATTGTCCTTCTCGCTATTGTACGGAACGGGGAAGTCGTCCGCGGCAACAAATTTAGCGCTGATCACCAATAGCAGCCATGCAATGGTCGCTCGGTTCATGATTCCTCGTGGGTTAGGGCGAGGTGATGGGACGTGCCCGACGAATCTAGGGAGACGACGAATGAGGGCAAGCGTTCGTCGTCTCCCTAGATTCGTCGGGCAGTTTTACTGGGACGTCATCACGGTATGCCAAGCGAGTAGCGCATCGCGAGTGGCTCGCACGTCGTGGACGCGCAGGATGTCTGTCCTTTGAGCGGCCAGCGCGAGACTGACTCCGAGCGTGCCGGCGTTGCGTTCCTCGACTTCTCGGCCGAGGATTTTTTTCAGGAATCGTTTGCGTGAATGGCCGATGAGCAGCGGCCTGCCAACCTGATGAAGCTGGGCGATGTGCGACAGTAGATCGAGATTATGTTCGGCGGTCGTGCCGAAGCCGATGCCTGGGTCGAGCACGATACGCTCGCGAGCAATGCCGGCGGCTTCGAGTTCGTCGAGCCGTTGAGAGAAGTAGCGGCTGACGTCGGCGACCACGTCGTCGTATCGCGGATCGAGTTGCATCGTCTGCGGTGTCCCTTGCATGTGCATGGCGATGACGCCGCAGGAGGACTCGGCACAGACGCGCGGCATCTCGGCATCCAGTGTCAGGCCGGAGATGTCGTTGACGATCACCGCCCCCGCGTCGAGACATTGCCGGGCAACCTCGGTCTTGGAGGTATCGATGCTGATTGGGACGCGGGTCCGTCGAGCCAGTTCACGAACGACAGGGACGACACGCTGCAACTCGTCTGCCAACGTGACTGGTGTTGCGCCCGGGCGAGTCGATTCGCCGCCGATGTCGAGAATGTCCGCTCCCTCGTCCATAAGTCGCAGGGCGTGGTCGCAGGCGGCTGACACCGAGTTGAACTGACCGCCATCGGAAAAACTATCGGGGGTGACGTTGACGATTCCCATCAACTTGGGGAGGCCATTGAACTCCCAAAGCACGTGGCCGATGCGCCAGCGGCGCGAGGCTCCCGCGTTGGGCGATGACGCCGATGAACTCGGAAGTTGTGAGTCGTTTGACAGGGAGGTCATCACGGCTATCCTACGCCCGCATAGTCTGCGTATTCGGAAAAGTTTGTCCGACCGGCAACATTGCGTATCACCTAGCGTCCAAGGAGTGTCGGACGCGAATCGTCTTGAACAGTGGGACCATGACGGTGCCACTGTTCGCCTCGATGGAGGCCAAGAGGCCGAGCCATCATAGTGGAATGAAAGGGAGACAACATGAGTCGTTCACTGAAGTTGGTTGCGTTGAGCGCGACCCTGGCCGTCCTGGCCGTATTCAGCGGTGCCGCTGAAGCCAAGGACTGCTGCAAGCCCGCCAAGGTCAAATGCTGCAAGGCACCGAAGACCAAGTGCTGCGAAGCCAAGCCGACCTGCTGTGCGCAAGCCGCTCCGGCTTGCCAGACACAGACGGTCAGCTGCTGCAAGCCAGCCGCGACCTGCTGTGCCGCCAAGACCTCTTGCTGCTCAGCTCCGACGACCTGCGGTGGTACTGCAGCCCCGGCTGCTCACGGCACCCCCGCTCCGGCCGTGAAGGAAGTTCCTCCGCCGCCGAAGGAAGAAGCCGCTCCGGCTCCGAAGGCTTAATTGCCGTTGGAACTGAGAATGAATTCTGATCGGGCTGACTCGTATTGAGTCGGCCCGATTTTTTTGCGCTCGTCGTTGAGTGAGCGTAGCGATTGCGTTCGGGGGCTGGCTTGACGCTCCAAAGAGTCACTCGCACAATCGCGCGCCGTATCCAACAGGCGAGCGGAGCGGCGTCAGCCCTCCGGTCCAGCGGTGAAGGCGCCGGAGGGCTGACGCTGCTCCGCTCACCAAATTGCTCGTGCTTCTTCAGACGCCTTGAGACCAGCATGTCGCGCAAACTTAATTCTGAGCAATCCTTCAAACTTAATCACCGCGTATTGCTTGCGGGATTCGCCTCTCTAACGTTGGTTGCGGCCGGATGTGGAGCAGATATTTACGAGAGTCGTCTCTTGGAAACGAAAGCCTATTTTGAATATCTCGAAAAGGTGAACTCCGCACTCAATCCGAAAGAGACGCCGTTTGAAGGAATTGAGATTAGAGTTCCGAAACCTTTCGTCCTACTTCAGCCTCCGACACCAACGGCTGAGGGCAAGCCCGCAGAGCCGCCACTGCCGCCCAGCGAGGACCCGAACCGCTTGGGTCATCATTCGAATATCGAACTCGAAGGTGTGATCGCCTCCTGGAAGGCGACTGTGCGAGTGGAAACTTCAGGAAGCGACTGGGGTGAAGGAGTCGCTTACCTGCATCTACTCAGCAATTTGTCACGTTGGGAGGCGAAGCAAAGTGACATCGATATCGACCCGCTGCGATACTTTCCCGACCTGATCAATGTGTTGGCGAGTCGAGACGCCTTCAGTGTGGTGACAGAAACCACTGACGCACCGTGGCCTTGGACAAGGATTGGAAGTAAGGATGACGAGAGTAGGCATGGAGCTCTTTCGCGTTATGTTGCAAAGAAGGCGGTGGAATACATCGAAATCCCGCTGGAAAACCGACCAATCAACGTGGCCTTCTATAAATTGGACGTTAAAGACGTACAAATTGGATTGTTGCTGATCTACCCGCGAAACATTGACCCTAGCCTTCGTTTGGAATCTCGAATTAAGCACACGCTGGAATGGCTCAAAGTTCCGTCGCAGCCACCGCAGAAGAAAACCAATAAGCCGGCGACACCGAGCCTGTTCTGAAGGAGTGGTCGTCTGCTGTCAGCGTTCGATGCGGCACATTGGAAACCTGCGTCGCAGTTTTTCGACGGCCTGGGGCGAGACCTCCGTCTTGGCCAGATAAATCTCACGAAACCGTTCCAGCCGCATCAACGAATCGGTGCCGCTGTCGGTCACTCGGCAGCCGATCAGCGAGACGTGCCGTAACTCCGGCAACGCTACCAGCGATTTCAAGCCCTCATTGCCGACTCGCGTGAAACTCAAATCGAGCAATCGCAAACGGGACTTCACTGCCGCGAAAACTTGCAGGCCGCGATCCGAAATTTCTGATCCCGAAACGTCCAATCCGACGAGCGGCACGTTTGCCATCAGCGACTTCAGACCATCGTCGCTCAGCGGGAGGCTGCGAAGTTCGAGCGACAACTCGCGCAACGATCGCAGTGCCGTGATGATGTCGGAGTCGATCTTTCCTTCGCGATTCAAGTGCTCCACCTTCAACCGGACCAGCAATCCTTCGGTTTCTGATTCGAGCACCGTGAATCGCTTCACGACAGCACCGCGTCGCACCAGTTCGCGAATCGCAGCCTCTGTTCGAGGATCGTCTGGCGGACGAGCGGCTTCCTCCGCGGCGACTGACGCGAATAACAGGAGTCCGAGCATTGCGGTGAAGAGACCTGTCGGTCGTTGCATCGGAGTACCTCTTCGGATGACGAAACATCTTCGCTCGTAGTGACCCCATTGATGGGGTCGATCCAGACCCGATTAATCGGGTCACTACAAGCGAAATTACTCCAGCCGAAACTTGTGGCGAGCATAATGAATCGCGTCGATCAGCGCGTCCACCTCCGCCTCGGTGTTGTAGAATGCGAAGCTCGCG
Organism: Planctomyces sp.; assembly: GCA_005778115.1. Lineage (GTDB taxonomy): Bacteria > Planctomycetota > Planctomycetia > Planctomycetales > Planctomycetaceae > SXKJ01. The sequence continues at coordinate 453 of SXKJ01000250.1, read as the reverse complement.
CGAGCGGTGGCGGAGACGTCGAGCCAATCGTGTAGCGGCATCGTGCAGTGATGGCCGGCTCGAATCGCGACTCCCTTTTGATCGAAGAGGTCCGCGAGATCATGCGGATGAACTTTCTCGACGGTGAAGCTGACGATCGATCCGCGATGCTCGATAGACGGGCCGTAGATGGTGACTCCGGGAGTCTGTGGCAGCAGTCGCATCGCCTTCTCCAGCAGCTTCGATTCCTGAGCGTGGATCGCGGCGAAGCCGAGGGACTGCACGTAGTCGATGGCCGCACCCAAGCCGATCGCCTCGGCGATCGGCAGAGTCCCGGCCTCGAACTTGGAGGGGAGATCGGCCCAAGTCGAGAATTCGAGATGCACCTCGTTGATCATGTTGCCGCCGCACAGAAATGGGTCCATCGCTTCGAGCAATTCGCGGCGGCCGTACAACACGCCGATGCCGGTAGGG
>SXKJ01000249.1 GCA_005778115.1 Planctomyces sp. | reverse complement strand
CGTCATCCATCGCCGGCAGGTCGTCGTGAATCAACGAGTACGTGTGAATCATCTCCAACGCACACGCCGCCGGCAGAGCGGCCTCTGAGTCCTCACCGCAAGCTTCGCAGGCCATTAACACCAGCACCGGCCGCAGACGCTTGCCACCGGCGAGCAGGCTGTACGAAATCGCCTCGCGCAGACGTTGGGGACACTCGCCGCCGAGCCCACTTTCCTCTGAGAGACACCTCGCCAACGCGGCTTCGACCTGCGTCTTCCAGACGGACCATGATGCTTGCAGCGATTCTGCGGAGTCGGACATGAACCAATCTTTCGTAGCCGCGTTTCACCAGAACGCGCGATTAAAGCCAAGCCCGCGTTCTGGCGAAACGCGGCGACAGGACAAGACGTGTTAATCGTCCGTCTTCAATTTGAATTTCAGATTGACCTTCCCCTTGTTATCCGCCAGCCGGTTCCAAGCATCTTCGCAGCGCAGGAAAAGTTGCCCCTCACCGGGAGCGACGAGCGATCCGTCGGCGGGGATCACGAACGGTTTACTCAGCTCGTAGTCGTTGAAGAGCACTCCGACCAACTGCCCCGGCTTGAAGGGAGACTCGTCGGGGATGACGCTCGGCAATTCTTCGAGCGTTTCCGTTTTGGAATTTCGCTTTGTGGTCGAGGTCTTCTTTGCCGGCGCTGGCTTTTCGGTCGCGAGTTTTTGATTCGGCTGCTCGACTCCGTACGGCGACAACTCCGAACCATTGGCGGACAAAGCCCAACTCCCTTCGGCGGTGACTTCAAACCCTTCCCCCTTTCGGACGATCACTCGCGAGGCTTGCCAGCCTCGATTCGCATCGACGGTGCAGACGACGGGAGCCTTGGGCATCGCGTGTCGGAATTTCGTTTTCCAATCCCAGGCGGTCAGCGTGACTTCGTAGCCCAGATCGAAGTGCTCGAGGAAAAAGAGATATTCAAAGGCGATCTCCTTCGACATCGAGCCATAGACTTTTTCAAACGTCGCATCGGGTTGATCGGTCAAGATGCCCAGCCCCAACGGTCGGAAGCGGTCGTAGTAATTCGGGTTGTTCGCCAGCAGATGACAGAGTGCCCAACGCCACGTGTAATTCTGCCACGAGTCCCCCGTCTGGTCTCGATTGTTGACGATGGCGCTGAGCGGCTTCGGCTCGGAGCCGCGCAGGTATTTCACGACGTTGGGCAAACAATGCACGCGTGATTCACCGTCGCGCCAGCAATGCCCCATCTCGGCCATGCCCTCCGCGTACCATGTTGGCCCGGCATGACCAAATGTTTGATGGCAGTAGGCATGTACGGCTTCGTGTTGCGGAACGCCTCGATCGGCAATGGCGTAGACTCGCGACTTCGCGGCCAGCAGTTTTCCCGTCTGGCGATTGACTGTGCCGCTGGTGATGGTCAGTCCCCCGCGCTGCGCGATCGACTCGCGTCCGGCAGGCTCCAACGCATTCACGGGCCAGACTTCCAGATCGCGGACCACGAACATCTCGATGGTCTGTTTGTTCGGCCGGCCCCAATACTTCGAGATCAGCGCCAGCATCGTCTCCAATCGCTTGAGCAAGTCGTTGGCTTCGGCCTCGGGTAGATCGGTATGTACAAGAAAATTCGCCGAGCTGTAATCGCGCGGCCCCGCCGGCTGAGGGGCATCGGACTTCTTGCTTTTAGACTTGGACGTCGTTTGAGCCGACACAAACTCCGGGGACGCGAGCAAACTCGCTCCTGCCAAGAGCAGAGCCAGGACTTGCAAAGAGCTCCATGCGATCGACGCTTGAGCTGCGCGGAATGTCATGCGGCGGAACTCCCTAATGTTTTGCCTAGACACCTGTGGGCGCGCGGGGCGGCGTCCGCCCCCGGACTAATACGTACGCATTTGCGTCCGGGGGCTGACGCCACCCGGCTCGCCTGTTTCGTTTTGGACGTCAACGCCCTGCTTTCCGATATCAGAGTCGCGGGGCTTTCGGCGATTTGCAACGTCAATAGAATCCTCGAAGTCACTGGTGTTTCCAACTTGGGGAGTTCCTCTGCGTGTCTGCCAATTCTTCGCCGCGTTCGATGTTAATCACTGCCGATTTTGCCGAGCTTCGCCGCAGCGTTGCGACCGCCAGACTTGCTGGCCAACGGATCGGCTGCGTGCCGACGATGGGCGCGTTGCACGCCGGGCACACCAGTTTGATGGACCAGGCTCGCCAAGAATGTGATTTCGTCATCGCCACGCTATTCGTGAACCCGACGCAATTCGGGCCGAAAGAAGATCTCCAAAAGTATCCTCGGCCGTTCGAGGCGGATCGCGAGAAGTGCCGCGCGGCGGGAGTCGATCTGCTATTTCGGCCCGAGGCCGACGCGATGTACCCGCCGGGATTCGCGACCTTCGTCGAGGTCGAAGGTCTGACGGCCAACTTCGAGGGAGCCGTGCGGCCGTGGCACTTCCGCGGCGTGACGACCATTGTAACCAAGCTGTTGAACCTCACTCAGCCGGACAAGGCGTACTTCGGCCAGAAGGATTTCCAGCAGCAGGCGGTCATCCGCCGGATGTGTCGCGACCTCGATCTCCCCGCCGAGATCGTCACCTGCCCAACAGTGCGCGATCCCGATGGATTGGCTTTGAGCAGCCGCAACATTTACCTCAGCCCGACCGAGCGAGCCTCCGGTTTGTCGTTGTATCAAGCGTTGTCTTTGGCTCGCGACCGCGTGAAATCGGGCGAGCAAAGCCTCGATGCAATTCGTCTGGCCATGCGAGCGAAAATGGAACAGACTCCGGGCGTCGCCGTCGATTACGCGACGATCGCCGATCCCGATTCGTTGGCCGAGTTGACTGCACCGCAACCGCGCATGGTCGCGCTGGTGGCGGCTCGCGTCGGGCCAACACGTCTGATCGACAACCTGTTGATCCCCTGATGCGACGTTCGGGTGCCCCTCAAAAATGATCCAGGCGAGCGGGGCGGCGTCAGCCCCCCGGTTTATGTCGAATCCACCGGGGGGGCTGACGCCACCCCGCTCGCCAACGAATTGATAACGGAGTTCACAATGCGGCCGATATTGTTCCGCATCCGGCTAGATGGATCGCTCGCCCTGGGACCGCTCGGTCAGGTGCCGGTGTTTGGTTTCGGCCTGCTCTTGGGCGTGTGGCTGGCTGTCGGCTTGTTCTTCTGGTTTCGGACACGACGCAGCGACAGTGGATTTCCAGCAACTGGCGACTTGGTGACTTACGGCGCGATCGGTCTGGCGATCGTGTTGGCTCCGAGAGTGACGAGTTCGATTCCCGTGTTCGGCTACGGAATGATGATGTGTCTGGGCTTCGTGTTTGCCACGATGCTGGCCAGCCACCGAGCGACTCGTGCGGGGTTTCCACAGGAGACGATCTGGGATTTGACGTTCCTGTTCCTGGTCGGCGGAGTCGGCGGGGCACGGCTGTATTACTTGATTCAGCACGGCCGGGATCGAGTGTTCGTCGACTGCGACACCGCGCGGGAGTATCTGGTCGCCGCCATCTGGTTACCCGACGGTGGCTTGGTCTTTTTCGGAGGACTGATCGCGAACGCCATCGTGTTCTGGTGGTTCTGCCGCACTCGAAAACTCGATGCGTGGAAGCTGGGTGATCTGATCGTTCCCTCGGTCTTTCTGGGGATGGCGTTTGGCCGATTCGGCTGCTTCTTATACGGCTGTTGTTTCGGCGACCGGTGCGATCTCCCGTGGGCGGTCGAGTTCCCCGAAGTCAGCATGGTGTTCAAGTCCCAGATGGACCGCGGCTTCTTGCCTGCCGACGCGAATGTCAGCCTGCCAATTCATCCGACTCAGCTTTACAGCGTCATTGACGGCGTGCTGCTGTGTTTGCTGACGCTGGCGTACTACCCGATCCGAGCACGCGACGGCTCGGTCATCACTTTGGCTCTGCTGACGTACCCGATCACTCGGTTCTTCATCGAGCGACTTCGCGGCGACGAAATGGGAATGTTCGGATCGGCTCTGACAAGCGCGCAATGGATCAGCCTGACAATGTTGGCGGGCGGAATCGCGCTGGCAACACTGCGAGCACCGTTGCTGAATCGCTCGGCCAGTGTCGCGTGAATAGGTCGCGCCGGGTTGAACCGCGGACGCCGAGACGACATCCTGCTGGCGCCGAAATCTCAATTCTCTAATTCGCCAGCAGGACGCAGCGCTCATCTTGGACGAACCTCCGGCCGAACGCAGTGACCAGGATTTGATCGCCGCCGCGCTGGCGCGCGACACCGCCGCGTTTGGTGAGTTGGTGTCCAAGTATCAGAACCGATTGTTCGGCGCGCTGACTCACATGCTCGGATCGGCGGAAGATGCGAAGGATGTCGCTCAGGATGCGTTCGTGTTGGCGTTTCAAAAGCTGGCGACGTTTCGCGGCGACGCGCAGTTCTATTCGTGGCTATTTCGCATCGCGATGAATGCGGCGGTCAACTTTCGCTGCAAGAACCGCTCGATGGGAGCATCGATCGAAGCGGCGAAAGAACGGATCGGTGTCGAACCGACCGACCAGCGCGGCAACACGAGTCCCGAACAGCCGCTCGAACAAGCGGAGCGGCAGCGTCTCGTCCGCGAAGCACTCTCGCAAATGACCGAAGAGTTCCGCATCCCGCTCGTCATGGCCGAGATGGAAGAGATGAAATACGAAGAAATCGCCGAGTTGCTGAAGTGTCCAATTGGCACAGTTCGTAGCCGCATCCATCGTGGCCGGGCGGAACTGCGTGAGAAGCTGCGGCGACTGATGAAGAACGAAGAAGATTTGTAGCGCGGAACCGCAGCTAAGTAGCTGAGCCACGGAGAGGCTTCGAGTGAATTGGCGAGCGGGGTGGCATCAGCGTCCCGGTGGTCACGACGGTCGCCAAATACCGGGGGCTGACGCCGCCCCGCTCGCCTGCGTGTCAAATGTTTCAAAGTCACGGAATGTCTCAACTACGTTGACCGCGTCGCATCCGCGTATGACGCTTGCAGCAGCAAGTGCATCTCGACGAATTGAATGCGGCGAACCAACTTGGTCTGCGACGCATCTGTGTCTCGAGCGGCGGCTTCGCACCAATCGACGAACGCCAACGAATCCCACCGACCGGGCAGGCCGAGTTTCGTTCGCCAACGCCCCGCCGCGTCCGAGCCATCGGCTGCGATCAACTCGTCGGCTTGCCGAGCCAACTCCGCAAGGAATTCAGGCTGTCCGACGCGGCGGAACCAATACTTCGAGTTGCCGTAATCCGGCTCTTGCCGGTGCATGATTGCGTGCCAGAAGTTTCCGCAGCGATGCCGTCCCTCGTCCTCAATCGTTTGCGAATGCCGGTGACTGGCATCGCCGTCGCCATGCAACAGCCACAGGGCCGCGAGCACCGCCGTCGCGTCTGCCGAGGAAATCGCGTGACCGCACAAATCGCTCAGCCGAGCTAACCGCAGTTCGGCAAACAACCAGTCCAATTCGTGACGCGGTGGCGACGACAGCAACTCTGGCAACCATCGGTCATCGTTCGTCACGGCCTGCGATCCGTTCAACGCCACCAACGTCCGTTCGCTTGAGCCGGTTTGAAGCTCGATGCGCGAGACCCCCTTGGCGAGTTCCACCAAGCAATGCCAAAGGGCGGAGTGATTCGCGTCGCCGGCAGCATGCACCGCGCGACGCAGCGAGTCGGACGGTCGAGCAACCAGACAGCACGCGTGCGGCGGGCGGATTGCCAAGGACGCCAATCGCGGTGGCAAGCATTGCCACGTTTCCGCAAAGGCATTCGCTTGCAAGTCGCCACATTGCACCACCAACACCGCTGCCGAATCCTCATGCCGTTGCAGTGCTGCTAGAGCTGTCGCTCGACCTGAATCACTCAGGCTCGCGGTGGTTTCGGAAATGATCCAAGCCTCTTCGAATTCAACGCACAACAACTCGCCAGATCGTTGAACGGAGCCCTGTTGCAACGGCATTTTTTGCCTCTCGATTGAGCTTCTAAAAACGATTGCTGGAAACTGTCAAATTCGTGTTGACCCACTTTTTGAGAACTCATATTGTCCGCCCGCCTTCAACGCACTGAATGAAATTCAGCACGTCGAAGACAAACGAAAAGACAATTCGCAATCGCCTCCCGGAAGTAGCCAGAGTCCTTCGCCCCCCTGGGACCAGCTGCTTCCGGGATTTTTCTTTTCGTAGCCGACGCGTCTCGCGTCGATGGGATGCGAGACGCATCCACTACGCAGCTCAATCCAAGTCGCGCGGCACGTTGGACGAATCCTGCTTGGCGATGACGACTAGCCCCGAATCCGTCACCGTGTATCCGCGCCGACGGTCAGCTTCCAAATCGAACCCGACTTCCGTCCCTTCGGGGATTTGCACACCTTTGTCGATGATCGCTCGACGGATGCGCGCATGGCGGCCGATGGTGACGTTGCTCAGCAGGATCGACTCACGCACCTCGGCCCAACTGTTGACCCGCACGTTGGGCGACAGGATCGAACGCTCGACCCGCCCGCCGGAGATGATCCCCCCCTGTCCGATCAGGCTGTCGAGCGCGAAGCCGGCACGCGAGTGACCTTCACGCAGGTCCGCAAACACAAATTTCGGTGGCGGCAGCGGAGGGTGATACGTCCGGATCGGCCACGACAGGTCGTAAAGATTGAACGGAGGCTGAACCGCCACTAGATCCATGTTGGCTTCAAACAGCGCGTCGAGCGTGCCGACGTCTCGCCAGTATTGGGCCTGATTCGTATCTCGATCGCGGAACGGAAACGCTCGGACGTTGTGAGTCTGCACGACCTGCGGAATGATGTTTTTGCCAAAGTCGTGAGCACTGTTGGCATTCGTCGCGTCGTTGCAGAGTTGCTCGAACAGGAACTTCGTGTTGAAAACGTAAATGCCCATTGAAGCCAGACAACGTCCTGGATCGCCGGGGATCGGGTCGGGATCGGCGGGCTTCTCGCGAAAGTTGATGATGCGGCGCGTGCCGTCGATCTGCATGACGCCGAATTGATTCCCATCCTTCAAGTCGACCGGCAGACTGCCGATGGTCAGGTCCGCCCCCGATTCAATGTGGTCGCGGAGCATCTCCGAGTAATCCATCTTATAGATGTGATCGCCGGAGAGAATCAGCACGTACTTCGACCGGGCTTTTTCAATCGAGTAGATGTTTTGATAGACGGCGTTCGCGGTGCCGGTGTACCACTCCTCGCCGATACGTTGCTGCGGCGGCAGGATGTCGATGAACTCGTCGAGTTCTCGGCAAAGGAATCGCCAGGCGAGATTGATGTGCCGATCGAGGCTGGCGGCCTTGTACTGCGTCAGCACCAGAATCCTCCGCAGCCCGCTGTTGACACAGTTCGAGAGCGTAAAATCCACGATGCGATAACAACCGCCGAACGGCACAGCCGGCTTTGCGCGATCGCGAGTCAGCGGCTGCAACCGCTCTCCCTTACCACCCGCGAGCAACAGTGTCACAACGTCTCGCATCCGAAGCCTCTTTCCGTGGAGGTGTCTGAGTCAGCGGGACGGATTATCAAGACTTCTTTCGCGGGAGCAATTCACTCGCCGGTGATTTGCCGACCGCCGCGTCATTCGCCTATTGTTCGCCTCGTCGTGGGGCACGTTTTCAACGTGCCCGTCTTTCATTTTCCGATGCCTCTTACGAGCACGATGAAATCGTGCTCCACGAAACCAACTGGAGTCCTCCGTGTCTGATCAACTCGAACATGTCGTCATCATCGGCTCCGGCCCGGCCGGCTGGGCCGCCGCGATTTATTGTGCTCGTGCCAGTCTCAAACCGCTCTGCATCGAAGGGGCGATGACCGAAGAAAACCGTATCAAAGGGACATTGCCTAAGGGCCAACTCGCGCTGACCAGCGAGATCGAAAACTATCCTGGCTTCCCCGCTGGCAATCTCAACGAGTACCTCAAGACCGCGATCAGCGATAACCGTAAGATGATGCTCAACCCGGACGCCTCGCACGGCATCGACGGCCCTGACCTCGTCGAACTGATGCGACAGCAAGCCACCAACTTCGGCACGCGAGTCATCACCGACGATGTCGTTGACGTCGATCTCTCGCAGCATCCCTTCGTGTTGAAGACTCTTGAAGGGCAAACAATCCGTGCGTTGTCCGTCATCATCGCGACCGGCGCGCGAGCCAATTATCTCGGACTGGACAGTGAAGAGCGGTACAAGAACCGAGGCGTCTCGGCCTGTGCCGTCTGCGACGGAGCTTTGCCACGTTTCCGCAACAAGCCGCTGGTAGTCGTCGGAGGAGGCGACAGCGCGATGGAAGAGGCCAGTTACCTCTCGAAGTTCGCGTCCAAGGTTTTCATCACCCACCGCCGTGACACGTTCCGCGCCAGCAAGATCATGGCCGAACGAGTCCTCAAGAATCCGAAGATCGAAGTGAAATGGAACACGGTCGTCGAAGAAGTCCTGGGCGACGAAAAGGCCGGAGTGACCGGAGTCCGCCTGCAAAGCACGCTCGATAAGTCGAAGACCGAACAAATCGACTGCTCCGGCTACTTCTGTGCGATCGGCCACACGCCGAACACCGACTTCCTCAAAGGCCAACTGAAACTGACCGAGAAGAAGTATATCGTTTGGACAACGGCGCAACGGACCTACACGACCGTTGACGGAGTCTTCGCAGCCGGCGACGTCGCCGACGACTACTACCGCCAAGCCATCACTGCCGCCGGCAGCGGCTGCCAAGCCGCCCTCGACGCCGAACGATGGTTGGCCTCCAAGGGATTCGAATGATGCCCGGCCGAATGCCGTGAGCCGAATGCCGATCGCCGTTATCTCACCTTTTAAGGACACGTCACCATGCTCACCAAAGAAGGCTGTCTCTCTCGCCGTGCCCGTCTCTGGAGCGTCGTCCCGAACGACGTCGAATGGTTGCTGATCGCCGATCCTCGGCACGTCAAATACCTCGCGAACTTCTGGATTCCAGCGTTCAGCTTTTCCGGTGGCGAGCGGGGGTTGCTGCTGCTCGAACGGGATGGCAAAGCCTCGTTGCTGGGAGACAACTTCGCGTTGAAGTCCGGTATCGGTGATCCGCTCGAGGTCGAGAAGATCTCCGAGACTTGGTACGACCACCAGCACTCGGTCGAGAACCGTGATCACGTCTTGTTCAAAGCCGTGCAGCAAGTCGCCGGCAAGCTGAAGGGCCGTAAAGGGGCCATCGAAGCGGAATGGCTACCGGTCGGGGCGTTCAATGCCATCGGGGCTGGCAACGTGGAACTCGCCCCGATTGACCTCGGCACGTTGCTGCGAACTCTGCGACGCCGCAAAGACCCGGACGAGATCGCGCTGCTGGAACAGTGCATGAGAGCCACCGATGCCGGGCAAGCATGGGCCCGCGAGAACATCAAGGCGGGCATGACCGAACTCGACGTCTATCGCGGCGTCCAATCAGCAACGCTCCAAGCCGCCGGACGAGTCGGTGTTGTCTACGGTGACTTCCGAGTCTCCAGCGCGACCGCTCCCAAAGCGGGCGGCTTGCCAACTCAGCACGTTCTCGAAAACGGCGAGATGTTCGTTCTCGATTACTCGCTGAGCCTGGAGGGCTATCGCAGCGACTTCACAAACGTCGTCGCGATCGGCACACCGTCAGCACAACAGCGTGAAGTCTTTGCCGTCTGCCAAGCCGCGATGGCAGCCGGCGAAAAAGTCTTCAAGGCCGGCGCACGAGCCGCTGATGTCTATCACGCCGCGAGTGCTCAATACGTCAATTCGTCCTTCGCTCCTCAGGGCTACAACAAGCTTACTCACCACGCCGGCCACGGCATCGGCCTCGCACACCCGGAAGCCCCGATCCTCGTTCCGCAATCCGAAGACATCCTGGAAGCCGGCGACGTCGTGACGCTCGAACCTGGCTTGTACGTCGCGGGAGTCGGCGGTGTTCGCATTGAGCACAATTACCTCATCACGGAAACCGGCTATCGCCGGCTCAGCAACCACACAATCGCTCAGGACTAACGTAGGGTGGGTCGAGGCACGAGACCCACCAGCAATCGCCACTCACCCCAATGGTGGGT
>SXKJ01000248.1 GCA_005778115.1 Planctomyces sp. | reverse complement strand
CCGCCAGTCCCGCCCAGCGTGAAGCTGGCGCGAATGATTGCCGGCAGTCCGACCAGCTTGAGCGCCTCGCGAGCCTCGTCCAAGTTGTGAACGACCGCCGATCGCGGCACATCAAGGCCGATCTTCAGCATCGCCTGCTTGAAGAGATCGCGCTCCTCCGCCTTCTTAATGACGTCCGCCTTCGCGCCGATTAGTTCACAACGGAATTTGTCGAGCACTCCTCGGCGATGCAGTTCCATCGCGGTATTCAGCCCGGTCTGTCCGCCGAGCGTCGGCAACACCGCATCAGGACGCTCTTTTTCAATGATCTTGGCGACGTATTCCCAAGTGATCGGCTCAACGTAGGTCCGGTCGGCAGTCTCCGGATCGGTCATGATGGTCGCCGGATTCGAGTTGACCAGCACGACCTCAAAACCTTCTTCCCGCAGGGCTTTGCATGCCTGCGTCCCGGAATAATCAAACTCACACGCCTGCCCGATGACGATGGGGCCGGAGCCAATGATCAGAATCTTGTGAATGTCATTTCGTCGCGGCACGGAGACGTCCTCAGTTTGTCTGGTCGAACTTCAAAACACTCCCTTGGCGCAAAAATTTCGCGCGCAAATTTTGGCAACGGTAACGGTTCGTTGCAGAGATTCAAGCAAGCTGGCTGAGTTTGTCGCCAGCGATACGAATCGCGGCTGAAAGCGAGAATTCTCGCTCGACGCGGTCTGCCGATATTAGGCGTCTTCGTGAAGTCCGCCACGGTCCAGGTCAACTCGTTTAACCGCCGGGGCCGTGACCGTAGAGGCGTTGGACCGGAGTCACATGGCCCCACTGAATCTCCTGGACGGATACGTTGAACACAGCCGCGATTTTCTGCCGCTCGTCGGGCGAGGGAGTCCAGCGACAGAGGGCGACCGCCGCCACTCGCGATTCCTCGAGGCCGGATCGCTTGGCCAATTGGGCGAGAGTGACCTGCTGCTCTTCGCAAAGTTCGGCAATTATCTTGACCATGATTCCGTGAGCCTCGTTGCGGCCGATCAAGCCAGGATTTCCTGAACGACACGAGCAGGTTGCGCTTCAATGAGTTGGCCGATGCCAGTAGCTCTTGGGAAGTTGACACGCTGCGGGTCGAGACCGAAGAGGTGGAACAACGTGGCGTGATAGTCGTGGTGCATGACGATGTTCTCGACCGCCTTGTGACCAATCTCGTCGGTAGCTCCATAAACGAGGCCTCCCTTCACACCGCCACCGGCGAGCCAATGGCTAAAGCCGTAGGTGTTGTGGTCTCGGCCGATGGTTCCCTTGGCCGCGTTTTGGATCACCGGCAGACGGCCCATCTCGCCCCCCCAGTGGACCAGTGTCGTGTCGAGTAACCCGCGCTCTTTGAGATCGCGCACCAGCGCGGCGGCTGGTTGGTCGATCTTCAGACAGACGCGCGGCAGGCTTGTGACAATGTCGCTGTGATGGTCCCACTCCTGATTGGCGGTGAAGAGCTGCACGAACCGCACGCCCCGTTCGATCAAACGCCGAGCGATCAAACAGCGCGAGCCGAACTCCTTCGTCTCGGCGCGATTGAGGCCGTACATCTCCTGAGTCGCTTTCGTTTCGCCGGAGACGTCGAACGCCTCTTTCGCGGCGGACTGCATCTTCGCGGCGAGTTCATAGCTGGCGATGCGCGCCGCGAGGTCATTCTCTCCGGGACGATCGGCAAGATGCTCGCGGTTGATTTGTTCGAGGTAGGCGAGAAAGCGTTCCTGCGGCTTGCCCTGCATATGCGGCGGCAGATCGAGATTCGCGATCCGCGGCTCGGTCGGCCGAGCGACTGTCCCTTGAAAGATCGACGGCAGGAAACCGTTCGACCAGTTGTAGACCCCTTCCACCGGCAGCGACGCGGGGTCTCGCAACACAAGGAACGCCGGCAGGTCATCGTTCTCGCTGCCGAGCGCGTACGTCATCCAAGAACCGAGCGACGGGCGGCCGGGCAGAACGACTCCCGACTGCAACGCCAAGATCGACTGGCCGTGATTGTTCACGCCAGTGCGCATCGACCGAATCAAACAGATGTCGTCGGCAACAGTGCCGAGATGCGGGATCAGTTCGCTCAGCTCCATTCCGCAGTCGCCGTGCGGCCGAAACTTCCACGGCCCGGCGAACAATTTGCGACTCGCTTGATCGACGCTGTCGAACTTGAAGTCGCCGCCGGAGTAGTCCTGCATGTGATACTTGGTCAGTTCCGTTTTTGAATCAAATAGGTCCACATGACTAGGGCCACCTTGCATGAACATCGAAATCATGGCGCGAGCACGCGGCTCGGCATGCGGCTGCTTCGGCTTGAGATCGTAGGTCGGCCGTTCAAGCGTCGGCTTCGCTGGAGCGGCTGCGATGCCATCACGCTGAAGCAGCCAGGACAATGCCAATGAACCGATGGAAAAACTCTGCGTCGCCAAAAAATGACGACGGCTGGATATGAACTTGGACATCGGGATCGCCCTCAGGAATCGCTGTCTTGGAGTGTCTTATTTCTCGCCCTTCATTTTTCGCCAGCTTTATTCGAGAAAGCCGCTGGCAACAAATGAAGGGCGGAAGATTGGGCAACAGAAACTGATTCCGTTCAATCGACGTAAAGGAAACCGTTTGAAATCAGCAGTGCTTGGCAATAGCTCGACAATGCTCGCTGAGACGGCGTCACGGGGTTCTTCTTGTCGGCCGGTTGCGAGGCAAATTGCTCGGCGTGTTCGGTCAGGAACGCGACGGCGGTTTGCACTTGAGCGTCGCTCGGTTCGCGAGCGAGCGTCAGTCTCCATGCGAGCCGAGCTTGTGCGGCCGGGACGCTGCCGGCTTCGCGAGCGACTCGTTCGGCGAGGCTTTCGGATTGATCCGAGGCGAATTCGTTATTCATCAGCATCAGCGATTGCGGTGCGACGGTTGAGGGCGTGCGGATCGCACAATTCGGAGCGAGCGTGGCCGCATCAAAAGTTTCGAGCATCGCCAGCGGCATCGTGCGGCGGACGGTGATGTAAACACTGCGACGATACTCTTCGCCGTTGAGTGGCACCTTCTTCCCTGTCGGACGACCGGCGGTGTCTCGCGTATCGACGCCAACGATGATTTGCCCGGCCTCGTCGGGCGTGACGGGAATCGGCGCTCCGAAGAACTTTGTTGTGAGATCACCGCTCACAGCCAGCATCGCATCGCGCACGGTCTCGGCTTCGAGGCGGCGGATCGACATGCGGCCGAGTAACCGATTCTCGGGATCGACGGCATCCAGTTCGGGACGTCGCCGCGACGACTGACGATAGGCCGTCGAAGTCATCAACAGTCGGTGCAGTTGCTTGAGCGACCAGCCGGAGCGCACGAATTCATCCGCGAGCCAATCGAGCAATTCCGGATGAGATGGCAGCTCACCCAAACGTCCGAAGTCGCCGGGAGTCGCGACCAGGCCCCGGCCGAAGTGGTGCATCCAAATGCGATTCACGAAAACTCTCGCGACAAGCGGATGTTGGCCGTTGGTCAACAAGCGAGCGTACGCCAACCGGCGACCGGAAGTCGGCAGCGACGGATCATCAACAGGAATTCGAGGCGAGACCTCCGCGCCGCGACCGTCAGGGAGCGGTCTATCTTCTGATCGCGGCGATCCGACTCCCTGACGGTCGCGGCTCGGAGAACACAGAACTGCCAACTCGCCCGGTGCGACCTCTTGCTTGGGTTGAGTGATCTCACCGCGGAAGAACAAGAACGTCGGCGGGATTTTGCCGGGGACTTCGGTCAGACAGTGCGCGAAGTCGTCCGCCGGGCGAATCGCTCGCTGATCGGCGCTCAGCTTGCCGTACTGATCCATGATCGCCTTGTGCTCGTCCTTGAGATTGCGATCAATCAAGTTGACGCCGACGGCCGCCTTTGGGTGATCGGCCAGCAACTGTTTTTGTTCGTTGGTCCGTTTGGCGACCGGCGTCTTGTACGCCTCGCGAATTCTGTCTTTGAGTTCGTCGGGCAACCCTTCCATATTCACTTCACGGAAGTTGGCGGCCAGTTCCTCGATCTTGTTAGTGCGTTCCTGTTCGAGCCGTTTGATTTCGAGATCGCACTTGGTCACGAGTTGGTTTTGCTCGGCGGTCCACAGCGAGACCAGGCGCGCGTTGGGGTTCCGCCACTCTTTCCAATCGAGCGCCGGTTCGAAGATGGCTCGCATCCGGTGGTAATCGACGTGCGAAATCGGGTCGTAGCGATGCGAGTGACACTGAGCACATCCGACCGTCAGCCCCAGCAGCGACGTGCTGACGATCTTGATTGTCTCTGAGATGCACTCGTTGCGGGCGATGTCTTGATTGACCGCGGCATCCCCTGTTCCATCCGGCCCCATGCGCAGGAAGCCGGTCGCAATCAGCATGTCAGCTTGCTGAGGGGTGAGGCCGCGATACTCAATCGGTGCCTTTCCCTTTAACGCACGCTTTTCTCCGGGGGCGGTGGTGAGCGAAAGTGACAGTTCGTCGCCGGCCAGTTGTTCGCGAATCAATTCATCCCACGGCCGATCGGCGTTGATCACTCGGACCAGCCAGTCGCGATACTTGAAGGCCCACTTGCGTTCGAGGTCTTTCTCGCCAAATCCGTCGCTATCGGCGTAGCCCGCGACATCGAGCCAGTGCCGAGCCCAACGCTCGCCGTAATGCGGCGATTCCAGCAGTCGATCAATCAGCCGTTCGTAGGCACCCGGTTCGCGATCGGCCAAGAACTCATCAACTTCCTCAGGCGTCGGCGGCAGGCCGAGCAAATCGAAGAACGCCCGCCTCGCGAGCGTCACCGCATCCGCCTCGTCCGAGAACGAAAGACTGTCTTGCTGCAATCGCGCGAGCAGAAACGCGTCGACCGGAGTGCGGACCAAATCGAATTGCGGCACTCGCGGGACACTCGCTCGTCGAATCGACTGAAACGACCAGAACGATCGCTCTTCCTCGGTGACATCGTCATCGGCAATCGCCTCCGGTTCTGGCCGAGCGGTCTTCGCGCCGCCGTCGATCCAGGCAGCGATGATGCGCCGCTCCTTCTCGCTCAGCTTTTTTTCACCGGGAGGCATCTCGCCGGCGGTGATCCTCTTCCACAGCAAACTGTCGGCATGTTTGCCGGCAGCAACCGCTGGGCCTGACTCGCCCCCCTTAGCGATCAATCGGGCCAGTCGCAGGTCGAGCTTCGCTTCTTGCTTCTCGTCCTCGCCGTGACATTGAAAGCAGTGCGTTTTGAAGATCGGCCGCACCTGCGATTCAAACAGCGGCGAGGCGTTCGCGGCGACTTTCGGCAGACGTTCTTCCGCGGACGTCACCCAGACGCACACACACAAAGTCAGCGGCAAGAGCAGGCAGGATCGAAGCATGGCAGGTGATCAACCGGTGGGAACATGGCGTCGCCAATATATATAGCGTCGAGCAATTGCCAGAGCGCGTCGATTTTACAGATTCCGAGCGATTGCAGAACCGCATCGAGTTTTGACATCCTGTTCATCAGGACTTCGTTTCGTTCTCGCCACCGCTTGCCGTGAAAAGGTTCGCCGAGATGATCCAACGCCGGCCACGAGCGGCCCTCAAGCTGCTGCAAGGCGTTTCGCGGAAGTCCGTCCCCGAAAAATTCCAAGCTCACTTTGACGCGATCACCACGCTGGCTCGGCAACTCATCGACATGAGCATCGAAGACCGCAGTCCGCTCGCGTAGATCCGTCTTGCCCTGCCCGAACCGCCCGCCATCACGGACTAGCGGGTGGTCACAGAACTCGTTTTGACACGTTCGGCCTGCGTGGATATTGTCCCGCACCTTTGCGCCGGACGCGGTTGGTCACGAAGGATCGTGAAGCCTCACCGCAGTCTCGGCAGCGATCGCCCGACAAGGAAGGCAGGGATCGTGAGTCACTCGTCGAGCATATTGGTTGTGGATGGTCCCTCGGAAACCACCGAAGTACTGCGAGCTGTTTTCGAGCCGCGCGGACATGCGGTCGATCGCGTCCGCCAATCACAGTTACCCAGCGGAAGCTCACCGCGCGTAGTCGTCTGGCACACGAGCGAATCCGAGGACGCTACGGCGGCCGATCGCTTCGCGGGGATTCCGCGCGTGGTCATCGGTCGTGCCCGCGTGACCGAGCCTGCGTCCGGGACACGCCGCTTCTCGCAGCCGTTTGAATACTGCGAACTGCTAGGGGCGATTGAATCGCTGCTTGCGGAGTAGGTCGGGCTTTCCAAGCTGACTCATCCGCGCCACAAGAATTCGCCGCGTGAATCAAGCCTGAATGATTCATGGCTACAAACCAACCCGACGCGCAAGCGAGGCTATCGTGATGGTTCAGCCTCGCTTGCACGTCGTATTCGTCCGCGGTCGTCTATTCCCAGCAACGGGCGGCCATGAACAATCTCGGCCTGCGTTCTACGGCTCAATTGATTAGCGAGGCCGTGCCTAGTGCCGTGTCGCGATTAAGAATTGGGGCTCCCTAAATCAGCCGCAGCGCGCTAGCCTCGGTCAATCTCGCTCGAACCGGGGCTAGCGTCCTGCGGCTGATTTGCACAACCCAAATTCTTTGCTCTGACAACGCACTTGGAGCAGTTTCAAAACCAGGACAACGCGGCAGCGAATGGTTGTATTCTCAAGAGACCGACCACTCGCTGTCGCGTCGTTCTGGCCTTAGAACCACTTCTAACAGCTCAGTTCCTCCAGAACCTACTCCACGGGATTGTCCCGGCGGAAAGTGAGGCGAGATTTATCCAGTGATCTGTGCCGGGGTGATCAGTCTCAGCAGTATCGCGGTTCGACACTTCCGAAAGAACACATCTCCGAATCTTCCACACAACCGGCAAGATTGGTTTCGCATGGGCTGAGATTGCGAAGCTGGCTTAGGTGGTGTGAGACTTCGGGGGAGGGCGTCTCCTAGACTTAGCGACCTGGAAAACCGACTTTTGCCGTGTACTCCGTTCGGGACGCCTCATGTCAACCGTGATGAATCCTCCACAACCACCGCGAGTGGAACCAAAACCGCAACTTGTCGCGATGGCGGATGCGTCGCTGCTTGAGGACAAAGTTCCGCAGCATCTGAAGGCGTCGGCGGCGACGGCCGGACTGGCGTTCGTGTTGTGTTTGCTGTTTGTGGTGCTCAGCGTGCGTCCCTTATGGCACACCGATTTGTGGGGACACCTCGCTTATGGTCGCTGGATCGCGGGGGCGAAGGCGGCGCCGGCCGCAGAACCGCTGATGCCGCTGGCTAAGGGTGTCCCGTTCGTTGACACGGCCTGGTTGTCGCAAGTGATTGGCTTCGAGACGATGAATCGGCTGGGAGTGTCTTCGCTCACGTTTTTGTACTCGGCATCAATTACGGCGATGGCGACCATGCTGCTGTGGCTTGGCTATCGTCGTTCACAGAGTGCGGGGATCGCGCTCGCCGGTGTGGGATTGTGGTTCTGGGCTTGCTGGCAACATCTCAGCATCATGCGGCCGCAATTGGCGGGGATGTTGTGTTTCACGTTGTTGTTAACGCTGATGACATCGCGGCAACGGCGATCGTGGCATTGGCTGGCGGTGCCCGCACTGTTTGCCGCATGGGCGAACTTGCACGGCTCGTTCATCGTCGGCTTGCTGCTGCTGGCGGGTTTGGCCGCGGGGCGAGCCATTGATCTGATGGTACGCTGCGGCGAGTTTCGCGCCGTCCAACGCGACAGCTACGTCCGCCGTTACGTGATGCTGCTGGAGTTGGCGGCGGCAGCCGTATTGCTCAACCCCTATGGCTTGCGGCTGTATGCCGAAGTGCTGAGCGTCGCGAACAACTCCAACGTGCAGGAGTTGACCGAGTGGGCTCCGTTGCAATTGCGCATGGTCCAAGGGCAGGCGACGGCCGTCGTCGCGTTGTTGCTGATCGTGTTGTATCGCCTGAGTCGTCGACGAGTGACCTCGGCCGAGGTTCTGCTGCTGTTCGGATTCGGCGCGGCGGCGTTGTGGTCATCGCGCATGTTGGTCTGGTGGATTCCGCTGGCCGTGACGTTCGGAATGCAACATGCCAGCGCGGTCTGGCACGCCCGGTTCGCTCCATTAGAAGGACGAGTTCCCGTCGTATGCAACGGTCGTTGGAGCGTCATCATCGTCGGCCTGGTTTGGATTAGCTTCGCGTTTACGCCGTTCGGTTCCCGATTGCTGCACGGCAGGGAGGGCAAGGTGGAACAGATGGTCTCGCACCAAACTCCGCTAGCCGTCACGCAACATCTCAAGAAATTGGCGGAGCAAAACCGCTTGCCGCGCGGGCAGACGTTCAACACTTACGAGTGGGGCGATTACCTGCTCTGGGCAGGGCCGCCACAGTTGAAAGTCTTTCTGGCATCCCACGTGCATCTTGTGCCGCGCGAGGTCTGGAATGACTACATCGCGATCAGCGACGGAGCTTCCGGCTGGGAAGAAATGCTGGATCGGTACGGAGTGAATCTCATCGCTGTCGATGAAGCGACGTACTCCGGGCTGATCGCTCGGCTGCGCGAGAACGAGAATTGGCGTCAGTCGTACTCAGACAATGTCGGCGCGGTCTACATTCGCCGCAAAGCGATTTAAGGTTGATCTCCCATGAAACTGCGTCGTGTTCCTTCCGTGATTCTGCTCGTCCTGCAAGTGCCGATCGTGGCGGCGTTCGCCTGGTCGTATTCGTCGCTCAGCCCTGAGTCACAGCGGCAGGTGCAGCGGTTGGTCGTGGCCAAATCGCAGAACATCGAACTCCCGCTGGAACGCGATCAGGCGTTGCAGATCTCGCCACTGTATGACGACCCGCAACTGGTCAGCGACGAGCAACTCGCGGCCGTGCTGAGTCAAATCGTGCCGCACTTTCCCCCCAAGAAGATGAAGCCGAACCACGTCGAGCACGCGCTTCGCGCCTGGCACGTCGATGCGAAATTCCAAGACCCGGAGGCGCTCTCTGGCGTTGAGCTGCGCGACTTCTTGATCGACTACGATCAATTCCTGAAATCATGGAAACCGGAAGCTGAAGGCGACCCGAGCCCCGTCCCACTGTTGGAAGATCGTGCCGATAACGGCATCTATATCCGCTGGGGTCGCGACTCAAATTCAGTCTCCGTGCATCACGATCACCTGCTGGCGTGTCTGACCGAGGCACGGTTGCCGTTATCTCAACCGGTCTTCACGCCGGGTCGCAAAGACCTGACTTTTCGCGATGTCCTGCGGCAAGCCTTGCGTGACTTTCGCTACGACGAACGTGAGACAGAATGGTCGGTGATGGCGTTCGGCCTGTGGCTGCCACCCACGAAGTCGTGGCGATTGAACGACGGCCGCGAGATGTCGTTCGACATGCTGGCTCAGCGACTGCTCCGCGGACACAAAAAGATAGGAACGTGCGGCGGCACGCATCGGCTGTACTCGCTGACGGTCCTGCTGCGGCTGGACGAGCAGTTCGACATTCTCTCCGACGACGTGCAGGCGGCCGTGTTCAAACACCTGGAGTCGGTGCGCGACATTCTAAAAGTCAGTCAGTTCGAGGATGGCCATTGGCCATACAACTGGCCGGCGGGTGCGGACGCGGTCAAGAAACCCGACCCATCGATCCCGCTGTTCCGGCACGTCATCGCCACCGGACACCATCTCGAATGGTTGTCGATCGCGCCGGAGTCGCTGCATCCACCGCGCGAACAAACTCGGCAAGCGGCCGCATGGATCATTGAAAAGACAATTGCGATGAGTGAATCCGAGATTCTGGACAACTACACGTTCTTCTCGCACGTGGGCAACGCACTCTGCATGTGGCGGAAGACAAATCCTTCCACGTTTTGGATGGAGTGGGAGAAGACTCACCCGTTCGTGCCCAAGCCGAAGAAAGAGGCTGAGCCCAAGCCGACGGTCAAAGCCACGCCTGGCAAACCCGGTGAGTCTGCCGCAACGCACTGACTCCCAACCTACGCAATCGCAGGCGAGCCGCCTGCACTACGGTCGCGGCGGCAGACTATTCGGCCGAGCGAAGATCATGCGTCCGGTGCTGCTTTGCAGCACGCTCGTCACAGTTGTCTCGATTTCTTTGCCGATCAACTCGCGAGCCTGTTCGCATACCACCATAGTGCCGTCGTCGAGATAGCCAACCCCCTGCCCCGGCCCCTCGCCATCGCGGATCACGCGGACCTTCAATGGGTCGCCAGGCAGGTATCTCGGACGAAGCGAGCTGGCGACGTCATTGAGGTTGATGACCTCGACTCCCTGCACGGCGGCCACGCGGTTGAGATTGAAGTCGCTCGTGACAATGCGGCCCTTCAAGTCCTTTCCCAGCTCCACCAACCGCTGATCGACAGTCAGACCGCGAAAATCGAGTTCCTTCTTCTTCGTGTCGTAAACCGAGACCTCCGCATGCGGCATCTGTTGCAGCTTGGCCAGGACTTCCAGCCCGCGGCGACCACGAATCCGGCGGTTCTTGTCCTGCGAGTCAGCGATGTCCTGCACTTCCTTCAGCACAAAGTCCGGTACGATCATCTTCGAGTCGAGAATTTTCGTCTCTACGACGTCGGCAATCCGGCCGTCAATCAACGCGCTGCTGTCCAGAACCAGCGGCCGGATCCCTTTCAATTCGCGTGCGAACTCGACGTACGGAATCACGAATCGGAAGTCGTCTCGCGTCTGAACCAGCAACGATGTGCTCAAGAACGTGACCATCAATGTCAGCACCAATTTGATCGGCCCTTCGTACTTCAGCAGCTTCAGGGCTTCGAGCAACGGCGTCGTCGTCTGCATCAGAATGTAGCTGAGTAAGACGCCGATCAGCAGACCGAAGTAGATGGCCGAGATCACTTCAATCCGTTTGCGCGGCGTGAAGATGTCGATCAGCGTCACAATTTGCGACACGGCCAACATCAACAGAAACGCCATGAACTGATGACCTTTGAAGACTTCGTAGGGATCGCTCCACGTATTCACGAACGCCGCGATCGCGCTGGCGCAGATGAGAAAATAGATGGCCCGAAGGACGATCAGAAACATGGTCGAGTCACATTCGATGTCGGAGGGAAGTCGATTCGGCCCTCAATCCAGAGCCTGAAAAACCTTCGAGCACACGATAATCGTTGGCAACGGAGCGATGCAACCGCCGCAAAAACGACGGCGGCGGAGAGTCGTAGCCAAGCTCACCAGAGCTTGAGGGCAACTCGTCACAACCTTCCAAGCTCTGGCGAGCTTGGCTACGCCGACTTGAAAAAAATCCTGGCTAAGAGACGCTGGCCAGATCGGCTCGCAACAGTTGATACAGCGCATCGAGCGATTGCGGGATGACTTTCGTGTCGGCGACGACGGGCATGAAATTGACATCGCCGTTCCAGCGCGAAACGATGTGCCAGTGCAAATGCCCCGGCAAGCCGGCTCCGGCGACGCGGCCGAGATTCAATCCAATGTTGAATCCTTCCGCCCCCATCACGAGGCTCAACAACTTGGTCATGCGTCGCAGTTGGACTTGCAGGTCGAGCAACACGGCATCGGACAATTCCTCCAACGTCCCCTTGTGCTCGCGCGGAGCGATTAGCAAATGGCCGTTGTTGTACGGAAACCGGTTGAGCACGATCAGCGAATGCTCGGAGCGATCGACGACGTAATTCTCAGCGTCGTGCGTGTCGTCGCGATACCGGCACAGAAAGCAACCCGCTTGCGGCTTGTCAGCGGCGTCCTTGTCCACCGCGTTAACGATGTAATTCAGCCGCCAGGGAGCCCATAAAGTTTCGTGCGACATCATCGGACTCCAAACCATCAGCGATTCTTTGGGATGTACAGCAATTGCTGTGATTTCAACGTGGCCGAAGCGTCCAGTCCGTTGGCCGTGCGGAGCTTTTCGGCGCTGACACCGTATTGCTTGGCAATGCTGGCGAGTGTCTCGCCGGCCTTCACGCTGTGATAGGTCGCCGAGTTCGATTCGTTCGGCAGGCTGAGTACGGACTCGGCCGGAATCTGCTGGATTTCAGGCGTATCCAGAGTCGGCAGCCCAGAAGAATGTCCCGTCGGTAAAGTCGCGGCTGGGGGAGCGATCGGTGTTGTCGTTCGGCCGGGATTGACCACCGGCGACCCACATCCCAATAGCAGCGAGGCCATCAGCCAAGCCGTCATCCATCGCCAAAAACATGCGAGCTTCATCCGTGAAACCTCAACGTGGACTGCGACGCCCCAAGTCGTCGCTTTCGATTGCAGCAATCCAAATCAAAACGCGGGCTGAGCCGACTGGCCGGGGTGCGTCGGCGGTTCAGCGATTCCGTTCTTCACATTGCCCGGCGTTTGGAATTCCGGTTGCGGCACGATCACTCCGCAGGACATGACGTATTGAATGGCTTGATCGAGCGACATATCGAGATCAAGCAACTCGCTCTGTTTGACATTCATCGTGTAGCCGGCGAACGGCACCGGTGCGCTGGGAATCAACACGTTGACCAGCGGTTCGCCGGCGACTTGCACGCATTCGGACATCCCATCGCCCGTGACGAACGCCAACGTCCAGATGCCGGGGCGCGGATACTCAATCGCCACCACGCGGCGGTACTTCGGATCCTTCTCGGCGAGGAAGAAATCTGTAACGTGCTTGACCGACGTGTAAATGGCACCAACCAACGGCACGCCGGTGACGAACGAGCCAACTCGCAAGACGAACCATGCGCCCAAACGGTGCGTCACAATCCGGCCGACCGAATAGACCGCCGCGATGCAAATCACGATGGCAATGGCAGTGAAATGGAACCAGGGCTGAAAGTTCCGAGT
>SXKJ01000247.1 GCA_005778115.1 Planctomyces sp. | reverse complement strand
GAAACCTCGACTTCGATCGGCCGCTCCACCGAAAAATCGAGGACAAACGGCAACACACCCTGTAAACTCATGCCCGGCCTCCCTGCGGCGTTGAAGTGCTGATGTCACAACACCTTCTACGCCCTCGCGGGCCGCTTCATCGGATACGCATGAATAATGTGGGCTAGCGCCGCGCGGCTAAAGTTTGGAATGCGGACCAGAGGTTGTTGGAATGGTTCGTCGATCCGATTCCACGCGGCGGAAGGGCACCCAAAATCCGATGGCTGTGCCAGCAGCAATCATCAGTAGCTTGATCGGAGCCTTCTCGTAGATGTGCAACAAGAAATAGCTCAGGCTCTCATCCTTGAGGAATGGCGCGAATTTCCATTCGGTGAATAGGGTCAGCGCGAGAGCCAGCACTCCACAGACAACAGCCGGCCAGCGACCGGCAACGCAACCCGCTCCCAGGCCAAGCAGTCCGCCCGGCAACGCAATACCGTAGAAGCCCTGTTGAGCAATCCAGAAGAAGGCGAAGTACCCGACCACTCCGCCAAGCGCCGCCCCACCGAAGACCAACGCGGTTTGTTTCATTGCCGAGCCTCTCGCAACTCGTCGCTTCCAGACAAGAGTTGCTGGAAGGCCAACGAGGCGAGAGGCTACTTCTCAATCAGCCAGTTGGCCAGACTCAGTCGCCCATCAAGCCTTTGGCGAGACGATTGAGAGCTTCGTTCTCAATCTGCCGGACACGCTCACGGGTCAGCCCCAACGACTCGCCAATTTCCTTCAGAGTCTTCGGTTCGGAATCGTCGAGGCCGAATCGCATCCGCAGGATCGTCGCCTCGCGCGGGTCCATCGTCTCCAGCATTTTGTAGACGTGGGCGAGATTGTCGGTCTCGACCATTTCCGCTTCGGGACTTTTTTGCCGTTGATCGGCGACCATCTCGCCCAGCGACCAGCCGCCCTCGGCTTGCTCGGTCTGCGGTGTCGAGTTGTAGAGCTGAATCGCCTTCTTGACGATTCGCAGCTTCTTCGTCGGCACTTCCAGCAGCTTCGCAACTTCTTCCGGTGTGGGCGGACGACCGAGTTCATCCGACAATTGAGCCGTCGCGCGTCGCCACTTTGAGAGCAGCTCGACCATGTACGCCGGAACGCGGATTGTCTTGGCCGAATTCACCAACGCACGCTTGATCGACTGCTTGATCCAGTAGCTGCCGTAGGTGCTGAACCGCGTATTCATGTTCGGATCGAAGCCCTCGACCGCGCGGAGCAGTCCCAGGTTTCCTTCCTCGATGAGGTCTTGCAGCGGCAGCCCCTTGTTGGTGTAGGCCCGCGCGATGTTCACCACCAATCGCAGGTTCGCTCGCACCATCCGGTCACGAGCGGCCGTATCACCTTCGTGAATGGCGTTCGACAAATCCTTTTCTTCTTGAGCCGTGAGCAACGCGGTCTCGTTGATCTCACGGAGATAGGTCTCCAGGGGGTTCTGAACACGGGACGCAAGACGGCGTCGAGGAGTCGCGGTAGTAGGCATGAAAGTCCTGCATGTCTTCTGGTTAGAGTGACGGGAAGTGGCAGGGCCGGGCATCAGATTCGAGCCACCAACGCGGCAAGGCGGACCACGATCATTCGGCGTCTTGCCGAAGCGGGCCTTCGCACATCGCTTCCATGCGTGAATCTAAAAGAGGTATCGTCGAGCTCACGAAGACTTCTCAAAGAGAACGGCTTCGGTAGAGCGGATCAGTCGCAACGAGGAGGCAAACCAAGCAGTCGTAACGGAGGCACCGAATGCTCCACCACGCCCTCCAGGTTTGACTCGTCACCGGGACAGGTCGCGACCGGATCAATCCGTGCGACCGAAGAACTTGGCCTCAACGCAGCAACCGGCCTATTCCGCCTGCGGAAACTGGCATCATCCGAACTTCCGCATGGCCACCGCGAAAACCGCGTACGTCCGAGCCAGGAAGGTCCACAACCACGGCTCCGAAAACCGCACGCTCGCCAATTGCCCGGCGAGACTGATCTCCGTCCGCAACAACTGTTGCAACGCCGCCGGATTCGTCCCAGTGAAAAAGTTCCGAGCCGCAATCTCACGCCGCAGCAGGTCCGGCAGTTCAACCTCGCTCACCGACAGCAGCGCCGGACAAGAATCCGACGACACGACTTCAGTCACCAACACCTCCGCACCACCAGGTGCCGCCAACTCCAACATCAGACGCAGATGCTGAGTCCGCAGTGCCGACACGATTTCCCAGCATCGTGGATGTGACTCGCTAATGGTCCGCGTGACTCCGTCGATCAACTGAGTGAGAAGTCCGACCGACGCCACCACATCGCAACTTCCCTTCCAGCCGAAGTCCGGAGTTTGCACCAACGACCGCAAGCAACGTTCAATCGCCGCTTCGCGGGCCAGCGGATTCTCCATCGCGGTCAACTCGACAAACACACCGCTGACATCCACCGGAGCCACAATTCGAATGCGACCATCCAAAGCGAAACCTTGTCGCGCCAGCCCGCGCTGCAACGCATCAGCATCCAGATCCACCAGCACAATCTCTCGAAACGCGGACAACAACGCGGGCAAATCGAAATCGTTGAGGTTGCCCGCCCCCAACAAACACAACCGCTCGGCCGACATCGTTCGAGAGTCCAGCAGCGTCCGCGTCACACGCTCACGATGCGCGGAGTACAGCGTCCAAGCGTCATCGGCCACGACATTCCGTCGGCACTGCTCGGCAACGAGATCCATGACACACCACATCCAGAGGCAACAAAGGAGACGATCCGATTATGACCGTTCAGAAACGGCGATGGCGAGTATCCGACGTATCGAGTTAAGTCCTTCTTTGGCACTCGCGTTTGGACTGCGGCAGCCTGCTGCCGCTTTCCGTCCAACAGCCTGCTGTTGGACGAAAAGCGACGACGACAAGCCAGATCGAGACCAAGCCACGCGACCTTCAGATCAACACCCAGAGAGCCTCAGCAGCAGGCTGCTGAGGCCAAAGCGGCAGCAGGCTGCCGCAGTCCAAATGAATCTGCGTTATGGCTTCTTCTGCGGGCGTTGTCTTAGGACTCGCTGATCGCCTTCATCAAATTGCAGTTGCCGAAGGCTCGCATCACATAGAACGGAGCCGATCCCTTCGGCCGAATTCCCACCGACTCGTGCATGTGCTCGGCTTCATACACCGTGACGACGTTGGGATGTTCGAGTTCATCCGTCAGCTTGGCTTCATTCCGAAACCCGCTGACGATGTCCCGCGACCCGTGCAGTCCCGGTTTGATCTCTTTGAGAGCCACATACCGATCCAGCTTCGGATCAAAAGCCAGCCAGACCTCACCCTGGCTCGTGCGAATTCCCACTGCTCGGGGAATGCTCTTCAGTTTCTCGCGTCATGATGTTGGAACGCGGAGAAGATTGATGTGTGATGACACGATATCGCGCACGCCCCCAATGCGACATTCTGGCCAGCGCGGCTGGCACCTCAAGCGTCCTGCGAAAAGACGTTCGTCAAATTATTGGGCCACAGATTGATGTTGGCGCTTTGGCCTGAAAGGCCAGAACTCGAAAGCCCAGGACAGAGCGGATCAGATTCCGATCCGCGCCGCCCTGGATTCCTACGAGCAGCGATAGAAAGCCCTGAAAAGGCGGGCCAAATCGAGTGTCACCGTTTCAGGGCTCTCCCCAACAGCAACAACCCATCCCAGGGCGGCACTCCCGTTGGTCGCTTGTCCTGGGCTTTCGAGTTACGCCCCTTCGGGACTGAAACGCAAATTTCAATCTGCGCACGTTGTAGCCGCATTCACCAGAATGCGAGCATTTCGGGTTCAAGGGGCCTCTTGGGGTCTGATGTTTGAATTAAGCGGACATGCTGGTTTCCAATCGGGTTGTGTGTGTTTACCGAACCCCGAAAGGAGAGAGCAGCATGTCCGCAGAAGTGTTTTATCGAGCGATGGGCT